>JAJRUV010000122.1 GCA_024277595.1 Gammaproteobacteria bacterium
ACGATTTTTGAGGCAACAAAACTTCCTTTAACCAAGTGGTTTTTGGCCATTCATCTACTCACTCAAGCCAGGACAGAATTATCTGCACTCGCACTAAAACAGCAGATAGGTGTTTCATACAATACGGCGTGAAGCGTCAAGCAGAAACGGATGCAAGTGATGAAAGAACGTGACGATAGCAAGCGACTGAGTAGCATCGTTCAATTGGACGATGTGTACCGGAGTGGTAAGCTTCGCGGAGGAAAGCGGGGTCGTGGTTCGGAAAACAAAATACCCTTTGTTGCCGCGGTTTCTATTGAGGCTCAAGGCCACCCTGTCGCGATGAACATGAATGTGGTTGAGGGATTCAAATCGAAAGAGATTGCACGCTGGGCCAGGAAGTACCTCACGTCAAACTGCCTTGTTGTTTCCGATGAGCTTGCATGCTTCAAGGCGGTGACAGCCGCAGGATGCCGACATGAGTCCATTGTGAAAAGTGTGCAATTAATGGTGTGTACCACGCGATCAAGCCGAAACATTTCCCGCGTTACCTGGCGGAGTTTTGTTACCGATTCAATCGCCGCTTCAAATTGGAAAATATGCTTCCCCGGTTTTTGTATGTATCGGTGAGAACGCCACCTATGTCAGAAAGACTGCCAAGGATGGCTGCACTTTATGGGTAACCAGAAAACAGCAAGGAGTTTCAAAAAGGATCCGGCCCCGCGTTGCGGCTTTTGCAAGGGGGAACACCCGTTGGCTGCGAGTTAGGCCTTGAACCAGAGTCACGAAATCCTGAGTACGACATAAATCGTAGTCGGCTAAACAGAGTGCAGGTTTGTTTGTAGAAAATGGAGCTGGCGAGAGGAGTCGAACCCCCGACCGGCTGATTACAAGTCAGCTGCTCTACCAACTGAGCTACGCCAGCGTTTTGCGTCGAGCGCATATTCTAATCCACCCGGCGGTTGTCTGCAATGGGGAAACGCTGTTACGCTTTGGGGGGTAATGGAGGAGTAAATCATGAATCACAAGCATCGGGTTACGTTACAGAAAATATTTGCTCACCCAATCGACACCAATATCGACTGGAAAAGGATCACCTCCCTGCTGTCTCATCTGGGTGCGGAGATGCATGAGGGGCGAACCGGACGGGTGAAGGTGACTCTGAATGGTCACGAGGCGGTGTTCTCCCTGCCGCATCACGGTCACTCGCTGCAGGACAAGAACGAAATTATGCAGCTGCGCCATTTCCTGGAGAGCTCAGGGGTTACTCCGGGGAAGGGTTGAGCCATTTCAGGTACTCCGTCACTCCCTGCTGGACGGTCTTGAAAGATGTTTCGTATCCTGCTGAACACAGTGTGCTGATGTCAGCTTCAGTGAAGCTCTGGTAGCGGCCGCGCAGGTGGTCGGGGAACGGAATGTAGTCAATTTCACCGCTGCCATGGAAGTCGATGACGGCATGGGCGATTTCGTTGAAGGTCTGACTGCGTCCCGTGCCCAGGTTGAAGATGCCGGATTTTTCGGGATGTTCGTGGAACCACAGGTTGACGGCAGCCACATCCCCCACGTAGATGAAATCCCGCCGCTGCTCGCCGTTGTCGTAACCGTCGCACCCTTCAAACAGCTTGACCCGTCCGGTTTCCCGGATCTGGTTGTTGTGATGGAAGGCAACGCTGGCCATGCTGCCCTTGTGCTGCTCCCGGGGGCCATAGACGTTGAAGTAGCGAAACCCGGCTATCTGGCTGCGGATCCGGGGCAGCAGCCGACGCACATACTGGTCGAACAGCAGTTTGGAGTAGCCGTAGACATTGAGAGGTTTTTCAAATTCCGGGAACTCCCGGAACTCCGGTCCCATGCCGTAAACAGCCGCCGATGAGGCGTACAGAAACGGGATTTCACGCTGCAGACAGTAGTGCAGCAGCGATTTGGAGTACTGATAGTTGTTGTTCATCATGAATTTGCCGTCCCACTCGGTGGTGGTGGAGCAGGCACCCTGATGAAAAATGGCGGTTATCGGGGAGTCAAAATCCGTTCCTGCCTCGATCTGCCGGATGAAGTCATCCTTATCCTGGTAGTCCAGGAGGGTGCAGTCCACCAGGTTGATGAATTTGGTGCCGTCACTCAGATCATCGACCACCAGAATGTCGTGGTGCCCTTTGTCATTCAGCGCCTTGACCAGATTGCTGCCGATGAATCCGGCGCCTCCCGTCACAATAATCATTGCTTGCTCCTGATGGTGGAAATAATGCCGCTGGTGGACATCCCTTCCTCAAAGTTCAAAACCCTTACCTCGCCGCCACCGGCTGTTACGCACTCGAAACCGGCTATCTCTTCCGGCCGGTAGTCGCCGCCCTTGACCAGAAAATCCGGCTGGATATGGCAGATCAGCCGTTCCGGTGTCGGTTCCTGGAACGGCACTACCCAGTCCACGCTCTGCAATCCGGCCAGAACCGCCATGCGATGATCGAGCGAATTGACAGGACGCCCGCTTCCCTTGAGACGGGCAACGGAGGCATCGTCGTTGACCGCCACGATGAGGCGGTCGCCCAGCCGGCGGGCCTGCTCCAGATAGGAGACGTGACCAGCGTGGAGAATATCGAAACAACCGTTGGTCATGACGATACGCTCCCCCTGGGCGCGGGCGTCCTGGACTGCAAGGGCAAGCTGCTCCTCGCTCATTGCCCCGCCGCCCCCCTGGTCGTCGCGCAGTGCCTGGCGCAGTTCGGGGACGCTGATGGCGGCGGTGCCAAGCTTGCCCACCACGATTCCTGCCGCCAGGTTGGCCAGGGTGGTGGCATTCTCCAGTGACTGCCCGGCACCCAGTGCGGCGGCCAGCACCGAAATGACCGTGTCCCCGGCACCGGTGACATCGAATACCTCCCGCGCCCGGGTCGGCAGATGAAACTCCGGCAGGCTGGTACGCAGCAGGGTCATGCCGTGTTCGCCACGAGTAATCAGCAGTGCTTCCAGTTCCAGTTCCTGAAGCAAGGAAAGCCCTTTTTCCACCAGCTCATCCTCATGACGGCAGTGGCCGACCACCGCCTCGAACTCGGTCAGGTTGGGCGTAATCAGGCTGGCGCCGCGGTAGATTGAGAAATCCCGGCTCTTGGGATCGATGAGAACGCGCTTGCCCTCGCTGCGGGCTACCTCGATGAATGGTGCGAGGGATTGCAAAGCCCCTTTGGCATAGTCTGACAGCAGCACCAGATCGGCATCGGGCAGACGGTGAAGGTAGCTCTCCAGCATGGCGCCGGTTTCCGCTGTGGTGAAGTCATCTTCGAAGTCCAGGCGGATGAGCTGCTGCTGGCGGCTGATGACACGCAATTTGGTAATGGTAGGGAAACCGGACAAGCGGCACAGCTCACACTGCACGCCGGCACTTTCCAGCCGCTGTTGCAGCAAGTCGGCCGGTTCGTCGTCACCGGTCAATCCGGTGAGCATTGCCTTTGCTCCCAGGACGGCGATATTGAGCGCCACGTTGCCGGCCCCTCCGGGCCGCTCCTCGATCTTCTTGACATGCACCACCGGCACCGGGGCCTCTGGCGAAATTCGCGAAGTCCCCCCGTGCCAGTAGCGATCCAGCATCACATCGCCAGCGACCAGAATCCGGGCTCGACTGAAATCAGGAAGGGTTATGTGCGGTCTCATGGCCGGATTCGATCGCCTCGCACAGCATGTGCAGGATCAGGATATGCGCCTCCTGGATGCGGGCGGTGTTGTCGACTCCAATATTCAGCGCCACATCCACCAGGGAGGCCAGCTTGCCACCATCACGGCCCAGCAGGCCCACCGTCTGGATGTTGCACCCCCGGGCATACTCGACTGCCTTGAGTATGTTTGCGGAGTTTCCGGAGGTGCTGATGACAATCAGCAGTTCACCAGGTTTGGCCAGCGCCTCCAGCTGACGGGAAAAAATACGGTCGAAACCATAATCGTTACCAATGGATGTCAGCGCCGAAGTATCGGTGGTCAGGGAGATGACCGGAAAACCGCGCCGCTCCCGCTCGAAACGACCGGCCAGCTCGGCGGCGAAGTGTTGTGAATCCGCTGCGGAGCCACCATTGCCGCAGATGTAGATCTGTCCACCATAACCCAGAACCCGCAGGATCCGTTCGACCGCTTCACGAATCTGCGGGGCAAGGTTTTCAATGCAGGCAACAGCCTGATTGTGAGCGGCCAGGATGGATTGAATGTCTAGGCTCATGAGTCTGATCGCGAAGATTAAGAATAAGAAGGTATTGTATTACTTTTCGTCCAGAACAGGGCGCAATATTTTGAATACCCGCTGCGGCTGGATCGCCTGCAAACAGACATTGTCGCTGCATGGAGTTTTGCGATGATTGGCGGCACTGACGCAGGGGGAACAAGCCAGTGCAGCGTAGATGGGAGTCGAATTCCCCAGCGAACCATAGAGCGCAGGGGTCTCCGGACCAAACAACACGAAGGTGGACAAATCCGTAATAGCGGAGAAGTGGCCCGGCCCGGAGTCGTTGGTGACCATCAGCGTGGCAATGCTGTAGAGTACCGGCAGCTCCGCCAGCTTCAACTGGCCGGCGAAATTGATACAGCGGTCATCCCCGACCTGATGCCGAAGCCCTTCCGCCTCCAGCTGTTCGACGGGGGCGCCGGTGATCAGAATTAGCACGTCCGGAAACTCCTCCAGAATCATCTGCATCAGCGTCACATAGCGCTCCGGCATCCAGCGGCGCTGGGGCAGCAGTTCGCTGGCATTGGGATTGATCAACACCAGGCGCTGCTCCGCCGGCTGCCAGGCGGGAGCACACTGTTGAACCTTCTCCCGCAGAATGGACTGCTGGCTGGCGCTGATAGACACCTTGCGCAACCGGATCTCGTCATCACCGATGATTGTCTTGGAATAGGGACGCTCCTCGCGCTTGCCCAGCAGGGCATTGACCAGAGCGATAAAGTTTTTGGCAATGTGCTGGTGGGGGTTGTAGGCCACCCGGTGGGTCAGCATTTCGCCACGATACAACCCCTCATTGTGAAAGGCGTGAAACCCCACTCGGTTGCGTGCGCCACACAGGCCGGTCAACAGTGCCGTGAAACGGGAGAACAGCTCCAGATCGATGACGCTGTCGATACCTGTCTTCCGGCTCCAGCGCAGGAAGGCCAGCGTATCATTGGCCAGATGCAGCAGGCTGTCCTCACGAATGGTAAAGATATTCTGCCGGGGAACCGTGTCCAGCAGATAGAGGCTGGGTGCATTTTTGGCAAAGATAACAAAATGAAGCTCGGCATCCAGCTCCCGTTTCAGCTTCTGCATGGCGGGGTCGGCAATGATGGTGCTGCCCATCTCGGATAGCTCGATCAACAGCACGCGACGGGGTTCCGTTTTTGGTTCTGGTCTGAAACGTTGCCACAGATGCAGAAAGCCGCTGACCAGCCAGCAAAGCGGTACTCCCGCCAGATGGTCGATACGCCGCATGGTGTCAATTTTCATAATTCTCGATGATGATCCCTTAAATCTGGTGTTTTCCGGCCAGGTAGAAATAGAGACCGGGGAGACTGGTCACTATCAGTGCCAAACCGTAAAGGATCGACATGGACAGCACCATGGTCTTGTCGGCCCCGATCAGGGTAAACAGGCCGATCATGGCTCCTTCCCTCACGCCCCAGCCGGCCAGGGTGACGGGAACAAGTGTCAACAGGATAACCGGCGGAACAATAACCAGAAAGATTATCAATCCATAGTGCATCCCCACCCCTTGCGCCAGCCAATAGAAAGCGATGACAGAAAAAAGATGGGTAAGGATGGTCATGGCAACCTGGATCGCCCCTTTGGTGCCGCGATACACCCGGTTGGTGCGCCGTGATAACCCGTAAAGCGGTCGCAACCAGGAAGATTTACGAAAAAAGCGGAACCGGGCAAGATTAAACCGCTGTACCGCCATCAGGATAAGGATGGCAGAAATTCCACCGGCAGAGAGTGCATTGATGACCCAGAATATCTCATCGGGCAGCAGGCCGGGCCGCAACAAGTTGGCCACCAGGTTCAGCATCAACAGGCCGACAAGCCCCACCAGCCGATCGATGAATACCCCGGCGAAGGAATCCCGCTTGCGAAATCCCAGCCGCACGATATCCAGCACGCGCAGCGCATCGCCGCCAATACTCGTGGGCAATGCCTGGTTAAAAAATGCCCCCTTGAAATAGCTTTTCAGATAGAAAAGAAAGTGCTGGCCGAAACAAAGCTCCTTCATGATAATACTCCAGCGATAGGAGGCCAGGAAGGTACTAAACAACTGGGCGGCGAAGCCGAGCATTACATAACCCAGATGCGCATCACCGATTGTCACCACCACCTTGCGGATATCGATAGTGCGAAAGATAAGAAAAAAAATAGCAAGTGTAACGACTATTTTAACTACGTTCTTCATTCACGAAAGGGAGGTGTTGTGTGCGGTGAACCTGGATATACGCAGGGATCATACCATTTCAGCAGAATTACGGGTATTACCATAGCTTCTTCAGCCGCCATAATCCTGGCAACGCCAACAGCAGACAGGAGATGGCAATAGCCCGCCGAAAAATCGCAACATCCAGATCACCGGTGCGGTGATACAGCAGCAGCCACGCTGCCAGCATCACCAACAGGAGGGAAAAACCACGTTGTGCCGCCGGTTGCAACCCTGCTTGCCAGCGTTGGGCCAACAGGGTTCCAAATCCCGCAGCAAGCCAGCCACCGAATGCTCCGGCGAGCACATCCATTGGCCAGTGCGCCCCGACAATCATGCGGGAACAGCCTACAACTACAGCCAGTGACAGCAGCGCCAGACGAACCCCTCGTGATCCGGAATGCAGAAACAGTACGCCAGCAAGGGTGAAAATGGTCGTGGTATGCCCGGAAGGGAAGGAGTACTGCTTGAGAACGGGTCCGATAACCGTTAGCACATCGGCGGATAACAGCGCCGCAGGGCGCATGGCCCCCACCAACGGCTTGAGACCCAACGCCCACACCATGGCAAGCAGCGCGGCTACCATCATTGCCCGCACAATATCCGGGCGACGACCAACAAAAGGCAGTAACAGCACCAGCGCTACCACCCCCTCACCCAGCAGGGTCAGATGTGACCACAATACCCCTCCAGTATAGTGGCTCAAACCGTTGAACCAGATAAACAGGGGCAGGTTCAGATCGGCCGCCCGGATGATAGCCATACTGATTAGCGCCACCAATGGTACGCCCCAGAAGCATGGCCGGATCCAGAGATAACGGAAACGGAGGTCAGTTTTGTTCACTGCCGTGATAACCCTCACAGTCGAAGAAGCGGAAGGTAACCGCAGGCCTGCCGTTCAGCAAAATGGGTAGCGATTCCCGCTCTGTGCAATCAGCAAAATACCGAGCGCCGGATTTACCCTGATAGTAAGAGGGTGTCACCAGGATACCGCGCGTTCCTTTCCGGGGTGAACCGAACCAGAGATCAAACTGATCAAAACGCTGATCCAGCACCTGCACCGGTGCCGGGCGCGCATACCAGGCGATACGGCTGGCATAGGTCCAGTTTTCCACAAAAATCTGTGCCGGATTGTCAAGGGAGTCCGGCAGTTCCTGGCGTAGCCGCTCGGCCTGCCGGGCGGCCTGCTCCCAGCCGTAGAGATCGCGCAGCGGGTGATTGTCGGTCTGGAATGGCATCCAGGGGATTAGCAGCTGACTGTATACCACCAGGATAAGGAGGCCGGAATAGATAGCAGAAGTCCATACCATGATTCGCATCGGGCGCTGTTGCCAGCGATGGATAACCCATCGTGCGGTGAGCGGCGCTGCAATGGCCCACCCGAGCGCAGTCCAGTGTGGAAGGGTAGTATAGAATCCCCCGTTCCACCCAAACAGCAGCAGTACCGGGAGGGCGAAACAGAGAGAGTCCCGGACTCCGGGATGCCGGGACTCCCGGAACCCCTGAAGCAGTGCAGCCCAGCCAAACAGGTAGAGCGCAGGAGCGTAGGCCAGCAGCTGCCCCACCTGGCTGAGCAGGAACCGTTCGGCACTCCAGTGGCTGCCCTTGGTGCCATGTTGAAGCTGGTAATTAAAGGAGATCCAGTCGTGAGTATGGTTCCACCACAGCACCGGCAGGATCAGCAGAAAACCGATGCCAACAGCCAGCCACAGCCCCGGTGACAGTAGACGCTGCCAACGCCGGTTTGTTATCAGCGCCAGCAATGCCCCTGCCGCCAGGGAAATGGCGGTATACTTGGATAATCCCGCCAGGCCAAGAAACAGACCGCTTAGCAACCAGTCTGGCAGCCGGTTCTGGTTCAGTGCACGGCGCAGATAACGTATCGCCAGCAGGCCAAACAACAGCAAAGGGCCATCAGGAACCATTGCCAACGCCAGCAACTGGATGATAATGCCGCCCTGGAACAGGACAACCGCGACAAACCCCAGCCACGGTGACTGTTCGGGGAACAGCTCCCGTGCCAGCTGATACAGCACCACGCTGGCGGCGGCAGACAATGCTATGGGAATCAGCCGCAGCGCAAAATCACTTTGAGCGAAGGGCAGAATCAGTGCCTGTAACCAGCCAACCATGGGGGGGTGGTCGAAATAGCTCCAGTCCAGATGCAGGCCATAGAGCGCATAATGGGCCTCGTCCACACTGAGTCCGATGCCGGGTGAAACCAGCAGATGCAGCAGGGTTACCGCTGCTATCAGCCCCCATGTGGCTTGGCGCGAACGCTCGACCTGTCGGGTAAAAGTTGTCATTGCACAAGCATCATCCGAGAGCAGAAGAAATGAGGCTCCTATTGCTCCACGCCGGCGCAGGGACGCTGCTCCACCTTCGCTTCCTGTGTGTTCTCGATCAGACTGTCAAGCCTGTTTTTTGGCAATCTCTGGCCTTCGTTGCCACGCAACGCCAACCAGTATTGGCGTTTTCTGATCTGCGCCTTGTTAATCGCAACGTCAAAACCGTGCTTTTTTACTTCGAGCAGACGTTTCCGGGCTTTTTCCAAGTCCGGGAAAACTCCCAGTGATACTGCATGTTTCATCTTTGTTGAATTACCCAGCCTGGCATCGCCTATCCCGGCAGCAAAGAGGCCACGCAAAATATTGCGGGCGCCCCCGCTGGTGACAGAAGGAATATAGACCCAGTACCCTGAACTCTGCCGCATCCTGCCCCAGCGCCGCTCTACGATGGCCGAAATAGTTGATGTTCGGGCTGCCGCCCGGGCCACCTCCGTGCTGGAGATAAACGGGCCAAGCACATAACAAAAGCCGCCTTCCGGGGTCATCAGCAGTCGTTCATCCACTGCGGGTTTTCCCGCCGCAGTTGATTCAATCTCGTGCAGCAGCACCAGTTTTTTGCCTTTTGGTGAGTGCGCGAACTCCTGTGGATAGGAACTACCAGTACCCCTTTCCGCTATCCAGTTCCAGGAAAAAAAGATAATGTTAACCGTCAGCAACAGCAGAAATAACCACCTCATCGTCGTCTATGTACTTGTTGTTGTGTTGTTGTCAGCCAAAATCATTGCCCCCTCAAGCACCAGTTTCGGCCGGTGTTGCCACTTGCCATCCAGACAGGAGAACAGTTGCTCTGCATTACCGCCGGTGATGATGCATATTACTTCAGATTCTGCTGTTTTACCTAGTTTTCCCGCTGTCTGCGCCATTGCACCGGTAATGGCGCAGAGGCAGCCCAGTGTTATCGCGCTCTCGGTATCCCGTCCAAAATCACCGCTTTCCGATATGGGAGGGCTTTCTTGCAGGTTGATTCCGGCGGTGCTGGATTGTAATGAAGCCCGCATCGCGTTCAGACCGGGCAGAATGACCCCACCCAGGTGCTGGCCGTTGCCGTCCAGCGCATCGATGGTAACGGCCGTTCCACAGTCAGCGATACAAACGGTCTGTCCAGGAAACCGCTGTTGTACCGCGATGAGCGCTGCCCAGCGATCAACCCCGAGCCGGGAGGGATTCTGATAACCATTGGATACACCGCAGGCCCAGGCACTGCTGTGAAGGAACTCCGCGGGGATACCCCAAGTCTCGTCGCACCACGCGGACAACGACCGGTTTGCGCGCTGTTCTGCCACACTGACAACGATGACCCGTTGTGGATGAGTCAGGTTTCCCCAGCACTGATTCCATAACTGCTGCAGAGAGTAGCACCCGTATTCGATAGCGTTTTCCGGCCCAAGCTGGTTGTCGTTCCATTGCGCCCATTTGAGACGGGTGTTGCCGAAATCGATGATCAGCCAGTTCATCGAGCTTACCCTGCCGAAGTGGTGGATCGCAGAGTAACCTCACCACTGTGAACGGAGTGCAGTCCGTCATTACAGAGCAGCTGCAGTGCCCCGGTCTTGTCGATGCCACGGGCTGTTCCCGTCAAAACTCCCGAGGGAAAATGAAGTTTCACCTGCCTGCCGGCCAGGCAGTCCAGCTTGTTCCAGCGCTCCAGTACGGCAGTCGGGCCGTTGATCTGATAGCAGGACAATCCCGTCAGCAGATGGTGCAGCAGTAACCCGGCAATCTGGTTGCGTTCAGGTTGTTGCCCGGTGATGGTACGGATGTCGATCCAGGGTTGATCGATGGTCTCGGCCATTGTTTCGGGCAAATTAACGTTGAGTCCGATGCCGATGATGGTTTGACAGGGCCCTGCCGTTTCCCCCTTCATCTCTATCAAAACCCCTCCCAGCTTGCGGCCGTTGTACAATACATCATTGGGCCACTTCAATCCGACCCCCGTTATTCCTGCCGCCTGCAACGCATCTGCTATCCACACGCCCACAGCCAGACCCAAGCCGGAGAGCGAGCTTGCGGTATCACCAAAATGCCAGGTCAGGGAAAAACAGATACTGGCGGCAAACGGAGAGTGCCAACTACGTCCCCGCCTGCCACGTCCGGCCTGTTGATATTCAGCAAAACAGGCCACACCGCTCTCCCTCCGATTCATCAGGTAGCGGTTGGTCGAGTCGGTTTCAGACAGAATCTCCAACCGGTTGAGCAACCTCTGGCTGTTACTGTTTAACTGAGTGAAAATTTGCTCATGCTGCAACAGTTCGAGTGGCCGGGAGAGGCGGTAGCCTTTGCCACTAACAGCCTGAATTTTGAGGCCAATCTCCTCAAGTGATTTCAGTTTTTTCCATATGGCGGTACGGCTTACACCCAGATCCCTGCCCAGCTGCTGGCCGGAATGGAAGCGACCATCAGCCAGAATTCTGAGCAACGAGGAATTTCGTCTCAAACTTGAATCATGCATTCAGGATATGTGGACAAACAGGCTCCACACAATGCAGCCGCAACTGTGCAGGCCTGCAGTACGCAGTCACTCCGACCAGCGCTGGCACACCACGCAGGCATTGGTGCCGCCGAAGCCGAAGCTGTTGGACATAATGCGGTTCAAAGTGACGTTATCCTGCCGCTGCCGCACAATGGGATATCCTTCCGCCTCCGGATCCAGCTGTTCTATATGGGCCGATACAGCGAGGAAGTTATTCTCCATCATCAACAGGGAATAGATAACCTCATTGACCCCGGCTGCTCCCAGCGCATGGCCGGTAAGCGATTTGGTCGACGAGATGGCCGGTAACTGGTCGCCAAACACTGATTTGACCGCCTTCAATTCAGTGACATCACCGGCCGGGGTACTGGTGCCGTGGGCATTAATGTAATCGATTGGTCCATCGACACTGCTCATGGCGATCTGCATGCAACGCACCGCACCTTCACCAGAAGGTGCAACCATATCAGCACCGTCAGAAGTCGCGCCGTAACCAACCACTTCAGCATAAATTTTGGCTCCACGCGCCCTGGCATGCTCCAGCTCTTCCAGTACCAGCAGCCCGCCCCCACCGGCGATAACAAAACCATCCCGGTTGGCATCAAAGGCGCGCGAAGCGGTAGCCGGCGTATCATTATATTTGGACGAGAGTGCGCCCATGGCATCAAACAGCACCGACATCGACCAGTGCAGTTCCTCACCGCCACCGGCAAACACAATATCCTGCTTGCCCAACTGGATTTGCTCGGCACCGCTACCAATGCAGTGAGCACTGGTCGAGCAGGCGGAACTAATACTGTAATTGATCCCCTTGATTTTGTAGGCAGTAGCCAGATTGGCGGAGGTGGTGCTGCCCATCGCCTTGGGAACACGATAGGGGCCAACTCGCTTCGCCCCCTTGCTGCGCAGAATATCGGCGGCTTCTACCACCGTAACATTGGACGCCCCGCCGGAACCAACGATAATCCCGGTGCGGGGATTGGAGATATCCGGCTCATCCAGCCCGGAGTCAGCAATTGCCTCACGCATGGCCAGATAGTTGAATGCGGCAGCATCGCCCATGAAGCGCAACAGTTTGCGGTCGATCAGCTCCCGGTAGTCCAGGCGAACCGGGCCGTGAACATGGGAGCGAAAGCCTATCTCCGCATACTCATCACTGTGCTCGATACCGGAGCGCCCTTCGCGCAGCGAGGTCAACACCTCCTGCTTGTTATTGCCAATACTGGAAACGATACCGAGTCCGGTAATTACCACTCGCCGCATAATCTGACCTCAAAAACCTTCAGTTGATGTAAACAACCCGACGCGCAGGTCATTGGCCGTGTAGATCTGCCGGCCATCCACCTCCATGGTCGCATCGGCAATTCCCATATAGAGCCTGCGTTTGATGACACGCTTCAGATCCAGCTGATAGGTCACCAACTTGTTCTTGGGCAGCACCTGACCGCTAAATTTGACCTCACCGGCACCAAGAGCCCGGCCATGACCGGGGCCGCCGTCCCAGCCGAGAAAAAACCCGACCAGCTGCCACATGGCATCCAGCCCAAGACAACCCGGCATCACCGGATCGCCCTCGAAGTGGCAGTCGAAAAACCACAGATCCGGCCTGATGTCCAGCTCGGCCCGGATCTGGCCCTTGCCGTGCACACCCCCTTCATCAGTGATGAGAGTGATGCGATCAAACATCAGCATCGGGGGCAGGGGCAGCTGGGCATTACCGGAACCGAAAAGTTCTCCTTTTCCGCATGTGATGAGTTCTTCGTATGTGTAGCTGTTTTGTTGGTTGTTCATCATCAATCAGACTCGTTTATCCCTTCAGATATCCATTCTGCCGCAATAGCAGCCTGTGTGAAACTAGAGATCCGAACCGGGACAGGTTTAATCTGTCTTTATTATAGCGTTTCTTTTACGGTTAAGACCAGTACGCATGCTCCTGGTGTTCTGGTCTGCCAATCAACCAGATACCAGTCTGCTGCGGTTCGTGGGACGGAATCGAACTCTTGACCCGAGGCATTATTGAAACCCCGGGCACAATCCCTGTCTATACCGGGTCAATAACCTCCTGTCGACACTCTTTCGTTGTGAGTTTTTCACGATTTTTCAGTAGTGGAAATCACAGCCAGTCGCTGCCATATCGGACAAACTTGTTCACGAAGGGCAAATGAAGGTATTCACGAGGAAATCCACAGCCTGATTTCCCTTCCCCAAGAAACCTGGAGACAGGTTAACTGTTAACTTAACGAAAAGAGAACTCTGATCATGAAAGATGAAGAGAGCGCTATCCGATTAGCCGCAGTGCAGGAAACCAAAGAAGCCAATCAAGATGACCTGCTCACAATGCCAAATGTAGTGGGTGTTGGCGTTGGCTATAAAAAGAGCAAAGGGAAAGAGACGAGCACACTTTGTGTTCATGTCTATGTAGAGAAAAAGCTGGACAAAAAAGAGTTGGCACCCGATGCCATTATTCCCCCGAATCTTGATGACGTCAAAACGGACGTGCTCGAGATTGGTCGCGTAGAAGCCTTGGCTTTCAAGAGCAGAGTTCGACCGGCAAGGCCGGGTTACAGCATTGGTCACTACAAGGTCACGGCCGGAACCTTTGGTTGTCTGGTGAGGGATGTCTGCAATCCATGCCACACCTATATTCTCAGCAACAATCACATACTGGCCAACTCGAATGCAGCACGCAAAGGTGACCCAATCCTGCAACCTGGAAAATATGATGGTGGAACTTATCCCGCAGATCTGGTCGCCCGGCTGGATCGCTTCGTGCCCATCCGGTTCAACCAGTCGAAGCGCTATAACCTGGTGGATGCCGCGCTGGCCAAACCGGTGTCACTGCGCAAGGTGATTGCATCGGTAGTTAGTCTGGGTATTCCCAAAGGTACGGTAGAGGCAACGTTGGGGATGAACGTGGTCAAGAGCGGGCGCACTACCGGAACTACGGCCGGCAAAGTAATCGGCATCGACGCAACCATAGCAGTCAATTTTGGTGTTGGCATCGCCTACTTCCACAACCAGACCCTGACTACTGACATGTCTGAAGGTGGTGATTCTGGATCCCTGCTGATGAGCAGGACAGATCGAAAAGCGACTGGATTGCTGTTTGCCGGCTCAAGAAAGGTCACTGTACACAACAACATCAGCAATGTACTGATGTCGCTTGGTGTCGAAATCATCACTGCCTGAACCTTACTCCCATTTAAAGGAAAATTTATCATGAAAAACCCAAATCCATTACACGACCTGCACGAAACCATTACCCGCGAGATTACCGAAGAACGCGACCACGAAATGGCGGAACTCATTGCAGAAAAACGGCTCCAGGCAAAAAGCACCCGGGAGCAATATCAGACCGGGATAGAGGCCATTAACGCGATGGGCCTCAATATGTCCAATCTTGATGCGCTCAATCTGGAACTTACCGCCAACAGCGACAAGGAGTTACTGGAGATCGAAGCACGAATGGATGAGCAGTCGCAACAATCGGCGCCTGTCTCCGGGCCGGATATTGAAGGATCATTCCTGCCAGACGGAGCCTCGTTGTTAACACCCCATTGGGTAGGAAGTTTCTCGGATGACGATGTTCAGGACGAACTCATCGAAGCGTCTTCCACCGCATCCCAGACTCTACTTGGAGGTGGTGGTTGTAAAAACCACTACAATTGGGCAAAAGGGGCTGGCTCAGGTCTGTTTGGAACCGGTGTTGGAAAAATCCAGTTATGGATCGATTTCGGATTCTGGTTCAAGCCCAATGCCACTCGCTTCTATAGTGTTCGGCCGCTGTTTCGTCTTCGTGGTTATGTCATCGTCAAATCAGATGATGGAGTCTTTACCTCGAAGCGCGCCGACGTGAAAGCGACTGCCTGGACCAACGTCCACCAGTACAACTGGAAAGGGTGGAACAGTGTTACCATGTACGATGAAGGCAATGACAATATCAACATGAATCGCAGGATGGACATCGACCGGCATACGCAGAGCAGTTATCTTCTCGCCAAGGACGACTGGGCCTATATCCGTTGCACAATCGGTCTGTACGCGTATGCGCGCGGCAGCGGTTCCTACGCCAAGAATGATTTCTCCACCGGTGCCGCGAACTACCTGTGCGTACCCCACTGTCATGTTTTCTAGGAGCCTGTCGGGTTTGGGTAATCGTAGCGAGCTGGTGGGAGAACGAGTCAAAATATTTCCGGTTTTGAGGCGAATAGTGGGGCTATTTGACGAAAAACCGGGGACATTTTGGCCGCTCTCCCATCAGCGCAGTAGATTATTCCCAAATCCGACAGACTCCTAGGACAGCTGGAAAGGGCGCCCCTTTGGGGCGTCCACTCTATTATGCTATTCAGGGAGAATATTCCACCATCCCCGTATTATTAATCGTTGCATAAGTTCTCGCGCTAGAATAACGTCTTTTCACGTTGAAAATACAATATATAGACTGCGAATACTTATGCAACGATTAATACGACTCCAGATTGGCATGTTGATGGTGTTGTTTGCCGGCTTTTCCCTGTTAATCAGTTGCAATGCAAACCAGAGAGACAACTTCATGGATGCCGATATACAGAAAATAGAAGAACTCCGCAACAAACATGAATCAAGCATCTTAACCATCGATGGCGTAGAGTCGATCTCTGTTGGTTTGTGCACAAACGGCAATCCTTGTCTGCAGATCGGCACCTCAATCCCCGTCAATCAGATTCGACCCAAGCTTCCGATGGAACTGATTGAAAACAATGTGGAGTTGAATGGCACTAAGTTAAGCCCCGCCGAAACGAGCGGTGCGCGCCAACTTATTGAAAAAGAAGAAGGCTGGCTCAGGATTGGATAAGATGTTTGTTGACAGACATCCACCCCACCGACCCCGAGGCAACCTTCATGAGACACCACTTTAACCGCCGATCTGCCCAACAGCAACGTTGCCTTGCCAACCAGGTTCAAAAAGTTGATGCCAACCA
>JAJRUV010000123.1 GCA_024277595.1 Gammaproteobacteria bacterium
AAATCAGGATACAGCGTTCCTGTGGTGTTTCGCAGCAAGGCGCAGTGTGCAGGCAATGGCTGTCGCCCTTGTCAAACACTGCAACGCCGCAGCGGGACACCACAGGAGCGCTGTATCCTGATTTATCACCTTGACGGAGTACTAGACTTTATCTTCCTTTTCGAACCAGCGGTAGACAACTCCTGCCAAAATAGCTCCTGCAATAGGGGCAAGCCAAAAAAGCCATAATTGGGATAATGCCCAATCTCCTTGAAAGATTGCAACTCCCGTACTTCTTGCCGGGTTAACAGATGTATTTGTAACAGGAATACTGATGAGATGAACAAGAGTAAGGCCAAGGCCAATTGGTATAGCAGCAAACCCTTGAGGTGCCCGTTTATCTGTTGCACCTAAAATAATTATCAAAAACATGAAAGTCATAACTATTTCAGTTACTAGTGCCGCTGTTAAGCCATACCCACCAGGCGAGTGTTCAGCATAACCGTTTGAAGCAAATCCTGCAGTAACATCAAACCCCGCTTGCCCGGAAGCAATAACATACAATACTGCTGCACCAGCTATACCACCCGCAACTTGTGCCACTATATATGGCCCCAGCTCTGTCGCTGGAAACCTTCCACCCAACCAAAGACCAACTGAAACTGCCGGATTAATATGACAGCCGGATATATGACCAATAGCAAATGCCATTGTTAACAGGGTTAACCCGAAAGCCAGAGAAACGCCTAGCAAACCAATACCTACATCTGGAAATGCGGCTGCTAGAACAGCGCTACCGCAACCTCCGAGTACCAGCCAGAATGTACCAATAAACTCGGCCCCCATTTTTTTTGTTAACGTCATTTTTTACTCCTTAATGCGAATGTATAGGGATTGACTGTTTTACCAACCTAACTCAATGTCAAATTGACGCAAAATAACACGTTGATCTAACGCATATACCCAAACTACCTGGAAGTGCGGGATTGTTGAGTCTGACTGAAACTGCAACGCGGCATTGCGGTTTCAGACGGACTCAAAAAACTGCATTTCCACGTAGTTTGGGTATAGCGCCGAGCAATGGCAGGCGAGCCGGCCATTACGGGTAGTTGATGGTGCATTTTCATTGTAGAAAGCAGAGGCCAGCATATCAGAATATTAATTATTATGTAAGTAACAACAAGCCTTGGCCTGTTGCTGTTGAAGGCAGACAGATCCTGTTTTTTCCGGTAGAGAAAACGGCACGCGATTCTACAGATTAGGTTGGCCGATTGCCTGCTGCTTTTTATTTTCACCGTTGAAAGGAGATGGATTTATGGTCTGACAACCTGGAACGAATGAGGGTACATTCTGGTGAAGAACCAATATCCACCTTGCGGAGCATGATAAATCAGCAGGTTAACATAACATGAGAGCGGTCAACTGCAGTGCCCAGGTTCAAATGCTCCTGCCTGGCAATTCAGCAAACAGGCATGGACAATACCGGATTATTCAGCTTCGGTTCAGGTTCAGTCATTAAGCTGAAGCGAATTATCCATCACTGATGAATTTTTTGAGTTACAGAGGTATATATTGAAACAGTCATTCTGCTATTTACTATTCTTGGGCATCTCAGGCATCGCTTTACCCGCAGTTGCCGCCCCAACCCTGGGTGAGGTCATCGAGGCAGCAGCACAACGGCACCCTGATCAGAAACTTTCCGCCGCACGCCAGCAGGTCAGTGAAGGTTATCGGAAACAGGCCGATGCTTGGCTGGGAGGCGATCCCGCCATTGGTCTGGCCCACTGGACCGATGAGTTCGGTGGGGAACAGGGCTACCGTGAGACCGGGGCAAGCGTAGCACTGCCATTGTGGCTGCCGGGCCAGCGCAAGGTACGCCGGCAACTGGCCAACACCCTGCAAACTCAGGGAGAGACGCTGGCACAACTGCTGAAATGGCAGGTGGCTGGCGAGGTAATGGAGCGGATCTGGGCGCTGCGGATGGCAGAGAGTGAACTCTTGCTGGACATCCAGCATCTGGATTCCGCCGCGGCGCTGGAGAAGGCAGTTGCCCGGCGGGTAGAGGCCGGAGAGCTGCCCCGCAGTGAAGTGCTGATGGTCCAGCAGGAAAAATTGAACCGTGAGGCGCTGGTGCAAAATGCACAGACCGCCCTTGCCGGTGAGCAGGCGGCCTGGTCAAGCTACACCGGTATTGCTGATCTTCCCACCTCTTTCTCCGTTGAATCCACTCCACTCAAGGAGATAAGTGAGCAACATCCCCTGCTCCGGCTGGCGCAGCTTGGCGTGGAACATACAACGATGCAGAAGAGAGAAACGCGCATTGCGCGACGGGAGAACCCGGTTTTTTCACTGTACGTCAAACGTGATCGGGGAATCGAACAGGATCCTTATAACGATTCACTGGGGGCGGAGATCACTGTTCCATTCGGTACCTCCACCCAGAATGCACCTGCACTGGCTGAAGCCAGTGAGCAACTGGCCCACAGCGAAGCTGCTCTGACCCGAACCAGAAGAGAGCTGGAGCTGAAATTGATCCATGCCCGGCAGGAGCTGGAGCGCACGGAAAAGGCGCTAACTCTGGCCGGGCACCGCGATCAACTGGCACAAAAGCGGATGAACATGAGTCAGCGCGCCTTCGATCTGGGTGAAACTGATCTCTACCTGCTGCTGCAAGCCCGTGAGCAAGCGGTCAATGCAGCACGGGAACTTAAGCGCAGCCAGATACAGCGCCAGCGTGCCGTTGCACAATACAATCTAGCACTTGGAGTAATACCTGAATGAAACTTTTCCCGTTGTTCATCGCCACTATTCTGTTGAGTCTGAGCGGAGGCGCGGTAACGGCAAAACCGATTTCCATAACGGCGGAGCAACAGCAGGCCCTGGGCATCAAAGTGGCGCCGGTCAAGGCTGTTGAGCTGTCATGGAGTATCCCCTACCCCGCCCAGGTAGTCGTACCCAATGCCCAGCTGCGCGTAGTCAGTGCGCTGCAGACCGGTCTGCTGGAAACCCTGCTGGTGGCCGAAGGCCAGAAACTGAAAAAGGGGCAGGCGCTGGCAACCATTCAAAGTCCGCAGTTGCTCGAACAACAGCGCAACTACCTCACCGCGTTGAGCCAACTGGATCTGGCCAAGGCCGATTGGCAAAGGGACGAACAGCTATACAAAGAGGGGATCATTGCAGAGCGCCGCTATCTGGAGTCTCTATCCCGTTACCGTCAGGCCAAAACAGAGGTGGAGCAGTATCACCAGGCGCTGAGCCTGGTCGGTATGGACAAACGCTCACTGCAAAAACTGGCCAGCCATCGGCGTTTGTCAGGTTCCCTGACAGTACGCGCTCCGCTTGACGGGGTGGTACTGGAGCAGTTGGCCACACCGGGACAACAGCTCAACCCTCTCGACCCCATCTACCGAATCGGCAAACTGGCTCCATTATGGCTCGAAATCCAGGTTCCGTTGAAAGAGCTGGGCAGTACTACCGTTGACTCGAAGGTCAGAGTACGTACGCCCAAACTGTTGGGCAAGGTGATCACCGTTGGCCGGATGGTTCACGGTATCGACCAGGGGGTCATGGTCCGGGCAGAGATCGCGGATGGAGCGGAACTGCTGCATCCGGGGCAGTTCGTCCAGGCGGAGCTGGCAGCAGCAACCAGCAGCGGACAGAGCTTTCGCATCCCGCGCACGGCCCTGGTTCGCCAGGGAAACAAACTGTGGGTGTTCGTAAAACACCCGGCGGGTTTCCAGCCCGTTGCCGTATCCATTGCGGCTGAAGAGACGAATACCATGGTGGTCAACGCCAGCTTCAAGCCCGGTGACCGGATCGTAGTCGCCGGAACCGTTGCGCTCAAAGCTGCCTGGCTGGAGGGGGACGAATAGTGTTAGCCAGACTGGTTCAGTTTTCCCTCACCCAGCGGCTGTTGATGCTGCTGGCCATTGCACTGCTTGCCGGCGGTGGCTGGTATGCATTTGAAAATACCCCCATCGACGCCTTTCCCGATGTCTCCACCACCCAGGTAAAAATCATTATCAAGGCCCCCGGGATGACGCCGGAAGAGGTAGAAGCCCGCATTACCGCCCCCGTTGAGGTGGAGCTTCTCGGTATCCCCAACCTGGGTATGCTGCGCTCGGTGGCCAAATATGCGCTGACCGATATCACCGTGGATTTCGCTGAGGGCACCGACATCTACTGGGCCAGGCAGCAGGTAGCGGAGCGCCTGAGCGGCATCTGGGAAGATCTGCCTGCGGATGTCTCCGGTGGTATGGCGCCAATGACCACCCCGCTGGGCGAGATGTTCATGTTCACCATCGAGGGGGGCGGCCTCTCCCTTACCGAGCACCGGGATCTGCTCGACTGGGTGATCCGCCCTGCCCTGCGCACGGTGCCCGGCGTGGCGGATGTCAACGCTCTGGGTGGTCTGGCGCGCACCTTTGAAGTGGTACCGGACAGCGCCCGCATGATGGCGCGCGGCATCAGCCTGGAGATGTTGCAACAGGCACTACAGAACAACAATCGCAATGACGGCGCCGGACGCCTCAACGATGGTGAAGAGGTACTGCTGGTGAGAACCGAAGGCGCCATCCGCACGCTGGAGGATGTCGCTGCCATCGTGGTGCGCCCGGATCCCGTCCAGCCGGTGCGAGTGGGCGAGATAGCCAAGATACGCATTGGCTCACTGACCCGCTACGGCGCCGTCACCCACAACGGTACCGGCGAAGTGGTGCAGGGGCTGGTACTGGGCCTGCGCGGCGCCAATGCCCGCGAACTGGTAGCCGGTCTGCACAGCAAGCTCGATGAACTGAGATCCGGCTTGCCGGACGGGGTCGAGATCAAGGTGTTCTATGATCGCGGGCAACTGGTCGATCAGGCGGTCGGTACCGTCACCAAGGCACTGGGGGAGGCCATTATTCTGGTGCTCATTCTGCTACTGCTGTTTCTGGGTGGCTGGCGCGCCGCGCTCACCGTGGCGCTGGTACTGCCTCTCGCAGCAACGATAACCTTTATCCTGATGTACTTTTTTGGCATGTCAGCCAACCTGATGTCACTGGGAGGGCTGGCGATCGCCATCGGCATGCTGGTGGATGCCGCAGTGGTGGTAGTGGAGAATATCGTCAGCCACCTGGCCCGGCAGCGCGAGCAGGGACGACTGCCACGCCTGCATCTCATCTACCGCGCAGTACGTGAAGTGTCGACCCCGGTAACCTCGGGAATTCTGATCATTATCATTGTATTCCTGCCGCTGCTAACCCTGCAGGGACTGGAGGGCAAGCTGTTTACACCGGTAGCATTGACCATTGTATTTGCGCTTTCCGGTTCGCTGATTCTGTCACTGACCATCGTGCCGGTACTGGCCTCATTTCTGCTGGGCAAGGTCTCCCATCAGGATCCCTGGCTGGTGCGCAAGATGCAGGCAGTCTATGGCCCGGTACTGAGCTGGTCGCTGAACAACAGCCGGATTGTCCTCGGCGTGGCGCTGGCTGCCATGCTGGCCGCCGCCGGCCTGTATACCCTGATCGGCAAAACCTTCATGCCCACCATGGATGAAGGCGACATGATCGTGCAACTGGAGAAGCTACCCTCAATCAGCCTGGAGCAGTCCATCGCTATCGACATGCAGTTTCAAAAGGTGTTGATGGAACGGGTGCCGGAGGTGGTCGGCGTGGTTTCACGAGTCGGCAGTGATGAACTGGGACTCGACCCGATGGGGCTGAACGAGACCGACAGCTTTTTGATCCTCAAACCCCGCGAAGAGTGGACGCTACCGGACAACGAGGCGTTGGCCGATGCCATCCGTGAGGTGATCACCGACTTTCCGGGGGTTTCCTTCGCCTTTACCCAGCCAATCCAGATGCGAGTGGACGAGATGCTGACCGGCGTACGGGGCGATCTGGCAATCAAGGTGTTCGGCGACAATCAGCAGGAGCTGAATCACGCCACCGATGCCATTGTCAAAATCATCCAGCAGATTCCCGGGGCGGAAGAAGTCTACAGCCCGCGCAACGAGGGGGCGCAATACCTGCGTCTGGTGGTGGACCGGCTCGCGGCAGGCCGCATGGGGCTGGATGTGGACACTCTGGAGGATGCACTGCGAGCACAGGTGGAAGGGTTACATCTCGGCACCGTGTATGACGGCAGCCGCCGCATTCCGCTGGTGATCAAGGGACCGGCCTCCCTGCGCGATTCACCAGCCGACTTTGCCGGTCAATCCATTGTGCTGGCCGATGGACGGCGGGTTCAGCTGGCTGATATCGTCCATCTGGAGCGTACCGAAGGGCCCGTATCGGCCAGTCGTGAAAATGGACATCGCATGGCCGTAGTCATCGCCAACGTTTCCGGCCGCGATCTGGTAGGCTTCGTCGACGAAGCCAGACAGCGGGTGGCAG
>JAJRUV010000124.1 GCA_024277595.1 Gammaproteobacteria bacterium
ACCGGGAGCAATATCAATCCTGTAGAGGTGAATTTACAGCGCAAATGGGACTTGATCGATTTCAGGGGTGAGCTGAATAATTACCATTTATTTTTGATTTAGCAAATTACACGGTGTTAGTGTCAATGCATGCAATACAACAATCTGTGCTTTCCAGATGTTGATTGAGGTGGCAGCAGTTTGCCATGGGCCAAAACAGCAAACATGTCCGAAAGCGCCACGCACGGGGCGAGTTTTCGAACATGTTAATGAATCGCCGTGGGGTTACTATCAACTGTCTGATTAAACGAAATGCGAACCATGTGGAGAAAAATGAGGAAAAGTTGCCGGTGGGTGTCGGCGATGCCCAACATAAATCACAACGACGTAACACAAGTATGAATCAGATCGAACTACTCCTGAACGCGATCAACAACCTGTCCCCGCACATTCCGATTACGGTGGACTTGTGGTCTGTAAAGGAGATCGCCGCCTACCTGAAGCGATCCGAGGCGGTGGTGCATGAACGCTTCACCGCCCTGCCCGGATTCCCCCAGGCCATCCAGTTGTCGGTAGCAAAGGCCGGGGACAACCTTTATGGAAGGCCAAAGAGGTGATCGCCTGGGCCGAGAAACACCAGGAAAACCGGATTGCCTAGTCGAGTTTGTCCGCCAGGTCTTTCACCGATGGCGCATAATAGACATTCTGTAACACTCGCAAATCACGGTGCCCGCTAATCCGGGCAAGCTCCATCACATCGAACACCTTCGACAACCTTGTGAGCGCCTCGCGCCGCGTATTGTGGAAGTGCAGACCTTCAATGAGCGCGCGTGCTTTTGCCTTGCGGAACAGCGCATCCAGGCTGGCCGTTGCCACACAGAACACGGTGTCCTCCTCGCCGTTCAAAGGCCGTAGCTGCTCGATGATACGACGCGCCTCGGCCGACAACGGCACGTCCCGCGCATAGCCATTCTTCGTCTTCGGAAAATGCACATGCCGTTCATTGACATGCCGCCATTCCAGGCTGCAGATCTCCCCCGCGCGCATCACCGTCTCGATGGCGAAGAGATAGGCCGCGCCGATGCCGTCTCTGGTGGCGCTTCCCGTGAGTACCCCAGCGTATGCAGCAGCTTCTCCGTTTCTTCTGCGGTCGGCGCGAGCATGCGCAGCGATACATCAGCGAGCAGATCGCGGAACGGCTTGTTCGGGATCTTGCCGGCGGAGTCTTCCCGCAGCCTGGTCTCTTCCTGCGCCGCCCAGGCCTGGGCTTCCCGCTTGGTGGTAAACGTCGCCGATGCGCGCATGCCCTTGATGCACACCTCGGCGCGCCAACCCCCGTTCCGTTTTCTGAATGCGGCCATCTCTGATTCTTCTAAATTTACGCCAATGGCGTAGATTTGGCGTAAGGAGATCATACATCAATCGGGAAAAAGAGGGGTAGCGCGCAGGAATAAAAAGATAGATTATGTGTTAACTAACTGTTTTAACGTAAGAAATATTAAAGAGCGGCAAGAAGCGCGAATTATTGATTTTTGATAATGGTGCCCGGGGCCGGAATCGAACCGGCACGGTGTCGCCACCGAGGGATTTTAAGTCCCTTGCGTCTACCAATTTCGCCACCCGGGCCTGCCTGCTTGCTTGCTCAGCAGCTCAATTGTAACGGCTACACTGCGTATAAGTCACGTATGTTGTTAGACCTGTCGGGGAACTCACACTCTGGCACGAGTTGAGTCAATAACCCGGGTAAGCGCTCAACTGCATTTCCCAGGTTCAATGACTGGTTCCGCTGGAGCGCGTCAGTTTGTTATGCACATTGTATTTTCCCGAGGGTTTACGCATCGGGATGCGTTTGAGTTCTTTCAGGGTACGACTGTCATAGACAATCAGCGCACCCTCTTTGTCCCAGATGCTCAACAGCGCACGGGAACCATCCCTGGTAAACTCGACATGAGCTGAAACCTTGCCTGGTGCCGGGCGCAGGGTTTTTACTATTTTCAGGGTGCTTTTGTCGATAACATGCATTGCATCACTATCTGGCCCGAAAAACACATCTACCCACGCATACGGACTGTTCTCGTGGCTGCGCATGAAAAAACCGGGGCCCAGAGTGTCAATGCGCTTGATGATTTTCCAGGTGGTCATGTCGATGATACTGACTACCCCCTCCTTCATATTGGGTGTGGCCAAAACCGACCGCCCCTGATACTGCCAGGTGATTCCCGAACCCAGATGCGGCATCCCTGGCAGTTCCAGTTTACGGATCACCCGTCCTGAATCCAGATTCACCACCTGACTGTTCCCGTTGCGGGATGTCCCGATAATCAAATTATAGTCCTGGTTCAGGAAAAAATCGTCCAGATAGCTCTCTGCTTTGATACGCCGGATGGCAAAGGGTGTGCTGCTGGCCGGTACCAGTTTCGAATAACCAATCTCCCATACTTCAGCGATATCCTTGAGGGCAACAATGAAGCTGTTTCTGGGTTCGGCGGCATAGACGGCGCTGACCCGGGAACTGCGGCCGCTGCTATCGGTTACCGGGATCACCCTGAGCGGCGCGAGATCCCGTCCATCCAGCACGGTCAGTGTATGTGGCAGATAGTTGGCCACCATGACATAGCGACCATCGGAGGAGACCGCTATATTCCGAGTGTTGATGCCAGCACGGATCTCGGCCACATATTTGAGGTTGTAGATATCAAACTTGCTGATCCAGCCATCCCGTGAGGCAAAAAAGACATAGCGACCGTTGTTGCTGTATTTTGGCCCTCCATGCAGGGCAAAGCGGGTTGGAAACCGGTGGATGGGGATGAAGGTATCGCCATCCAGCAGTGTTGCGTGGTGATCCGCCAGCTCAACGACAATAAACAAATTTTGCAGATCAGCGGAAAACAGCGGCTTGTCAGGTAGGTCGCTTGGCTGATGGTACACAACATGGCTGGCGTGCATCTGCTCCATGCCCCACTGCGGAATGCGCTCCAGCGGGGTGTAGATGTACTCCACCAGAGATTGAATCTCGACCCTGCCGAGCTTGTCGTGAAAAGCCGGCATCTGCGTTGCCGGAGAGCCATGTTCAATAACGGATACCGCAGCCCTTTTCTTCAACCGCTTCAGGTTTTGCGGCAGCAGGGCCGGACCCATGGCGCCGAGTCGATCGGCTCCATGACACTCGGAACAGTGCTTTGTATACAGCAGTTCGATATCAGTTTTTTGCTCTTCCGCGGCAACGGAATATCCACCATGCAGAATAAAAATAATTGTCAAAAACAGTCTGCAAGCTGGTTTCATATCAGTTTGTCACCTCGACGGAGCAGTTCCCATTTCGCGCTCATGTTCTTCACAGATACCGATTTCCCGATCGGTCAGATAACAGGCCGGATCCTCCGCCCAGGGGTCACCCGTCAGCTGCAAGGCACGTACCCGGGTATTCCCGCCACAGATATCGAAATGGTGGCAGCGGCGACAGCGGCCGCTGATGGCACGTGGCCGCGCCTTCAATCCTGCCATAATGGGATCGGAAGTATCTGCCCAGATTTCGGAGAAGGGACGTTCCCTGACATTTCCCAGACTGTAGTGCCACCACATGGTATCCGGGTGCACGTTGCCCAGGTTGTCGATATTGCTGATATTGACCCCGGAGCTATTGCCGCCCCACTGGACAAGCCTGGCATGCAGACGTTCTGCCTGAGCGGGAAAGCGTCTGCTTGCCCAGTGAAGCAGATAAACACCATCGGCATCATTGTTGCCGGTGACAAACTCGGTAGCTCTCTCCTGTTGCACATCTGACAAGGCCCGTTCGAACAGCAGATCCATCGCCTTGCGGGTAGTATCGAGGAAGGCATCCGACTCACGATTCTTGTTGCCACGTCCGGCATAGTTCAAATGAGAAAAGTAGAATTTATCTACCCCCTCCTCATCCATAAGGTTCAGCAAAAAAGGGAGTTCCGTCGCATTGTCCTCGGTCATGGTGAAACGCAATCCCACCTTGATTCCCCGCTCCCGGCACAGTCTCAGCCCCCGCAGTGCGGAATCGTAGGAACCCTTTTTTCGCCGGAATATATCGTGGGTATCTCGCATCCCGTCAATGCTGATGCCTACATAGTCAAATGCGACAGTATCTATTTTTTTGATGTTTTCACTATCGATCAAGGTACCGTTGGTCGAAAGAGCAACATAAAACCCCATCCGTTTGGCTCGGCTGGCAATCTCGAAAATATCTGGCCGCAGCAGCGGTTCACCACCTGAGAGGATAAGCACCGGCACATGAAACCGCTGCAGATCATCCATCACCTGACACACCTCATCAAAACTCAGTTCACCAGCAAAATCCTTGTCGGCAGAAATGGAATAACAGTGTTTACAGGTAAGATTGCAACGGCGCACCAGATTCCAGATCACCACCGGACCCGGTGGCTGGCGGTGCGGGCGCTGGGGGGTAGGTTCCACCAGTTCACGTATGAAACTGGATATACGAAACATTATCTCTCTCCCTTGAAGCGCAGCCCGGTTTTTTTGAGTATTCGTTTGCTGAACAGTGTTTCATGAGCACGATTGTGCTCGCCGAGCAGTACGGCAATGGTATCTACTTTTTGTTCAACTTCCGCCCGGTCACGACCATGAACCATGGCGAAAAGATTGTAGCGCCACCGGGGAAGATGTCGTGGACGATGGTAGGCATGACTGACAAAATCCAGATCGCCAATCAACCGGCCGCATCGTTTCACCTGCTCATCCGGCACATCCCAGACCGACATGCCATTACCGCGAAAACCCAGCGTGTAGTGGTTGGGCACGGCACCGATGCGGCGGATAATTCCGCTCTCCAGCATACGCTGCATGCGCTGCATGACCTCATCGGCGGTGATGTCAAGTTCCCGGGCAAGCTGCTGGTACGGCTCCGGCACCAGCGGCAGCCCTGCCTGGGTAGCGAGAACAATGCGCCGATTCAGATCATCCAGTATTTTGTCCACCATCAGAGTTCAAACTTGAGTCCCACAAAGAACTCCTCTTTTTTGGGCATATTGTAAACTAGATAGCCGGTCACCTGTTCAATCTCGGTCACAGTCTGATCGATGCGTTGGGCTGTTTCGGTAGCCAGTACGAACCACATATTCAGCAGGTGATCCCGCGCATAGTTGTGGGCGACCTCAGGGAAAGCATTGACCTGGTCGGTAACCTTTTCAAAATACTCCTCCGGAACAGACATTGCGCACAAACTGAGGCCGCCGCCCATTTTTACTGCATTATACATCGGGCCAAAGCGGGAAAGCTGCTTCTTCTCCAGCATCTGCTGCAGGCGCGACAACAGCTCGGACTCTGCTATGCCAAGTTGGACTGCCACCCTGGCATAAGGGTGGTCACAAAGGGGAAAATCATCCTGCAAACGGTTGAGGATTGCCCTGTCGATACTGTCCATTTTCTACCGGTAATGCCCGCCGCGCTGTTTGAAACGGCGGCCACTGAACAAAACCTGACGAGCCATGTTACTCAGCTCCAGTTTGCTGACCATCTGTTCAATCGAAGCCAGTACAGCGCTCCGGCTAAAGCCATGAATCATACAAAAAAGATTGTACGGCCAATCCGGGAGCCGCCTGGGGCGCTGATAGCAGAGGGTGATACAGCGCTGGGAGCCAAGCTGTGAACCCACCTCATCCATCTTTTCATCCGGGACATCCCATACCACCATTGCGTTGGCGGTATACCCCAGTTCCCGGTGCCGCACCACCACGCCCAGCCGTTTGATGATCCCCTCATCCTGCATTTTTCCAATACGGCAAATAACCTCTTCCTCACCAATGCCTAACCGCCTGCCGACCTCCGCATAGGGATGACTCACCAGCGGCAAGCCATCCTGAATGGTTGCTATCAATTGATAGTCTCTTTCAGTCAGCACCATAACGAAAAACCCAGGTCGATGTGGAAAGATTTGACCAGCGGCAGACTCATCACCGGCAGACCGGTGTAGTTTTCGATTTCGGCCAGCACCTGCTCCAGTCGCTCCTGATCCGGGGTGGTTATCACAAACCACAAATTGAGGCGATGGTCACGCTCATAGTTGTGGTTCACCTCATCAAAGGCGTTGATGTAGGCAGCGATATTATCCAGTTTGTATGCCGGGACACTCACGGCCGCCAGCGTACTGGCACCAATCTGCCGGGGTTTGAACACAGGACCAACGCGACTGATGAATCCTCTCTCCTGCAAACCTTCGAGAAGATATAAAACCTGTTCTTCACTGGTACCCAAGCACTGCGCCATCTCCGCAAAAGGCGTTGGCGACAAGGGAAAATTATTCTGAAACTCATCCAGAAGACGCTTTTCCAACGGCGTCAGGCCTGCTGTCGCACCCTGCCCTGCCACCGGTTCGACCGGCGGAAGCAGTAATTCGACAATATGCGATTCAACAGCCATATTACAACCCCGTTTTATGCGCGCGGGCGGTAAAAAAGATCCCGCTGGGTTTGTCCACCGGGAGCGAGCCAATCCGCTTCAGAGAGTGGGTATCATAGATCCTGACCTGATCCTGATCGCGAACCGAAATCCACACCGCCTCACCCCGGGGCGAAAACTCCATGTGCAAGGCGCCTTTGCCTGGCTTGAAGGTCTTGATGATCTTAAGCGTTTCGGTATCGATCACCTGGATGGTGTCATTGTCCGGAAAGGCGAAATTAACCCAGATTTGCCGCCCATCGGGACGAGCCATCACGAAAATCGGCTGACTATGCACCGGAATACGACCCACCTCTTTCCAGTCACCACTGTTCACCACCAATACCTCATGGTGTCCAACGGCGGGCAGAAAAGCACGTTCACCGGCAATGGCCCAACCCTCCAAGTGGGGCATCTTGTAGACCGGCAACTTGCGCTCACCCTTTCCATAATGATCCAGAATGCGCTGCGGCCCCTGCTCCCTGTGCCAGAGGTCCAGCAATACTAATCCGTCCTCCCCGAACAGTCCGGCAATGTAGTAGCGGCCATCCGGCGATACTAGGGCATCATAAGGTTGCCGACCGATATTTTTGAAGCGCTGAATTGCCGGAGAACGAGGATTGCTCAAATCAGCGATCCATATCTCTCCGCTATCGAACAGGCTGAATACGAAAAGCTGCCCCGGCGCATCCACCAGACCAACCGTCTTGGAGCGTTTTTTTTGGCTGACAAGGGTGGCTGGAATATCTGCAACCAACTCAAGGTTATCCGCGGAAAAGACCTTGACACCACCTGGATCGTAGTTGGACACCGCAATGAGTCTTCCATCCTGGGAGATCGCCCCGCCGATGCTGTTACCCCCCTGCACGATACGTTTCACCAGCGCACCGCAGAGCAGATCGATCTTGGACAGCCCGCCATCCCGGCCAAAGACGTAGGCATATCGTGCATCCCGCGAGTAAACAGCAGAGGCATGTGACAGATCACCCAGCCCCCTGACCCGAAACAGTGCCACCTGTTTCGTGGTATCCACCACTACGAGACTGCCGGTTGCTCGCTCGATAACGATGCCCAGATCACCCGTACCGCGAACCAGGCACTCTCCGGCTTGACTAATGCCGGTCAACAGACAAAGGAGAAAGCAGAAGAGAGCAGATCGGATCAAGGAGTAATCCCCTCTCTCAAACGAACAGCCAGCCAGCGCGCATCCTGCTCCGACAGAAAGGGTTGCCACGGTGGCATCGGCGTACCCGGCCGGCCATGAAGAATGGTAGCTGCCAGCTGCTCAACCGAATAGGATTGGAGCCTCGCCGGTTTGAGAGCCGGCCCCAGTCCTCCTTCCAGACGCATCCCGTGACAGGAACCACAGTCATGTTTGAGCAGATAGCTAAGCTCTCCCTGACGTTGCAGATCCGGGGCAGCCGAAACCGACGAACCCGCCAAGGCCAGGAAAACAACCGCCATCCACTTGAATTTATTGGTTCCGAGCACCAGACTCACTCTCCAGCCGCACATCGAATAACGGTGAAAAACAATGCTACCGTCCTGCCCGTAAATGTACCAACTTATCTTTTAAGGCTTCCTTGATATCGATCAAGGTAGTAGCGCTATCTCTTTCTCTAATGATTTCAATTCACACTGGCATTAGCATTTTGCGGCCGGATTATAAAGGGAGCGATTGCAGCGAGACCAAGTTACATCAACCCCAACTCCAGATTGAATCTCCCTGAAAATATGCTATTCCCTTCACTGACCGACCGATTGGTCAGTGACATATTCTTAACAACTACCTGATTACCCATAACTCTCAGCCACCTTCAGCAGCCTATTCGGCATTGGCGGAGTTCGTGCCGCAACATATACAAAACGTGGCAGCATATTTTCAAGTTGAAATCTACGATTAAATCGATAGCAGAACTCAGCAAGAT
>JAJRUV010000125.1 GCA_024277595.1 Gammaproteobacteria bacterium
ACACCTGACAACAAAGGGGATGATGCACCCTCCACACCTGACAACAAAGGGGATGATGCACCCTCCACACCTGACAGCAAAGAGGATGATGCGCCGTCTACACCTGACAACAAGGGGGATGATGCGCCGTCTACACCTGACAACAAAGGGGATGACACGCCTCCCCCGGTATCAGCAAATAAATCTTACTCATGCGATCATTCGGGTGGTGGAACGGATTATCCGGTTGGACCCGGGCAGGTCTACACCTCGCTTGCTGATGTCCCTTGGCCTTCCCTGGGTGCAGGCGATACCGTGCGCATCTTCTGGCGTAACACCCCCTACAGAGAGAAAATCCTGATCAGTACCAGTGGTTCAAAAGATCAGCCAATCCGAATCTGCGGTGTGCCGAATGCAGACGGTAAACGTCCGGTCATCAGCGGAGAAAATGCTACCACACCGGCAAATCTCAAAACCACATTTGGCAGTTGGCTGGAGATGCAGATCTACGGGCTGATTATCATCTGGGATCATGATTACGATTTTAAGCCCGCCAATATCGTAATCGAGGGGCTGCATTTGCAACGCGCGCGAAACGAATACCGCTTCACCAATACGGCAGGGAGCAACCTGTCATATGGATCTGGCGCAGCCTGCATCCGGGTTCAGGCCGCTGATAATGTGGTAATCAGGAACAATGAACTAGAGAAGTGTGGCAACGGCATCTTTACTATGTCACAGGCCTATAACGAAGCCAGTCTGACCCGAAATATTCTCATTGAAGATAACTACCTGCATGATAACGGGCAACCCGGCAGTTATCGTGAACATAGTGTGTATATTCAAGCCATCGGGGCAACATACCAGTACAACCGCTTTGGGCCAAATGCTCCCGGCGCTGATGGAGCAACACTGAAAGAGCGGGTGGCAGGATCGGTCATCCGCTACAACTGGTTCGACAGCGGCAGTTCCCGTGTGCTGGATCTGGTCGAGGTTGAAGATGCCGGTCCCTGGTACCTTGAACAAGCCTACCGGGACTGGGCAGCAGATAGCGGAGAAGCTATTGATCCGGTTCGGATGGCAAAAGTAAAGAAAGCCGATGCAAGATACCGCAAGACTTTTGTTTATGGGAACTTCATCAAACATGTTGGCAGCAAGACCGAGGCAACCAACCTGATTCACTATGGTTATGACAATGACCCGGAATATGCGCGCAAGGGAACACTCTATTTCTACAACAACACTGTCTCCCTCCAGAATTACCTGGATGATAGTTGGAGAGTCAGGTTGTTCGACATGTATCTATATGATGAAAATGCCGGTACTCCAGCGCAAGAGACGATTGAAGCATTCAATAACCTCATCTACCACAGCAGTGAAACGCCCGGTAAAGCGCCCAGTTATTTCTGCCTCGGCCGACATAGCGGCACCATTAACCTGGGGGTCAACTGGATCTCGGACAGTTGGAAAGGGGCCGAAGCACAGGCTGAATGTTACATGGATCCTGAGCAACCAACTATCAACGGAGCCGAGAACCTGCCTGATACATCCGGCGCATCAGTACCCCTGGATGTTAAAACACTCGAGCCCCTCAATAGTGCATCTATCCTTAACCAGGTTCAGTCATTGCCACAAGCAGCGAGCGGCAGCCACCCCGTCACGGAGCAATATGTGCCACGCACGGGAAGCAGCGAACGCCGCCCCGCAGTAACCGTTCCGGGGGCAATGGATCTGCCCTGATTCAGAAAGATGGGATGACCCGGGCGAAGTGGAGGAGCGTGCGTAAGTTAGTTTGAGCCGCTCTTTCGCTGCGCCTCGGTGGCGCGCAGTTTCAGCGCCACTTTATCAAGGATGCTGTTGACATATTTGTACCCGGCCTCACCACCAAAGGATTTGGCCAGTTCCACTGATTCATTGATTACCACCCGGTAGGGAATATCAGGGCATTGCGCCAGTTCATAGGTGCCAAGACGCAGGATAGCCCTTTCAACGGGATCCACTGCCTGCAAATCGCGATCCAGAAACGGGGCGATCTCATCATCCAGCGCATAGACTTGATCGGCCACCCCGCGAACCAGCCCCTGGAAATAGGGGATGTCGACTCGCGTCATGGGATGTTCAGCAATAAAGTGATTGTTTATATCGACAATATCCTGACCGGTCATCTGCCACTGATAGATAGCCTGAACGGCACGACTACGAGCTTTGCTTCGTTTTTTGCTCATTTGACCCGATTTGGTCTGTTATCCAGAATCAATCCAGCTGTTTCAGTAAATTGACCATCTCTATGGCAGAGAGAGCAGCATCGCCACCCTTGTTGCCCGCTTTGGTTCCGGCGCGCTCGACCGCCTGTTCGATAGTATCTACGGTAAGCACTCCAAAAGCTACCGGTACACCGTACTGCTGACTGGCACCTGCCAGCCCCTTGGCACACTCACCAGCAACATAATCGAAATGCGGTGTGGCACCGCGAATTACCGCCCCCAAGGCAATGATAGCATCATATCTTTCACTAACCGCCATTCGCTGGGCAACCAGCGGGATTTCGTGGGCTCCTGGCGCCTTCACCACTTCGATATCACTCTCTCTGGCCCCATGGCGCAGCAGACAATCGATTGCACCGCTTTGCAAGCTGTCGACAATAAAGCTGTTGAACCGGCTTACCACCAGACCAAACCGGGCGCCATCCACCACCAGATTACCTTCCAGTATATTTATGCTCATTCCTGTTCCCCATTTTCCTGAATATACTCCACTACCTCAAGGCCGAAACCGGACAAGGCATGCAGATGTTTCGGTGCGCCCATTACCCGCATCTTGCTCACCCCAAGATCCAGCAAGATCTGCGCCCCGATACCATAGGTGCGCAACTCGCCGCCTGCCGGTTTTCCAGGCAGACTCGCGCCCTGATCTTCCAGCTGATAGTTCCTGATACGTCGTAACATATCATTTTCCGGTTCAGACTGGCGCAAAATAATCATAATGCCGCACCCGTTTCTATCAATAAATTTCAGCGCCGCATCCAGTGACCAACTGCCAGTGCTGCGCTTGCTTGCAAACGGATCACATAAATTATCCTGCATATGTACTCTGACCAGCACAAGTTTATCACTGTCAATATCACCCTTGATTAGCGCCACATGCAAGTGGTTATCGAGCTCATCCTGATAGAGTTTCAAATCGAAATCACCATATGCTGTTGGCATCTTGCACTCAGCAACCCGACCGATAGAATTTTCGTTTTCAAGACGATATTTGATCAGATCAGCGATAGTACCGATTTTGAGCTGATGTTCGGTGGCAAATTTTTCCAGATCCGGACGACGCGCCATGCTGCCATCCTCATTGAGAACCTCGACAATTACCGCCGCAGGTTCAAAACCCGCCAAGCGTGCAAGGTCGCACCCTGCCTCCGTATGGCCGGCGCGGGTCAACACCCCGCCCGGTTGCGCCATCAGGGGGAAAATATGGCCGGGACGCACCAGATCTTCCGGTTTGGCATCGGGAGCCACCGCAGCACGCACCGTCATCGCGCGATCGGCAGCAGAAATTCCGGTTGTCACCCCTTGGGTCGCTTCGATCGACAGGGTAAAATTGGTGCCGTGTTTTTCATTGTTGTCACGAACCATCAAGGGCAAATTCAACTGCTCACAACGCGCCGAACTGAGTGTCAGACAAATCAGGCCACGCCCGAAGCGAGCCATGAAGTTAATATCCTCCGGCCTGACCCAGGTCGCAGCCATGAGTAAATCACCTTCATTTTCACGCGCCTCGTCATCCATAATGATGACCATCCGCCCCTGACGAATGTCTTCAATAATTTCTTCTATGCTATTAAATTTCATCTGTTTTTAAAGGCCATTCCTAGCCAAACCTGCTGCCAGCAAAGTATCAACGGTCAACCCCTCACTCACCGGTAGGGCGGCCCGTTCACCCAGTAATAACCGCTCAAGATAGCGGGCGATTATATCAACCTCCAGATTAACCCGACACCCTGGCCGATATCCATCCATCGTGGTTTGTTGCAGGGTATGCGGAACGACGTTCAACTCAAACTCTGCGCCATGAACCCCATTTACCGTCAGACTGATGCCATCAACGCAGACAGAACCTTTTTGGGCGATATATTTTGCCAACCTGTCCGGCGCACGAATACGGAACTTCACCGAGCGTCCCTGTTCTGTTCGCTGCACCACTTCCGCCACACCATCGACATGGCCGGTTACCAGATGTCCACCGAGACGGGTGGAGAGCGTGAGTGCCTTTTCAAGATTGACCGCAGAACCAACGCCGGTATCTCCCAGCACAGTACGTGCCAGTGTCTCGCCGGACACATCGGCCCAAAAGCCATTACTCAACAGCGTGGTAACCGTAAGGCAGACACCATTGACCGCTATGCTGTCACCCAATACCACATCGGAGAGATCCAGATCTGCGGTATCGATACGCAGGCGAATATCAGCCCCCGTTGACTCCCGCGAAACCACACCACCTACTGCCTTAATAATACCTGAAAACATGATGTTAACAACCAATTCTCAATTAAAAAATCAACCTGCCAAGACGATCCGGCTATTTCCCTTTGCTCTGCTCCTGTTCGGGCACCGCACTGATTCGCCAATCATTTCCAACCGCACGTATCTCCTGGATATCCAGCCCGATACGCTGCTCCATCAACTCCAGCCCCGGCAGATGAAACAGCCCCCTGGCGGCATCACCCATCAGATGAGGAGCAAGATAAATCACCAGTTCATCAATCAGCCCGGACTGCAACATGGCGCCGTTCAACGTGGCCCCGGCTTCCAGCATTACCTCATTGATCTCCCGCTGCGCCAACCGCTGCATTACCCTGACCAGATCCAGTCCACTGTCATCGGATAGTATCGGGATAACCTCTGCACCCCGATCGGTAATGATATCGATGCGCTGCTGCGGTACATCACCGGTAAAAACGATCACATCCCCCGGCAGAGAGAACAGCTGCGCATCAGGCGGAATCCCCAACTGTCGATCCAGCACGACCCGCAGTGGCTGGCGCGGATTGTCACCCAGCGCCGGCAAGCGCACGTTGAGCAAAGGATCGTCAGCCAATACCGTACCGATACCGGTAAGGATGGCGGAACTGCGGGCACGCAACCTTTGTACATCCGCTCGAGCCAGCTCTGAGGTAATCCACTTGCTCTCCCCGCTTGCCATCGCCGTACGCCCGTCGAGACTCATCGCTAGTTTGCAGCGTACCCAGGGACGACCACGGCGCATGCGGCTGATGAATCCCGGATTCAGCCGTTCCGCCTGTTGCTGCAGCAGACCTGACTCGACCTGAATACCGGCGGCACGCAACCCGGCCAATCCCTGCCCGGCAACCCTGGGATTGGGATCCTCCATAGCCACCACCACCCGCTTCACCCCGGCCTCCACGAGCACCTTGCTGCAGGGAGGCGTTCTACCATAGTGACAGCAGGGCTCCAGAGTGACATAGACAGTCGCTCCCCGTGCAGCACCACCAGCCTGACAGAGGGCATCAATTTCAGCATGAGCCTGCCCAGCCCTCCGATGCCACCCTTCTCCGACAACAGCCTCCCCCTTGACCACAACACAACCCACCCGTGGATTGGGATCAGTGGAATAAAGCCCCTTTCCAGCAAGCCGCAAGGCCTGTTGCATAAACCGATGATCAACACTGTCCATGACTGTTTCCGATGCTATGAAGGACGTGCTACCATTACAGCACTTCATCAAAATGATAATTCAACAACCAAACAGGAACCCGACATTTCATGAACTCCAGCAACGGCACTCAGGAGCGAAGACGGTTCACGCGCATACCCTTTGCTGCAAGAGTCATACTTTCCAGCAATACAGGAATATGGCACGGTGATCTGACGGATATCTCCCTGCGCGGTCTACTGATGTCACGGCCAGACAACTGGGACGGTATCATCAACAGTGAATGCCGCGTGGAAATATCGCTGGAACGCGGTGGCCTGTCAATCAACGTCAACGGCCGTATAGCCCACGCCGATGACCGGCTGGTTGGCCTCCGTTTCGAACAGATAGATGTGCAAAGCGCTACCCACCTGCGTAAACTGATTGCGCTCAACCTGGGGGATGAACATCTGCTGGAACGAGAGCTTGCTGAACTCATAAAAGCACATCTTACCACCTGATTCCGGAACTGTCTGGCTAACGAACGCTCCAAACCCCTTCCGGTAACTATCGTGCACTTTATAATCGTTCCGGTTACGCCGCTAGCACAAAACTGCACTCTGCTCTGCTGCGAACAGACCCGCCGTGCTGCTGTGATCGATCCCGGTGGAGAAGTTGATCGCATTATCAGCCTGGCACAGAGTGAAGATGTGGAGATAGAGAAGATTCTGATTACTCATGGACACTTCGATCATATTGGCGGGGTAGAAGAACTGGCTGGGCGACTCTCCATTCCCATTGAGGGACCACACCGGGAGGATCGGTTTCTAGTCGAATCCCTGCCGAAGCAGTGCAAATTCTATGATTTTCCTGTCGCGCAATCGTTCACCCCGGATCGATGGCTGGAGCAGGGAGAGCAGGTAACTTTTGGCAATCAACAGCTCGAGGTTCTACACTGCCCTGGCCATACCCCGGGACATGTGGTCTATTTTCAAAAAAACGAGAAACTGTTGCAGGTAGGTGATGTACTGTTCAAAGGCTCCATAGGACGCACTGATTTTCCACGCGGGAATCACGAAACCCTCATCCGCTCCATCCATGAAAAACTATGGCCGCTGGGTGACGATGTGCAGTTTATTCCTGGCCACGGCCCGCTATCTACAATTGGCGAAGAACGGGGAACCAATCCTTACGTGTAATCGCATCAGAAAACCGAAGGATTCGTACAGACGGCAGTGGAAAATCGCCATCAGCTCGAACTAGACAACTACGACATCAATCGATAAAGCCAACCCGGGCATTACCTCATAAACTCAAACAGCGAGAGGCCCTGCGCCTTCAGATAAACCTGTTGTGCGGCCTGCATTCCGACCATTTGCAAGTTCAGTTTCCCAACCGCCTCCGCATAGTCTAGATCTTCCAGGCCAGACATAACTTCTTGCAGATTAAGTACCGTATCTTCATTTATAAACACCTGCCCTTCCACACTGTTCATCCGGCTACCGACACTGGCAGATTTATTGAGCAGATGGTTCAGGGCGTTGTCCAGTTCATTAATTGAACGAGTGATCTCCATCCCCGCCTTGCTCGCGTCCGAAGCTACGCCCGAGGGTTGATTCAAAGCATCTGCCAATCGCTTGACCGTGGTAAACAGATCCTGGCTACTGGATGGCTTTACGGAAAAAGTATCGACACCTGTCGCCGGATCTCCGGAAATCGTGACAGCCACTCCGTCAAAAACAATCTCCTCACCGGCTGTATAAGCTCGGGGGAAACCGCCAACCGGAGCACCCAGGGTATCATCTGTTACCAGCACCTGACCGGCGGCCGGAAACGAGAGAGTATAGTCATGGCGAGTGTAGGCAGTGATGTTATCAACCCGCCCCTGATCGATGGTTGCGGTGCCGGTATTGGCCGGGTTGTATTCCGCAGTAAAAGTCCTGTTGCCATCCTTGATGCGCATGAATACATCAGAACCTGCATCACCGTTATCGATAAAAAAATCGGGGCCAATCTGCAAGCGACGCTGACCATCATCACCGTTGTACACAACAGCTCCACCTGTTTCCACGAATGGCGGCGAGCCACCCCGGTTGCCACCAAAGATATACTCACCGTTGGCATCCATCGTATTGGCCATTCCAAGCAGTGATTCCAGGCGTGAGTACACCTCTTTCGCAATGGATTGACGACCAATATCGGACAGTGCACCATTCGCCCCCGCCACGGCCAGTTCACGCACTCGTTGAAGGCCGTCCACCGCCCCTTTCAGTATACCCTCCTCCAGGCCAAGACGGTTTTTAACCTGATCAGCGTTGGACTGATACTGCTGGAGGATATCTATAGACTCCTTGAAAGAGTGAATACGGGTAGCTGCCACGGGATCATCGGCCGGAGACAAAATCCGCTTGCCAGTAGCCATCTGTTCCTGTGTCCGGCTCAATGCATTCTGACGGTCAAGAATTCCGCTAATGGCTGTCTGCTGAAATTGACGGGTAGATACTCGCATAAATTATCTCCTCACCGCTCCAAGCAACGAATCAAACATATTTTGCGCTGTACTGATAACCTGGGCCGAGGCTTGGTAGGCCTGCTGAAAACGCATCAGGTTGGCCGCCTCTTCATCCAGGTTGACGCCGGAAACGGCTTCCCGTGCATTCACCGCCTGACGCAAAAGTGTCTGCTGCGCTTGATTGGCAATATCAGCCTGATGGGTTTTAGTGCCTACATCGGTAATAATACCGGCATAGGCGTCCAGAAAACTGGCAGTATCTTTCAACATGCTGTTTTGGGTCTGCAACTCGGCAAGAGTGAGCATATTACTATTGTCACTTACGCCCTGGAGATTATAGTCAACAGTGAACCGATCCCCCAGACCAGGTTCACTCTTGACGTGCAACTCGTAACCATAACCCAGCGCATTGTCTGCTACTACATCCATACCCGTTGCCGGATCATAAATATTCGGCCCGGAAAGCAGCACCGGCGAACCCGGTAGGGTGTTGTCATAAACACGATACTGATTCGGTGTCACCGCATCAAATTCAACCAGCAGCGGCGGCGTCAATGTGCCGGGAGTAGTAGCAAACTCCGCACCTGTGGTATCAGTGATTTCGCTCAATGCGATCTGGCCACTACCGATATTTCCCAGATCTGCCTCTACCCGCACCGGAGCAGCGGCGGCAATCTTTGCGGTATCTGTAATCAGCACCTCCAGAGAACGCGCCATCCCCCGAGTCGGGCGGATAAGAAACGTGTCACCTGCCGCCGGAGAAACACCGCCGGTATCAATACTGAAACCATCTACAGAGGTAAATGGCAACCCGGTAACCGGACCCTCCCCCTGACCGTCGGATATTCGGGTCAAGGTATAACTCGCACCATCAAATGTCAGTTTATAATCACTGTTGCTGAGCAGATTGGGATCCGTAATCGTCGCACTGATGCTCGCCGCAGAAGTGTTACTGGTGCTTGCCAGAACTTCCGGTGTAGTTACTGCAAACAAATCCCCTCCCAGGGAAGAGTCAAGCGTCATGCCCAACTGGTGCTGTTTGTTAAACGCATCACTCAGGGCAACGGCAATCCGGCCCAGCGAATTTTTACTGGGCTCAATGATATCGGTTCGCTGATCAATCAAACCACCGAGCCGCCCTCCTGTCAGTAACGACGTGATATTCACCGCTGTACTTCCGTTGGCATAGCCAATATCCATCTGACTGGAGTCATAGGCGTTGGGGATCACACTCAACACCTGGCTTTCGCTGTCGGTTACCAGGCTCTGTCCATTACCAATATAAACATTCACGGTATAGTTGCTCTGCTCCACCGCCTGAACATTGACAAAGCGGGAAAGCTGCACAATCAGCTGTTCACGCTTGTCCATCAAATCATTGGGCATGCGACCGCTATGAATACCAGGGGAGCGGGAGATGGCCGTATTGAGTGAAGCTATCTCCTGTGCCAGCGTATTGACCTCGGGAACAATGCTGCTGATCTCGACATTGACACTGTCACTCAAGTCATCCATACGCCGCGACATCACATCAAAACGGTTGACCAGACTCTCTGCCGAGGTCAGCATAACCTGCCGCGCCGGAATTGAGGCGGGATCATTCGCCACACCCTGACTTGCCGCAAAAAAATCCTGCACCGCCGGCGTCAGCCCCGCCTGGGGATCTGCAAGCAGATTGTCCATTTGCGATGCATAATTGTAGGAGACCTCAAGCTGGTTACCCCTGGTGGTATTGGAAACCACCTGCCCATTGAGAAACGAGTCATAGACTCGGCTGATATTTGTGACATCAGAACCCGCCCCAAGGTACCCCCCGGGCGCATAAAAAGGTAGCCGACTGGTGATATCGGTACGCTGGCGGGAGTATCCCTCCGTATTAACATTGCTGACATTGTTACTGGTAACCGTCAGCGAACGCTGCGCTGTCAGCAGACCGGAAATACCTATATTTAACGGATCACTCATTAATCATCTCTTGCAACCACAACTTCATAAGAAAGTATCGGTTTTGGATCGGAAAACTTTACCGCACCCACCGCATCAGCCATAATCCGACCGTTCAAAATGCGCTGAATCTTGGTTGCATATTCGGGATCCGTTGCATAACCGGCTTTATGCAGTGCCGTTACAAAGGCACTATCATCTCCCGTTTGTTTCAACGCATCTGCGTAACGGGGATTGGTGCGCAAAAAATTCACATAATCACTAAAACTCTCGGCATAGCTATCGTAGGTGCGGAATGCAGCCCGCTGCCTGACCATGCTGCCATCGATATACTCCAGCGTAGAGAGATCAGCTTTCCCCCCGTTCCAGCGTCGATCAGCTTTGATGTTGAACAGATTGTGACTGCTGACACCCGGCTCCTGCTGAATGACCTTCTTCCCCCAACCGGTCTCCAGCGCCGCCTGGGCCAGCAGAACCTCGGGGCTGACACCAAGATCGGCAGCAGCGCGGCTGGCATCCGGCCAGAGCTGTTTTACAAACTCAACCGGCGAACTGAACGTCAACGGCTGTTGTAGCTGCTGGATTTCTGCAGCTTTTTCCCTAACCACAGGTGGGAGCGCGCGCAGCGAACGCCGATCCGGAACGGAAAACTCACCGTCAGAAACGGCCTCTCTTTTCTGAGGAAGATACCTGCCCAACTGCTCTACCAACATATCGGCAATTCCCATCCCGCCCTTGTGAGCCAGATCGACAGACAACTGTTTATCATGCATATCACGATAAAAATCCATCTGCTGACTGCCAAACAGCGGATCGCCAAAACTGCTATTCTGTACGCTTTTCAGCATCATCTGCAAAAAAAGCGCCTCAAACTGCCGGGCGACAACATCCAGTGCCTTGCCAGAGTCTTGCCGTGTCAGAGTGCGCAGCCTGGACAGCCCCTGCAGATCGGTATAGACATCAGGTGGCAGCGAGGTCATCAGATTATCACCAGCTCGGCGCGCAGCGCACCGGCGCTGCGCAAACCTTCCAGTATCGCCACCAGATCGCCCGGCGCCGCTCCTACTCTGTTAACTGCCTGTACCAAAGAATCCAGTGAAACCCCCGGGTTAAACAGGAACATCCGCCTGCCTTCCTGGGTAATCTCCACCTCGGAAGCAGGCGTCACTGCCGTCCTGCCACCGGACAAGGCACCCGGCTGACTAACCTGTGGATTTTCCCGAATGGTAACGATCAAGTTTCCGTGAGAGATTGCCGCTGGCATCAAACGAACATTCTTGCCAATAACCACTGTACCGGTGCGCGAATTGATAATCACCCTCGCCACCGCCTCATCCGGAACAACCTGAATGTTCTCCAGCATTGACAGATAAGAGACCCGTTGACCAGCATCAAGGGGGGCGCTTACAACCACCGACGTAGCATCCTGCGCGGTGGCAGTACCCACGCCCATGGTTTCATTGATTGCCTTGGCCAAACGATGCGCTGTAGTAAAATCCGGACGATTTAGATTGAAAATCAGACTGTTGCCGCGAGCAAATGCCGTTGGCACCTCACGCTCCACTGATGCACCATTGGGAATCCTGCCCGCACTGGGAATATTGATCATAATCCGCGAACCGTCCTGCCCGTCTGCGCCCAACCCGCCAACCACCATATTCCCTTGCGCAATGGCATAAATATTACCGTCCGCTCCCCGCAATGGCGTCATCAACAATGTGCCGCCCCGAAGACTTTTGGCGTTAGCAATAGATGACACCGTCACATCAATCGCTTGCCCTGGTTTGGCAAACGGGGGCAGGTCAGCATGCACGCTCACTGCCGCAACATTTTTCAACTGCAATGTCTGATTGGCCGGCAACGTAATGCCAAACTGCGACATCATGGATTTCAGGCTCTGCGCGGTAAAAGGCGCCTGACTGGTCTGATCGCCCGTCCCGCTCAGACCCACCACCAGCCCATAACCAATCAGCTGATTACTGCGCACCCCCGCAACCGATGCAATATCCTTGACCCGCTCGGCACAAACCGGCGTACTCAATAACAGCACCGCCGCGCAAAAAAACATCCGCAAAAAATTATGAACCGTCATTACTCACCTGTACAGAAATCGTTCCCGCAGAACATGCGATTCCCATGCCAGCACATCACAAAGCATTTTAATCAAATAGTTAGAAGCATAGCGGCTATTTTCCAACCCCCAAAATGGCAATTATCTGCCGCCGCTTAAAAAACGACAGCCTACGCCAGGCGGCTCTGGGATACTCAACAACCACCAGCTAAAGCTGGTGGGTTAGTCTTATGGACTGAAAGTCCGGATACGGGTCGAAAGACCCGTTTAGTCTTCAGTTCTGAAATTATCATCAACCTTTGGCTCAAAGTGATGCTCCAAATATTCTTTTAT
>JAJRUV010000006.1 GCA_024277595.1 Gammaproteobacteria bacterium
CCCTTGAACATCGACAACAAAATCGAAATTGCGCTCTCTGAGACTGCTACGGAAAGCTTTTATCTCCTGAAACAACCGTAACCAGCGGCGCTGCCGCCATAGATGTCGCCACCGATTACGCGGCCAAACAATAATCTCATCCAGATCAGCATTGGCGGAAAGCAACTCCCTGACCTCGGGTTGAACCAGCCAAGCGATGTGGGCATGGGGATAGCGGCGCCGCACTGCTTTTATCAGCGGAGAGGCCATCACAATATCCCCAATGGCAGAGAGGCGGATAATGAGAATTGACTTCACTTCAATTTCTGAAAAAGAGCACTGCAACTAGGACCGCTCTAGCTTGAGCTTTTCAAAAAAATCTCTCTTAGCAAAAGAGCGGGTCATGGCGAACGAAACCCCCAGAAACAGTAACGTAAAGTCTCGATAATCCCAGCGCATAATACGGCTGTTGAAAAAACTCCATATCAGACAAAAAACCATTACAGAAAACAGAAAGAAAAACCAGTCCGCAGGCAATTTTCCTGTCCGGTAACGCATCCATATTTCTCTGTATATAAACCACAGAATCACTATTGTAAAAATCAGCCCCACCAGCCCAAAGCGAACCAGTATTTCGATATACGTGTTATGAAAATGAGGAGGCGGAATACCGCCAATGGCAATACCGCTTTTTGCAATCAAATATTTTTCTGATCCCGGTCCCCAGCCAAACAGCGGTTTCTCCAGCCACTGTTCAATACCGTAATACCACAAGTGAATACGGGTACCTATTGATGTTCCAGGTATACGGGATATATCACCTTCAAGTATCGGCTGGTAAATATCCCGTTCCTGTAACACACGCCCCATAATTCCTTCTTGCTGGGACAACAACATTACCCCTACCAGCGCTAACGTTGCCAGTAGGCCAATGCCCATTATACTGCACTGCAACCAGCCTCGTATCGATCCGGAAAATCTTTGGAAATAAAATATCAAAAATGCCGGCACAACCAGCAGTGCGGCAACCCAGGTTCCTCTGGATTTTCCAATCAATATCCCTTCGATGCATATGAGCGAAACCAGTAACAGCAAACCTGCCGTACCCAATCGAATTCCGTTATTCTTCCCCGACAAAATCAACCGTGGCGTAAAAAAGATGACGCCCATCAGAATTACTACCAGATATGCACTGAAAGGGATATGCCATAAACCAAATCCAAAAGGGCGATATTCCCCGACAAGGAGAGAATATAAATCATCCCACGGCATAAAATAAAATATTCGGACAATTGCACCTGCTGCAAACAGGGCAAAAGCGATATAAAAGTGCCTGGGTTCCAATCTGAGCCACCAAGCAATAACTGGCAACCAAATTATATCTCCCCAACGCAATGCCTGAGCCCACTGATGACTGGCGGTTTCCGGCAGCTGGTAGCTTGCAGCCAAGGCCGTGAGTGCTATACCCGCAACACCGGCAAGAATCATCAGGAAAGGTACGCTATATCTAAGCTGTTCCCACACCGTTCGGATTTGCAGCAACATTGCGATCAGCATGAGCAACAGACCGATATTGGCGCCGGCGATGCCAAGCACTGCGGTAAATGAAAAAAGATACAGGCCGGACAGGCCCAATATTTCCTGTGATTTCATAGAGTACCGAAACTCAAGTAATCACAAGGGAATGTATTGGTTTGGCCATATGTTAAGATATGCAAAATCCACTACCAACGTGCAATGATAAATGCCCCTTTAATCACGCTCACAACCCCGGCCCTGGATGGCGGGATCGGGCGAAACATAGTTAATCTGGCGGATGCATTCCACAATCTTGGCTGCCAAGTGCACCTGCTCATCGACAAGCCGAAAGGGCCCTATCTTGAACAGATTCACCCATCGGTGAAAGTAGTTCACCTGCCCACCTCTCACCCGGTTGCCGGTATTCCTGCTATGGGCAGATACCTGTTACGGCACAAACCCGATGTTGTTCTGACTCCCAACGTGCGCCACACAACTCTCGTCCTGCGTGCTCGCCACCTTACCAGCCATTCAACACGAGTCTACGCAAATGTACACAATACCTACAGCAGAACCTTCCAGAATCTGTCGATCCATAAACGGCAAAAGCGGATAAAGAAAATAAGCACGCTTTATCCGTATTGCGACGGAATCATCCCCGTCTCCAAGGGTGTAGCGGAGGATCTTTGCACACTTGCAAAAGTTCCGCGAGAATTACTGACCACCATCTACAACCCGGTAGTTACCCGAAAGCTGGTGGAATTGACCGCTGAACCGGTTGTTCACCCCTGGTTCACGGATAATAAACGGCCCATCATACTTGGCGTTTCACGTCTTGAAAAGACAAAAAACCTGCCACTGCTTATTGGCGCCTTTGAGTGGGTCCGGCAGCAGCTTCCCTGCCGTCTGGTATTGGTAGGTGATGGGACGCAATACACTACAATTAAGGCGCGTGCCCAAGCCTCCCGGTTCAGTGAGGATATCGCACTGGTTGGACATCAAATCAACCCGTACAACTATATGAGAAACGCCTCGCTGTTTGTACTCTCGTCCTCATGGGAAGGTTTCGGCAATAGCCTGGTTGAAGCCATGGCAACGGGCACCTCTGTTGTTTCCACCGATTGCCCGAACGGACCACGGGAGATACTCAACAACGGGCGTTACGGCCCACTGGTTCCTGTTCAGGACGAAGCAGCGCTGTCCAGGGCAATGCTTGAAACACTGCATTCCCCATTGCCACACACCATTCTGAAACAGGCTGTAGAGCGTTTTCGTGATACCACGATTGCCAAACAGTACCTGCAGGTTTTTGGGCTGATGAAAACCAGCCAGACAGATACTGACTAAATGAATATGACAGACAAACTTACGGCCAGCGAAAGCGAAACGGGCCAACATCGCTATTTCTTCACCATCCTGACACCCACCTATAACCGGGCACACACTCTGCCAAGAACCTACGAGAGCTTGAAAAAGCAGGGGTTCCAGGATTTTGAATGGCTGATTGTCGATGATGGTTCCACGGACAACACCAAAAACCTGGTGCAGCAGTGGCAAAAAGATTCAGACTTTCCTGTTCGCTATTACTGGCAGGAGAACCAAGGCAAGCATATTGCTCACAACACTGGAGTATATTATGCCTCGGGAAAATTGACAGTTGTTCTTGATTCGGACGATCTGCTTGCCGATGAGGCACTGGTACATTTAAAACAGCACTGGGACACCATTCCCCGGGAGAAACGCCATCAATTCGCTGGAGTGGAAGGGCTTGCGGCTTATTTCAATGGCCAGATTGAAGGCACACGTTTTCCAAAAAACGTGATGGATTCCGATTACATCGAGATCCGAAGCAAGCATGGTGTTACCGGTGATAAGAAGGGAGCTGTAGTCACCGATATTTTGAAAGAGTTTGTTTTTCCACAGTTCCCAGGCGAAAAACATGTTCGGCCTTCTCTGTTATGGAAACAGTTGGCACACCACTACCAGTTCCGCTACATCAATGAAATAATCCAACTGAAAGAGCTTCAACCCGGAGGACTTTCCTCAAACAGGTTCCGATTACGAACGAAAAATCCCCAGGGGTTTCGTTTTTACTATAGAGAAGAGATCAACAAACACGGCAAATACGACGGCATCGGGAAAAAACTGAACAATTGCGCCCAATATGTGCGCTATTCGCTACACAGCAGAATTGGATACCGGCAACAGCAGCGCGAGATTGATACCCCATGGCTGTGGTTGCTAAGCATTCCCAAAGGCACTCTGATCTGGCTGCGTGACCGGATTAAACTGAGACATGGCCAATGACCAAATCCCAACCGGAAAAGCCCCACATTGCTATTCTCAGCCCTCTGCAACGCAAACCTGGCCGTACCCAAGGTGGGTTGGAGGTGGTCATTACCCATATCGCCAACGCCTTGAGTCAAAAGGGATTGCAGGTGGATGTACTGGTAATGCCACCCAAGGGGGCAAACCCGGTTCCACCTGACCTGGATAAACAGATACAAGTGGTCAATCTGAAAAGCAAACACAAGTTCATCGGGCTTTTCACCCTGCTGGATTATCTGCGCAAACAGCGACCCGATGTGTTAATGGCGGCCGGACATCGCTCCAACATGCTGGCACTCCGAGCCAGGCAACTGCTGCACCGACCGCCCTGTGTGGTACTGGGTATTCACAACATGCTGTCCCGGCAGATGAGTCAGTTCAATCCGTTAAAGAGCTGGCTGCGCACCCTGACCATTTCCCGGAACTATCCCCACAGCGATGCAATCGTCGCCGTATCCCACGGAGTGGCTGACGACCTCAGACAGCAGTTTGGACTCCCCCAGTATCTGATACACACCATCCATAATCCGGTTGTAACTACTGAACTGTTTCAGCTTGCCGAACAACCACCAGAGCACCCCTGGTTCCATGACGGCGGCCCGCCGGTTATCGTAAGTGTCGGCAGACTGAGACCACAAAAAGACTTTGCCACATTGATCAAGGCATTCCACATTGTCCGTCAGCAGCGTGAGAGCCGCCTGCTTATCCTCGGTGAGGGCAGACAGCGCCCAATCCTCGAAGCCCTCATCGATGAACTCGGGTTGCACCAGGAGGTGCAGCTGCCGGGGTTTGTTGCCAACCCTATGCCCTGCATGAAACAGGCATCCCTGTTTGTTCTTTCATCAGCTTGGGAGGGGTTCGGCAATGTCCTGGTTGAAGCCCTGTCAACCGGCGTTCCCGTAGTATCCACTGACTGCCAGAGTGGCCCACGTGAAATTCTAGAGGATGGCAGATATGGAGCTCTGGTTCCGGTGGGGGACGCTAAAACTCTTGCGGCAGCCATGCTAAATACCCTTGATACTCCTCTCAACCGCAATTTGCTGATAAAGTCTGCCCGGCGTTTCGAGGTGGAAAGGGCGGTAACGGCCTATATAGATCTACTGATGAAGTGCCACACAACTCAAGCAGAAGCTGGAATATCCAATGAATAAATCTGCAGACCTGGCCGTATTTGTTGCCGAACTCGCCCACGGTGGCGTGGGCAAGATGCGGGTACACCTGATCAACGAATTCGCCCGCCGCGGCCTTCGGGTCGATCTGCTACTCGCCCGCACAGATAGCCCTTATCTGGACAAGGTCAATCCCCAGATACAAGTCATCGAGACAGGAACCTCCCATGCCCTGTTTGGGGTGCCCCGTCTCGCCTGGTACCTTGCCACCAGAAAGCCCCGCGTGATGCTTACCCAGCGGGTTCGCGTCAACGTACTGGCACTACGGGCAAAAAAACTGGTTCGCAGTGATACGGCAATATTTGTCACTGCGAACACCAACATCACACGGCAACTGAAAAGTGCCACACCGCAAAAACGAGCCAAACAGTACGCTCTGTTACGCCGATACTATCCACAAAACAGCGGCATTATTGCGGTATCCCGCGGTGTCGGTGACGATCTGGCACAGATTCTCAACTGGCCACCCAAACGGATAAAAACCGCACCCAACCCCGTCATCACTCATGAGCTCTACCAACTTGCTGAGGAACCTGCAGAACACCCCTGGTTCAGTGACGGTGGACCACCCGTAATCCTCGGCATCGGGCGACTGGAACCCCAGAAAGATTTTTCCACACTACTGCATGCCTTTGCCCTCCTCCACCGGCAACGCCCATGCCGACTGTTGATTCTGGGAGAAGGAAAACTGCGCCCACAGCTGACCGATCTGGCAGAGCATCTGGGTATTGCCACAGACCTGCAGATGCCTGGTTTTGCGACAAACCCGTACCCATCCATGGCCCGGGCGAACCTTTTTGTACTCTCTTCCCTCTGGGAAGGATCTCCCAATGGTCTTACAGAGGCCCTGGCGCTGGGCACCCCGCTGGTGGCCACCGACTGTCCCAACGGTCCCAGTGAAATTCTGGAACTGGGGAAATATGGCCCACTAGTCCCCATGGGTGACGCCAAGGCACTGGCCAATGCAATGCAAGCCACGCTGGATTCCCCTCCGGATCGCACGCTGCTCCGCGAAGCAGCCCAGCGGCGTTACACAGTGGAGCAGAGTGCCAACGCGTATCTCGAGGCAATGGGCCTGGCATGAAACGTCTTGCCATTTTTGCTGCTACCTCCGGGCACAGTGGAGTAGATCGCAATCTGAAAAATCTCATTCCAGCCATTGCCGAACGGGGTGTGCAGGTGGATCTACTCCATATCAAAAACCACGGCCCCCATCTTCAGCCCCCCCCCCTTGGCGTGGAAGTAATCGAGCTGGGTTCCGCACACGTCAATACCAGCTTTGTTCCGCTGCTGCACTATCTGCGCCGGGTGCGCCCCGATGCCATGCTCTGCGACAAGGATAAGGTCAACCGGCTGGCCCTGTGGGCACGGCGGCTGGCACGAGTTCATACACGGGTGGGAGTCCGCCTGGGAATTACCGTATCGAACAATCTCGCCAACCGCAGTCCGCTACAGCGCTATATTCAGACCGGTTCCATGCGGCTATTCTACCGCTGGGCGGATACCATTATTGTTCCCTCACAGGGGGTTGCCGCCGATCTGGCCCGTATTACCCGGCTGCCGGTAAACCGTATCCAGGTTCTACCTAACCCGGTCGTTACTCCCCAGTTGGAAAAGCTCAGCCGGCAGAAAATAGCCCATCCCTGGTTGCAGGAACATACCACCCCCGTCATTCTGGGTATTGGCGAACTTTCTGCACGCAAGGATTTTTCCACCCTTATCCGTGCCTTTGCCCTGCTGAGAAAACAGTTCCGCTGCAGATTGATCATACTAGGCAAAGGCAGGCAGAAAGAGGCGCTGGAGACATTGGCCCGGCAGCTACGGATTGAAACTGATTTGGATCTACCCGGCTTTGTGGACAACCCTTACCCCTGGATGAAGCAGTCCGACCTGTTTATTCTCTCCTCTCGCCTGGAGGGGTTCGGCAACGTGCTGGCAGAAGCGCTGGCAACCGGAACTCCCGTCGTTTCCACCAACTGCCCCAATGGGCCTGCTGAAATTCTCAACAATGGCCGCTACGGCCCACTGGTGCCGGTGGGCGATCACGCTGCCTTGGCCAAGGCAATGCAGCAGGTGCTGACCTACCCACCCGCTCCCACCTTGCTGGAGGATGCTGTCCGATCCTACCGCAGCGAAATCAGCGCTGCACGCTATCTACAGGCGCTGGGGCTGGAGGCACCAGAAACATGAAACGGAAAAAGATTGCCATCTTCATCTCCTTCTCTGGCCAGGGAGGAGTTGAACGCATGGTGACAAATCTGGCGGGGGGGCTGGTGGATGCTGGCTTCGATGTGGATCTGGTGCTGGTCAAAGCACGCGGAGAACATCTTGCAGCAATCCCGGCCAAAGTACAGATCATCAGACTCAATACCAAACATACATTGACCAGCCTGCCACTACTCATTCGTTATCTGCGCCGGGAAAAACCGGATGCTGTGCTAGCCGCCAAGGACCGCGCCATCAAGGTGGCGGTGGTGGCGCGTCATCTAGCCGGAGTATCGCCCACGCTGGCGGGACGTCTGGGCACTACCGTCTCGGCAGCACTGGAGGGAAGCAGCTGGTTAAAAAGGGTGTTCTGGTACGCC
>JAJRUV010000007.1 GCA_024277595.1 Gammaproteobacteria bacterium
GATCATAGAGCGTCTGCAGCCCCAGGTAGGTGAAGGTCTGATCCCGCTCCGGTTTGAGCGCGGCCCCCAGCTGTTGCAGATCGAAGCGGGTCAGTTCGCTGTCCAGCAGCTCCAGCTCGGCAGCGCGCCGGATGTAGTCACTGAAATAGTCGGGATAACGCTGTGCCATCTCCTCCTGGGTGGCATTGACCGGCATCCCGGCAAGAAAAGTCAGCGCCTCGTGACGCATACTATCCAGCAACAGGCGAGCGGCCATGTAACTGTAATCGGGATCTTTCTCGATATAGCCACGGGTGGTCATTACCAGTACGGTGGTGATCTCCCGCTCCAGCATGCCGTCATACAGGTTGCGGAGGGTATCGTGGATGATGGCCGCGCCATCCGCATTCACCAGCCCTTCACTGGCCTCGTTCACCACCGTTTCGATTCGCGCCCTGTCCAGCGGCCGGGTGGTTCCATCCTCGAGAACTACATTAAAAACAGGTGGCTGTTTCGCCTTGCCCCGCTTTCTCTTTTTAGCCTGTTCCGCGCTGCGTTCACGAGCCCGCTCCTCGCGATACAGCACGTAGGCCCGGGCAACCTTGTGATGCCCGCCGCGCATCAGCGCCAGCTCCACCTGATCCTGAATATCCTCGATATGCACCGTGCCGCCACCCGGCATGCGCCGGGTCAGTCCGTTAATGACCTGTTCTGCCGCTTGCTCCACACTCTCGTGGATGCGTTTGCTGGCGGCAGCGCTGCCCCCTTCCACCGCGAGAAACGCCTTGGTGATCGCAACAGAGATTTTGCTGCCATCAAAGAGCGTGATTTTGCCGTTGCGGCGAATAACATGGTAACCGCCGGGAGTAATCATTACGGGATCATCTGCCGAATTGCTCCCCTGTTGAGCGAATCCCTCAGCTTCCGGAATTCTTGTGTTTTCAGTAGGTGTTTCATTTAACATTGGACAGTTACTCCCCCTCGAATCCAGTTTGTCGAACAATCCGCTTATAAAAAATGTCCCATCTGGTAAAAAAGCAGTGTTGGTGGTGCTGCAAACAGATGGGTGGCGTTCTCGTGCGGGAACAAATGCAAAGTGCACAACTTTCACTAATAATGACGAACAGACAAGGATTTAGCACTTGTAACCTGATATAAAGGTTTAGATAGCCGAAGCTGTTCTTGCACTATATGTTGTGGGTGAGATGCCCCGCAACAACAATATAGTGTGTCTGGCGAGGTAGATCAAGGATTAATTTCTGACACCTGAAGCTGATTGTTCCACAGCACGGATCCCCTGTAAGGTCTGAAATGAACCAGTGCATGCCGTGTCAACAAAGACCCGCAGATAAGCAGCATCCACACAGGATTGAGATACCCCACATACCCTTCTTGCCGAGGGACGGACAGAGATATGGTAGCAGGCCAGGTAATCATAGACCGCTCAGCGCCAGGTAGTGCGGCCACTCCCCGGTGCGGGCCACCAGTTGCAGGATAATTATGGTTAACTCCGCCGTGCGTTGCTCCACAGGCGCTATACTGGCTGGCTCCAGAAAGTAACGGAAAATTCCCAGACGCCGTTGTGGTACCGGGTAGGTGATCAGGGTTTCCCCCTGCAGGTGATGTGACTCAATCCAGCTGTTTGCCGTCAGCTGATAATCATTGCCCATCACTAACACCCCTGAAACCGGAACACGGACAGTGGTTTTACCCTGCTGTTCGAAGCATTGGCTCTGACGCTGATTGAAAGAGATGCGAGCCAATCGAGTGGCAGAGATGCTCAAGGTCAACCCTCAGCAAGTCTGGAGCTTATTCAACGACTGGAGCAGTCACGCAAAAGCGGCTGATGATGTATCCTCTGCAAACAAACTTGGAGTTGATGAAACCGTATCAAAAAAGAGCATAAATACCTTGTATCTTAATAATTGCAGCCAACCACCTTCATATTCACACGAATCAAGGTTAGAGTTAGTTGGCTGTCCGGGGACGCCGATAATGCCTGAAGGCTTTGACCTTGTGCGTTAGAGTGGCGCCCCGCCTTATAGATGACATGCCCAGGAGCATCCTGAGTCACCGAACTCGTATCACGAGGTTGGCGCATCTGTATTCAAGGTCGGGGCACCGGCTACAGCATATAACCTGTAGAGGACCATGGCAATGAACTATATTGGTGTGGATGTGGATTCAACCTGTCTGGTTTGCCGAATTCAACGGGGTGAAAAACAGTTTCCCGTTGCCCGGTTTGAAAACAACCCGTCAGGACATGGAAAATTCATCAAGTGGGCGACAAAACGTCATAAACCGGCCTGTGTGACGATGGAAGCTACCGGCGTTTATTCATTGCCCTTTGCCCTGGCCCTTCATGAAACAGTGAATATTGAGGTCTCCGTTGTAAATCCGAGAGCCATCAGAAACTTCGCCGCCGCACAAATGCAGCGCGCCAAAACAGACGCACTGGATTCCACGGCCATCCTTGAGTATAACCTGCGCATGAAGTTTAGACCCTGGCAACCACCACGGGAAAAACTACTTGAATTACAAAATATTACGCGACGCATCGTGCAGCTAAATACCGAGCTGACACGGGGAAGAAATCGCCACAAGGCCGCCTCCCGTCTGGGCACCATCTCGGGCGGGTTGTCGCCAACGATACCGCCGTGAACATGCGCCACCTTCAACGCCGAATCGATACCCCGATTCAGACCTCACTGGATATCATCAAACATGACCCCGAACTGGAGCCCAGACTGAAACAGCTCATCTCCATTACAGGGTTCGCCGGGAAAACAGGACCCCGGCTACTGGCCGAGCTTGTCTGTCTGCCTTCTGACGCCGCAAATCACCGGCACATTGGAGCAACGTGAGGCTTGTGGCATTCGCCACAAACGAGCGTTGCGGAAATGTGTCCGAGTTCCGGGTAAAAGCACCGGTTACCCGGCGCTCTCCCCACAGACCCGGACGTGAAGATTTCCCTCATCCGGTTCCTCGATTCTCTTCCATTTCCGAAAGAGAAACCAATCAGGCGACACCCCGATTGGCGCATA
>JAJRUV010000126.1 GCA_024277595.1 Gammaproteobacteria bacterium
AGCAGCCTGGGTGGAGGATCGCAACCAGAAGACGTGGCCTGCAGACTGGCGCTTTACTACCGAGGACGCCCGCATCAAGCTGAAGCGTCTTTATCCTAAATTATCTGATTGATAGACTACTGGGCGAGACTCGGAAGAAAAAGAAAATGTGATAGTAAAAGCGAAACCGAATGCTCAAGTGCTCTGTTATGCTGCGCATGGCAAAGTGTAACGAATGCTTGGAAAGTATATTAATTAACCTGAACTCGGGTTAAGCAATATTTCATCTAAAAACGGACACACAACTAAAAATCGCGCCATTCCGGCATGATTTTAGCCGGAATCCAGTACCTTGAGCTATAGATTCCGGCCAGGAGCATACCGGAATGACGGTATCCACAGTTTCTCTTTCTTTAATTGTCATGTTAGGCCTTAACCCGAGTTCAGGTTAAATAACCAATGCCCACATATTGTTGCCGGGCTAATAACGCCGCCTGGCGGCCTTTTGCGCAGCCGCAAGAATACCGCGCAAGATGTTAAGCTCCATTTTATCCAAGCGGCTACGATTAAACAGCCGCCGCAGCCGCCGCATCAATTGACGTGGATTGTCCGGATCGAGAAAACCGATATCAATGATTGTCTGCTCCAGGTGACGGTAGAACCCGGCCAGTTCATCTGCCGTAGCCAATTGAGTATTCGAGGGTTCAGATTCTTGACTGGTGGCATTGTCGCTGCAAGCCACTCTGACCTCGTAGGCCATCACCTGCACCGCCGCTGCCAGGTTCAGCGAGCTGAAATCCGGGTTGGCAGGAATATGCACCAGGTAGTGGCACTGCTCCAGCTCTTCATTGGTCAACCAGGCGTGCTCCCGCCCAAATACCAGCGCCACTTCGGCAGACTCATCCAGCGTTGAAATAACCCGCGCACACTGACGAGGATCGAGCTGAGGCCAAGCAATGGTTCGCAAACGGGCGCTGGCGCCAAATACCAGGCTGCATCCGGCCAGCGCATCTTCCAGCGTCTCACACACGACCGCCGCCGCAAGCAGATCATCCGCGCCGGATGCCCGGGCACTGGCATCCGCATGAGGAAAATGTTTCGGATCGACAAGATGCAGCTGTTCCAGCCCCATATTTTTCATCGCCCGCACCACCGCCCCAATATTACCGGGATGGGTGGTCTGAACCAGTACAATGCGTATATTCGATAACTTCATGGAAACCTGTACCTCTCCAGGTCATTATTATCGCACCGCAATCACCACTCAGGTGAGACTTTTTTTGCAGCCTGCTAGAATACTCGCCCACCCGACCCGGGCTTAAAACACTCTTACTGGAGATTACCTGGATGCATCCGCTGCTTAACATCGCTGTCCGTGCCGCACGCAACGCCGGAACCATTATCAGCCGCTCGGTAGAACGTATCGACAGCCTCACCATCGACATCAAGGCACAAAATGACTTTGTTACCGAGGTTGATCGGCTGGCTGAACAGGAGATCATTCAGATTATCCGCAAATCCTATCCCGACCATGCTATTTTGGCGGAAGAAAGCGGCCAGCAGCAAGGGGATGACTACGAGTGGATTATCGACCCGCTGGATGGCACCACCAACTTTCTGCACGGATTTCCTCAATTTGCCGTCTCTATCGCGGTTCGGCACAAAGACCGGCTCGAGCACGCGGTCATCTATGATCCGATGCGTCAGGAACTATTCACCGCATCCCGGGGCGCCGGGGCGCAGCTGGATGATCGCCGTATCCGCGTCAGCCGGCGCAAAGGGCTGGAGGGGGCGCTCATCGGCACCGGTTTTCCTTTCAAGCAACAACAATACCTGGATATCTACATGGAGACATTCAAGGCTCTGTTTCCCATGACGGCGGGGATTCGGCGGCCCGGCTCCGCGGCACTGGATCTGGCCTATCTCGCTGCCGGCCGGCTAGATGGCTTCTGGGAGATAGGCCTGCAACCCTGGGACATGGCGGCCGGAGCACTGTTGATCCAGGAGGCGGGTGGCCTGGTCGGTGATTTCAGTGGTAACAACAAATATCTGGAGACCGGCAATCTGGTGGCAGGCAATGTCAAAGTGTTTCGCGCTATTTTGCAAACCATCCAGCCCCATCTTTCAGCGGAACTGAAGTCTTGAAACCGGGTTACGGGAAACCACTCCACCAGCTCAAGGGCGAGTCAAAAACCGCCCGCATTCCTGTCAAGGTGGTACCGGCGGAGCGGCCACTGCCCAAGCCACCCTGGATCCGCGCCCGCTCACCCAACAACCCGGAAGTAACACGACTGAAACAAGTACTGCGCAGCCATCAGCTTTATACCGTCTGTGAAGAGGCTGCCTGCCCCAACCTAGGCGAATGCTTTGTCCACGGCACCGCCACCTTCATGATCATGGGGGGGATCTGCACCCGGCGCTGTCCCTTCTGTGACGTGGCCCATGGCCGTCCCGAACCGCTGGACAGCAGCGAGCCGGAGAATCTGGCGCAAACAGTGTCCGCAATGGGACTCAAGTACGTAATAATCACCTCCGTCGATCGGGATGATCTGCGTGATGGCGGCGCGAACCACTTTGCGGCCTGCATCAGCGCCATCCGCCAGCAGACCCCCGCCACGCGGATCGAGATCCTGGTACCCGATTTTCGGGGACGCACTGCGGTGGCACTGGAAAAGCTTCATAGTGAGCCACCCGATATCTTCAATCACAATCTGGAAACCATTCCCCGACTATACAAGCAGGCCCGACCGGGTGCCGACTATCACGGCTCACTCCAGCTGTTGGCAGAGTTTAAAAAAAACAACCCCGCTATTCCGACCAAATCCGGCCTGATGCTGGGACTGGGAGAGACCGACGAAGAGATCGAGCAAGTGATGCGGGATCTGCGCAGTCACCGGGTGGATATGCTGACGCTTGGGCAGTACCTTCAGCCAAGCCGTCACCACCTCTCAGTTGCCCGTTACGTCACTCCGGAGCTGTTCCGGCGGTTTGCTGAAACCGGGTATAAAACGGGTTTCAGCAACGTTGCCAGCGGCCCCATGGTCCGCTCCTCTTACCACGCCGATCTGCAAGCTGCCGGAGAAAATATCGAGTGAGGGGAAACCTGTCCGTTGCCCAAAACCGGTATCCGCCTGATGTTGAAACGAGGGCCACCCGTCTAACGCTAACGCAAAAACTCCAGCAGCTCAGGCCCCTCGCGGGGCAGATACCAACCTGCTCGATTTTCGGGACTTCCCCAGCCAAAAAAACCGATGCTTTCCACACCCTTGATCGCAGCAGCCGATCGAGTATCCCGCTTGATGTCGGCAACAGTGGGCTTCAGGAAATGAGGGGTGTCCCTGAAAGCGGCCAGACTAATCCAGATTCGGACAGTACCATCAACCGCCAGTATCTTGTCTACCAGTTTCTGCCCCGAGTCCCTGACCATATCCGGCACCAGTGTTTTGACTCCTTTCACTGAATAGTTACTGTACAGATTCAGCATCACAATATCAGCAACATCCGGCCCGAAGGGGCTCTTGTCACTGAAATCACCATCCGCTTCATCCCAATAACGCATGCGGACGAGAACCGGATGTTTTTTATCAACGAATCTCACATCAGCTGCCGCCTTGCGCATCTGTTTCAGGGTGATACGCATATGCAAGCCATTGGGAAGATTTTCTCCTGCCTCATTGGATATATCATAGGCATAAACCGCAGGATGATGGCGTATCCGCTCTATATAACCCTTCACCCTAGCTGCTTGCCAGGCCGGAGGTTGATCTGCCGTGTGATTGCCGCCCGGTTGATAACCCCAGGCCGCACCATCGGAAAGATTGACAATAAACATCAGCCCCCGCTGCTGAAGCCGATCGAGCAGAGCCAGCATTTGCGTTGGTGGAACATCATTCATTCCCCATTCACTGTTCAAAACAGAGAACCCCAGCTCTTTGATACGATCCAGATCAGCATCGGTGATTGTTTTATCAACCAGCTTCATATGCAGCAGTTTCCCACCGGCGAGATCACTGCCCCCGGCGGCAACAACCTGACTGGCACCAGAGATACATAGAAAGACCGTTATCACAGCCACAATGACATAAAATGGTACTGCTGTTTTTTTACATCCTTTCATTTTGACAAAACTCCTTGTATCTGCCAGATAACTGTGCTGTTCCGCTCTCCAAAAGCAGACTATTAACTGGAACGGCTAGTTAGAGGGGGTGTAACTACTCGGCGAATTATAAATTATTGCGGTAGCAGTAACTGCTCGGCTTGCGCCTGAAATCCGCCAGATCAAGGCGAAAAATGTGAGTTTACACGGGTAAACGACCATTTTTTAACGCAAGCATAGCGGATTTCAGGCGCAAACCGAGTAGTTACGAAAAAATTAAAAAAGTTTCACTATCGATGCTTTAATACCGTTCCCCGTGTAGGCTCCACCACCGCGCGTCACGTTATGCACCCCGCTGATACCAAAACTGAACAACCAGTCGTCATTCAGCTCGAACTTTCCATCAACACTGGCCTCGGAGGCAAGCTCAAAGCTGTTCATACTGTCATCTTTTGCATTGCCGACCGCCAACGAAATATTGATTCCGCCTTTTCTGCCAGCCTTCCAGTAGCTTGAACCGGTTAGCATATACCGTTGATAATTGCCGGGATCATAATAACCATTACTGCGATCCTCAGAAAAATCCAGTAACGCAGCGGAGAGACCAAGATCAACATTCCAGTGCTGCGTCCTGGCAACAGCGCGGCTGACAGCAAGAGAAAAATTCTTGCTGCTATTATCGTCAGAAAAACTGCTATATCCTGCCCCTGCAGAAACTTTATGGATAAAATCAGGACGCCAGTTCAGATAAAGACGGCTCACATCGGCTTCTATACCCAGTGAGATTGTCCGCGGAGAACTTGAAAAATATTCATGAAAATAGTCGCTGAAATACTCCACCCGAAGATCCAAGGAGTCGGCAGGATCAATATCCATCCCCACACCATAAACAACAATTGAGTCCTGCTCCGCCCACGCCTGTCCAAGATAAAAATCAGCGGAAATTTTTGGCGCAAACCGATAACGGATACCCGCCTGAATGTTTTGATACAGAGCCTCTTCACTGCCATCAACAGCCTCCAGCCCACTTCCCTGTTGGGCTGAAAACCATTCATGGATATACTTGATATTAATCCGGGCTTCCGGGTTAAGCGAGTACTCCCCCTGGAGTGTACTGGATAATGCATCCAGATCTTCCGAGGAGCTGACATAGGCAATATTCGCAGAAATCTGCGGACGATGCGATGCCGTTATGACTTTTCTCAACAGACGGTTATCCTTGGCATTGGGATAACTGGCTTCCATCCTCCGTAACGTGTTCAGAGCACCCTGCGGCCGGCCACCAAAATGTTTGGCAAGCGCACTGGCAAAACTCAATTTATAGTTGTCAGGTTTTTTTTTAAGCACCGGCTCAACCAGTTCACTCGTCTCAACCGGACGTTCCGCCCAAGAAAGAGTCTCCGCACTGGTTTCCAGCCAGGTGCTATCCTCCCCGAACTTTTCCCGGTACTGCTGCAACAGCACCATTGCAGCAGCGCTGTTGCCACGCCACGACTCAACCTGGGCTTGTTCTATCAAGGCCTCACGACTATCCGGATGGGACTGCAGATAATTTTTGTAAAAACGCACCGCTGCATCCAGTTCACCACCATAGGATGAAATTCTGGCCTGGTTGAGGAGAAGTTCATTATCATCCTCCCCCAATGCCACCAGTTTTCTGTACCCGGCTACTGCTGTCGCAACTTCACTCTTGTCGGTCCAATCCACCAGTTGCGCCATGAACCTGAGATAACGCCGGCTTCCCGGTTCAAGGGCAAGTGATTTACTAATCTCCTGATAAGCCAGCCGTGGCTTTTCATCCACCGCATAGAAACGCGACAGTTCATGGTGCATTGTGGCTTCATCAGGTTCCAGCCTGTTTCGGAAAAGGTCATAGGGCCGAAGGGGATCGGGAGTTACAGAAACACCCCGGCTACCCGGATCGATCTTGGCGTAAGGACCCCATATCTCGATCCGTTTGATTTTCATCAGTTCCGTATTCCGAAGATTCTCCAGCCCACCATGAGCAGCAAACGAGATATTGAAGCCAGCGGAACGCAACTCCTGATGAATCTCCGGGTTATTGTAGCCACTGCCAAAAGGGTAGCTGAACGATGTCGCCACTACACCGGTTTCAGCCAGAATGCGCAACCTGGAAGAGAGAATTTCATACTTTAGCTGTTCCCTGTTGAGGGTATTCATATCCGCATGTGTTTTACCGTGCGCACCAATGACAATACCTCCCTTGACCATCTCCCTGATCTCCGGCCAGGTCAGATAATCAAGCAGGGTATCCTTGTCATTCACATGCTGGGTAATGCTCGCCCTGTTGACTTCGGTGTGACGGATTGCCCCGGTAAAAATATAGATATCCGCGACAAAATCATATTTTTTCAGAATTGGCCAGGCATGCGTATACAGATTGTGGCAGGCGTCATCAAAGGTAATCATCACCGGCTTGTCCGGCAATCTTTTGTGAGCAAACAGATAACCCTCCAGATCACGAGAGGTAATCGACTGATAACCCATCTCTTTCAACTGCTTCATCTGGGCATCGAATTCGGTTGCTGACAGCCAGTAGTCATTGTCCGCCCGATCCCCGACGCAGTGATACAACAGAACCGGTAGTTTTAAATCCTTGTCATGCTGCACCCGGCGTGGCGCAGAGGAAGATGGCAAAAACCTGGCGTAAGCTTTTTCCAGAACGACGACTGCCCCCAGGGCATCTTTTTGCCGCATTTTGCTATCTGCCACGAGCAACCACAAGCTCAGATCATTCGGATTCTGCGCCAGATGTTTTTCGTACAGTACCGTAGCCTTTTCCTGCTCTCCCGCCCACCGGTAGGTATCAGCCAGAGTAAGCCGCGCCTTGTTATCATCGGGTTTAAGCGCAACTATTTTTTCAAGGCTTTTGACAGCCTCCTCCGGACGCTTCAGCCAGTTGGCAAGCTGGGCATGAGCCTGAAGATAAGAGATGTTGCCCGGTGCCACTTCCACTGCCCGGCTGGCGTAGACGAGAGCTTTTTCCGGCTGATTGTCCATTGAGTACATGCGCGACAGCTCGGCACTGATTTTCGCGTCATCCGGTTTCAGTTTTGCTGCCTCGGACAATGCTGAAATGGCTCCCGCCCCATCACCCTGCCTAGTTTTTTCCTGTGAAAGGGCAACCCATATATCAGCGTTTCCGGGGTGTTTTCGAAGATAATTTTCATATAATCGAATCGCCCTGTGTTGCTGTTTTGCCCATGACCAGGTATTCGCCAGATTGCGCAATGCCTCCTCACTGCCGGGTTGCAGGGAGTAGATCCGCTCGTAACTTTCGGCAGCTTCCGGAAAACGCTTCGACCAGTTAGCCAACCGCGCATGTGCCTGCAGATACTTGATATTGTCCGGCTCGATTTTTATTGCTTTTTCGGCATAGTGCAACGCCCTTTCAGGTTGTTTTTCCATTCCCAGCAGAGTAGCCAGCCTGGAGTTCATGGCGGCATCATCAGGCTTGATTCTGACTGCCTTCTCCAATGCATCGATAGCACCGCCAAGGTCTTTAAGGTGAATTTTTATATCCGCAATTCTTTTCCAGAGATCGCTTCTGTCCGGCTCCTTGCCCAGCACCTTCTTATATACGGAAACAGCCCGCTGCCATTCTCCGGCCATCTCCGCCTTGATCCCTTCGTCCGGGGGCGTCAGGCCATAGACCGGATAGACAGTCAACCACATAATCCCTACAACAATTGCTCGAAACAAATCCTTTGCCACCATCTCACTTCCGCCATTTTGTGTTTTTGCTGATCCATATATCTTTCGCAAAACGCCCTACCGTTACCCAGTCATAAAAAAGACTCATGTAACGTATTGGCGTGGCAGCCAACCCCTTGAAAAAATACTCTGCACGTTGCCCTTTGGCCACATAGGTGAGAACCAGTGTGGTAATAACAACCTCGGCAAGGACAGTAATACTCACCGCCTCCCAAAGCCCTAACAGAATCATGATAGCAATTGCTGTGGGATAAAATATTTTTTCCCCTAACGACAAAAAAACCGCCCATCCCATGGGTCGTCCCAGTCGACGCAAGACATGATCTCCGAACGCTTCGCGATAGTGATCATTGCTCTTCCGGTTGTCCCCGCCATGTTCAGGCGTAAACACATCTTTTACACGGTTACGGCGCCGCCGGAGAACCTTGAAAGGGCTTCTCACCAAGTCATCCAGATAATAACAACTCTGCAGAAAAGAGGATGACCAGAGATAAAACTGACGGGGAAGGCGAGTTGCCTCCGGTTCCTGCGAGCGCATATAAACATCCGTTATTTGAACGTTTCTATAGCCACAGCTTAACAGTGCAAAACCGATGAAGATATCTTCCGAGTTGGTCAAGTTGTCGCCAAAGACCGGCTCGTAATGATCAAATACCTTTTTTAGATAGGTGCGCCGATAGGCCACAGCACATCCAACCGGGTTGATAGTGGAACCAAACAAAATCATCTGCCCCCGATTGACAAAACGCTGCACATACATATAAAGAACATCCCGGTATATGTTGGTAAAGCCTCGCAGCATTCTGCTTTTCAAGCTGTCACTTAACTGCAATACCGCATCTGGATGCCGTTCAAAAAATTTCTTTATATTTTCATCCTGATACATTTTCAGGCGGTCTTTGTCCCGCAAGGGAAAAACACAGCCAAAGGCACAACCGACCCCGGGTGCCCGGTAGAGCTCTTCCACGACACGCTCAATATAGTTGTCCGACTCAAGTATCGTATCCGAATCAACCACAAGCTCCACATCCGAGTCCAGCTCTCTGGCCTGGCGTTTCAGGGTGGGTGTTTTGCCTACAGGAGAGCCCCGCTGAATTATCCTGAGGGGTATCCCGCTGATATCTCCAAAGGTACGGGCGTATTTGACAGTGTTATCACTACTGCCATCATCAACCAGGATTATCTGTCTTGGCTGCAGGGTCTGCCGGGCAATGGAGGCGAGACACAGCGGAATCGTTGCACTCTCATTCAGGGCAGGAATAACCACATCCACAGCAAGCTCTTGCAGACGAGCAGAGGATGGTGCGGCGGAGGTTCCCCTCCTGCCGCGTGCCACACCCCATAAACTCAGTAAGGTACTAGGCCCGAGAGCGAACCAGGGAAACGTCGCCATCAATTTCGTTTGTCGGTGCAGAAAGGTCAATGAGATGATTGATGGTATCCACCAATGCATATTGCGATTTGAAACCGGTGATTTTTTGCAACTTCTGCAAAGCGGGCCGACGATAGGTGATTTCGTCGAATCCCTCACCATACACCTCCTCATAACTGAGATGTTCAATGGCAGACTTGCTGTTAGCCAGTTTTTTTACCAGATTGGCCAAATCCAGAATGGAAATTTCGCTGTCACTGCCAACATTGATGATTTCACCGGCGCTCTCAGCCGTGCCGGCCAACGCAAACAGTGCCTTCACCGCATCCCTGACATCCATAAACGAGCGGGTTTGGGAGCCGTCACCAAAGACGGTAAGCGTTTCGTTATTGACGGCCTGGTTGACAAAACGGGGCACCACCATCCCGTAACGACCTCTCTGCCCCGGCCCGCATACATTGAAAAAACGAACCGCAGTAACATGCATGTCATGTTCCTTGGCATAGGAAATGGCGAATGCCTCATTCGCCAGCTTGCTGATAGAGTAGTTCCAGCGCGTATTTATTCCCGGAGTTATCAACAAATCCAGCTCTTCGTGCAAAGGCATGTGCTCTCCATCAACAATGGGGCGATTACCATAAACCTCCGAACTTGAAGCAACGATAATGCGCGGATTCCAGTGGCTGTTGCGCGCCGCCCTCAACAGGCGCTCACACCCTGCGATATTGATGGCCAAAACCTCAATTGGCTCTTTAAGCACCTTGAATACACCAACGACAGCCGCCAGATGATAAATGACATCCGCTCCGCTGACCGCCCTTTCCAGCTCGTCCCATGTCAACACATCGCCTTCATCGAAGTGGAAGTTGGAGTCGTGTAAAAATGGTTTGATATTCTCTTTGCGGCCGGTACTTAAATCATCAAGGACATGAACCTTGTGGCCTTGGTTAAGATGAAATTTGACAAGATTGGAGCCGATGAAACCGGCACCTCCAGTGATAAGTATGTGCATGTGTTGCTCCTTGTTTTATCGTTTGTCTGGCTCGCAGACACAATCCGTTTGAATGCGCAGGCAGGACGGAAACAGATAGTTATTTTAGCCTGCCGGGCACAACGGATTTAACGATAATTATCCGGAAAGTGCAACTAGTTTAGTTATTGACTATGTTAGACTATTTTTACAATAAGAGCGAATAACAGTACGGTTTTCATCGGGATTAACTGCACCTTTTTTCTGGCATGTTTTACTGATTTCTGCATACGTATTGCATCTGTTTTATCTCCTCACCCCGACCTCCCCCGGAGGGAGATGGGGCGATGGTGAAAATAGCTATGCAACAATCGACACATCAACATGGACAAGAAAAAAACCGGAAAAATTATTATGTTAACTCTCTCTGTAACTATTCAGCATAGTTGAAAACGAGTATGCAACTGTTCAGATTTCCCCTGAAATTCGTCAGGTCAAGACGAAAAATGTAAGTTTACACAGGTAAATGATCATTTTTTAACGCAGAAATGGCGGATTTCAGGGGTGAGCTGAATAGTTACCTCTCTCTTTGGGTTTTATTCCCCGCCCCCCGGGGCAAAAAATATATGAGCATTCCGATTGAACGCCCCGCTTTCGAGTGAGACAAAAAAGTCGAGCATTCAGCGAGAGAACCCCTGCCCCGGGGATTTTTGTTTTTTTTCGACATTTTCAGAACATAAGAAATGCCCATTGCAACGTCGAATGATACTCTGTCTTATTGTTAAAGTTCATTTGGTGAACCTCGAACTTCAGGGCATTACTTTCATCAAGATCATATCTTAACCCGACAATATGATGATACTGTTGCTGTACGCCAAGATATTGAAAATAGGGATCGGCCTCATCAAAATCCAGATTGACATAGCGATATATGGGCTTCAGTCGCTCGGTAAGCCGATACCCCAACTGAATGTAGTAGCCACTTGCAGGATCAACGTCCGCCTTTCCAATCACATCGTCATTGTCGATATGATAATACTCCGCGATGGCTTCAAACCCGTTCCGGGAAAAATGAACATCCGCACCAACTACTGTCTGGGATATCAGTTCTTCGCCAAACGTCCCCTTGACTCCTGCCCCCTCACCCGACTCGACCACGGGATTGTTCATTCCGAACAACCCGATTTGCAACGGAATACCGGAAAATCGGTAGGCTGTTCTCAGGATAAACAGCTTCTCATCCCCCGGATCACCGAGCAGGTTTATTCCAATCTCCGATGAGCCAGCACCATGCAGCGCACCTGCATCGTGTGAGGAGGCTCCGGTATCAAGAGACACACCATTACCAAAAATCATAACATAATCCAGTTCGCCGCCGCGCACCCGGGCAGTCCCTCCCATCTCGAATCCAACCGTTACCATGGGAAAAATTGCTCCATCCTGATCTTCGTAATTAAGGAAAAAAGGACGGGAAATGGTGTCCTGAAGCAGCTGACCTCCCTGATGGTAGGTTCTGTTCCAGTAGCCAAGCGGTGACTCAATCAGACCCGCTTTAAATTCGAACGAGGGAGAAAAAACCCGCCTTATCCACAACCGCTCCATCTCAATCGCCTCAGTATAATCGCCGATAATAAACTCCGCGAAAGCAGATGTTCCATCAGCTATCTCCTGGAACGCATAAAGATTGAAACCGCCTAGGGTAAAACCTTCCGGATACTCCATGCTACCACTTGCATGCTCCCCTTTGACTTCATGTTTGTGATAACTGACGCTGCCAAAACCCTCGAACTCCAGCGCATGGAGCGGTGCCGCAGTCAGTAAAAACATCAAACCCGCGAAAAAAAAACCCGTGCTGCGTATTACCATTTTTATTCCTCTGTTAAATCCTGCTTGCTTCAGTTTCCGGTGCTCAAGAGTATCTTTACCGAGTCATCGACTGCACTGCTTTTTATAATACCTATCACTCCGGAAGAGTTTGCCACCGAATCCTTAACCGCCTCATCATCAGCTAAATGCTTGGGTGGTTGCTGCTTCCCCTGAAAACGCAGTTTCGCCCAGTGGATTTTAAGTTGCCGGGGGGTCTTGCCAATGACATTCTGGTAAAATATATTCTTGGCGGATCCGCCCCCTTGCGTAGCAACCACAGTGACCTGCTCACCAGAGGGAAGCCGCGAGTTATTCCCAAGAAAAATAGCACGCACCTGCTCTCTGGTCAGATTGTCTACCGACAACCCGGGTGAGCCAATAACAACTATTGTTGGTTCAGAAGCTACTGCTGAAGCGGTACTGGAAGGAGACGTCGATAAAGCAGCTGAAGCAGGCAGTTCTTCTGTTTTCTTCTCCACAGCTGAAGCTTTACCCTGAGGCAACGCCACTCGCGGCGAAATAACAAGAGGGACTCCCGAAGATTGAACCGCGGGCGGAATACTTATGGTTACCCCCTCGTCATCCTTCTCCTCAGCTGGAGCCGGTTTTTCATGCTCTGAAATAACATATGTCCGAACGGGCTCCAGTTTGACCAGCTGTTCAGGACTGTCTTGTTCCTTGAACGCTGCTTTCTTGCTATCGGACCTCGCAGCAGATGGTTGCAAACCGGTTTCCTCCGGTAATTCCAACCGGACATCGGTGGCTTCCTGGTCTGCGTCTGCGTTGGTTTCATCACCGGATTTGGCCGTATCGTCCACATCCGCCGGGAGCGTTAATGAAGCGTCCGGTAACCGCGGTTCAAGATCAAGCCCGGCAACAACCGCTTCTCTTTCTGCAAAAGTAGTATCCTCTTCCGGCAAGAAGGCAATGCTCTCATCCGGGGTATCCGGCACGGAAGCAGCATTCTCTCCGAGTGAATCCGGCAAGGAGGCAACATCCGTATCGGTTGTTTCAGATGTTTTACCAAGGAACAGCGTTGTTCCAGCAAGCCCCAGAGCCAACAACAGGGCAGCGGCAACAACAGGCCATAACCTCTTCCGTTCACTGTCAGCTGAACGCTGTGTCTGCTGCTCAAGTCTTGTCAGATCTTCATCATACCGATGGCGCAACTCCGGCTCTTTCAACACAGTGTAGGCTTCAGAAATACGCAACCTGCTTTTTCTTTGTGGATCGACGGCTTCATCGAACCAGAACAGTTTGTAAAGCAGCTGATAATGTTCTGCCATCTGTGCGGTAGTGGCTCCGGCGTTTAAACCAAGAACCCGGTAGTGACTCGCGCTGGATCCGTGCAGCATACGGCGCAACATCGCCGCAGCCACATGAAGCACCTTTTTCTTCTCTTCCCTGTTTTTGTCATCCACTTTCACTTCCATCGCCAGTTCAGCCAGCAACCGGAGAAGATTAGGCAACTCTTCCAGCTGGAATGATATCAACTCATCCGGGCTGCCCGACACCGAGCGAAATTGTGATATTAGCGAAGCCAGCTGCTTTAATGCTTTTTTGCGCTCAAGCGCATCCAGCTTCTGAATTGATGACTGGCCCGGCGGCGCCAGGGTAGGCAGGTCATTCAATTCCACATCCCCGGCATCGACACCATCGGATTTAAGGATGGCTCTCAGCAGTTGTGGTGAAAATTTTTCGTTACTCATGATTGCTCTTCCCCGCCGAGATTCGACGTAGCCTGTTCGCCAGCATCAATCCTGCCCCCACCGGGCTATTCTAGCGAATACCCAAAAACAAATCGCAAACTTCATACTTGATTTCCTTTTTTTCGTTAAAAAACAACATAAGCACCTGAAATGCTCGCCATATCACAATGGCTATATATTTTTTTAAAGAAAAAATACCGCATATCAATATTTGAATTTTATTGGACGATAATTAACCCTTGGCTGATTCCCAAAAGGGTGCTTTTAAATGTCCGCATCTTACATAAAACCGCTAGGAGTCTGTCGGATTTGGGAATAATCTACTGCGCTGATGGGAGAGCGGCCAAAACATCCCCGGTTTTTCGTTAAATAGCCCCACTATTTGCCTCAAAACCGGAAACATTTTGACTCGTTCTCCCACCAAATCGCTACGATTACCCAAACCCGACAGACTCCTAGGTATCTTTATTGCTATTTTTTTCTCTAGCAGGCATCAGCTCTTGTGCATCTGTGCGGACAGGCTGATTAATTCGGCTAATGGCGGTATCCCCGAAAAACTTCACCTTGAACACTTCCAGCCACCATTGCTTCATGGAAATCAGGGCGCGAGTACGAGTCCAAAAGCAATGGCGCTATAAACGCCTCCCCGCTCGGGAGCTAACAGTGGAGGAAGAACCTTCGCATCAGGATTCTCTTATTATTAACATATCATTTTCAGACAACTCGCTACAGAATTTCAAGCGCAATTCTGTCTTGCGAAGCTGTTTGCATTTCCCATCCAGTTCGATTGATTGCTTATGCGTGTAATCGTCACCTGTCGATCATCTGAAAACTGCAGTATATCGCCAGAAAAAACACAGGAGCACTATCGACACCAGCCACCCCAATGCGTAAAACATAAAGTTGAATAGAAATCTTAACGCACTTTCCCCGGTTATGGGAAGAATTTAATGAATAGATTCTAACGGGAAAATAAAATCAAAACGGCAAGACGCAGAAACAAAACCCGTTGACTGCCTGCGAGAAGGAGTTGTTACTATCATCAGAATAAGATTTATTGGTTCATTGTAACTGCGCAGCCAAAAAAATAACGAAATTAAACCATAGATATATTAGAATAATGCGTTTTTATTGGATACGCGGCAGATAACATCTGAAACCAAGCTGGTTGCACATTCTGCAGACTTTATACACTTTCGGAGTGATATCTGCCAAGAAATAGATTTAACTTTCACAGTGCTTCATGATTGAATTTGTTTACTGATGGATTCAGAACATCAACCACAACAGTAAAATTTCTTTACAACTGACAATCAAAGCGAGGGGTTCCCCAAAAACCACCGCTCTCCTCTCAATAGCAGCCATTCCAGCAACTTAGCCCTTTTTTGTGGCAATCAGGAAAAACAATTGCTCTCATCCTATTCTGATCCTGCCAGGTTGGCTATCACGAGATTGAAAGTGATTTAACGTCTTCGCAAAGAACGCAGCTCATAAAGGGGTCATGTCATTACTAAATAACCTGAACTCAGGTTAAGCAATATTTCATCTGAAAACGGAAACACAACTAAAAATCGCGCCATTCCAGCATGATTTTAGCCGGAATCCAGTAGCTCGAACTATAGATTCCGGCCAGGAGCATACCGGAATGACGGTATCCACAGTTTCTCTTGCTTTAATTTTGTCATGTTAGGCCTTAACCCGAGTTCAGGTTAAATAAGTGAACGACCACCGGCTGAAAGCCAGTCATTTCGCCTAAAAGCGAATTACAACACACTGAAATCATCGTCAGGTTCATCTGGCTTCTGGTTCTTTATGTCCTCCTTCCAGACTTTGTCTGTCACGTTTCCACTGGATGCCACCCAATATTCCCTCACCCACAAAGGCTGACCCCAATACCGTCTCCTCCGCAAGGAAAACTCCGACATCAGCTTGTGCGAACGCTTCCCCTTCAGAAATTGCACCGCCCTGGATACCGACAAATTCGGCGGTATACCAATCAGCGCAGGCACATGACCCCGATTGCTCGACCCCGCGCAGATAATCATTTCTCTGCTTCGAGCAATCTCTCGAATCAATACCGGCACCTCAACCCAACATCACCACCCAATATCGGATAACGGTACTTCGTCACCCACACCACGCGGTATTTACAATCCCATATCGTATGACTGCCGTGCTTGTAATTCTGCACGGAGGCAGTCACCCGCCCGGAAATGCGCTTTGTATCAGTGAAAACACCCGAGCAACAGGATATTCAAGCCCTCCACCGCTTGCGGGAACGGTGTATCGCCAACCGAACCGCGTTGGTCAATCAGTTGAGAGGTTTGCTGGCAGAGAGTATGGACGGATCCTTCCCAAAGGAATCAACATGCTCCGCCAACGCCTGCCACGACTACTGGAAAATACCGGGAACAGCTTAAGTAACCCGTTCCGTTGCTTGTTGGCACAGAGTTACCGGCAATTACAAAAACTGGATCGTCATATCAACCACGACACCCGGGAGATGGTGCGTCAAAGCCAGCAGAGTGACGTGGGCCGGAGGCTACAGACGATACCGGGCTATGGATCCATCGTGGCTGGCGTCTTCCACCGTGTGGTGGGCAATGGCGAGGCTTACCGGCGGGGCCGGGATGTATCTGCCTCGCTGGGACGGGTACCTAGGCGGCATAGCAGCGGCGGGAAGAGGTCTTGCCGGGGATCAGTAAGCAGGAGGATCGGTATCTGCGTAACCTTTTAGTGCATGGTGCCCGTTCCATCGTGATCCGTGCGGCACAAAAGGATGACCGTCTGAGCCATTGGAGCAACAAGATTAGGGCAGCGCGCGGCTTCAACAAGGCCGTGGCCAACAAGATGGCGCGGATCGGATGGGCAGTACTGGTTAACAAGATCAACTATCAGGTTGCATGAAGCATCTTTGAAACTGCAGGATAATGAGTCTAAAGAGGGAACCTGCCAACGATTGCGAAGACGTTGTGACATACGATGACACAACAGGTCAGACCAGCGTATCGATAAGGACGATACGTACGCATTTCATCGAGGCCAGAGGCATAACACCCCCCATCAACAGGCCGGATAGACGGAAGCAACCCTGTCCTTGCCATCCATGACACAAAAACTTGTAAAAGGAGAAGAGACCATATGCGGGGACTTTAAAAACCCCATATAGTTATTTTTGCAATATCAGACTCAAATACCGGTAAAATCACTGCCTATGGATGAATCCGCTTTGCAGATCCTGCGCACTACCTTTGGCTACGATGAGTTCCGGCTCAATCAGGGGGCTGTCATTCAGCAGTTGATCGATGGTGGCGATGCGCTGGTGCTGATGCCAACCGGTGGCGGCAAGTCGCTCTGCTACCAGATACCCGCGATGGTGCGAAACGGGGTTGGAATTGTCGTTTCACCGCTGATAGCACTGATGCAGGATCAGGTCAATGCCCTCACCCTGTCCGGCGTGCGTGCTGCCTTTCTCAACTCCACTCTGACCGCCAGTGAAGCCTCCCATATTGAGCAGCAACTGCTTGCCAACGAGCTGGATCTGCTCTATGTGGCGCCGGAGCGACTGTTGATGCCACGGATGCTGAATCTGCTGGAACGGGCACCGCTGGCCTTGTTCGCCATCGATGAGGCCCACTGTGTTTCCCAGTGGGGACATGATTTCCGGCCGGAATATATCCAGCTCTCCATCCTGCCCGAACGCTTTCCCCAGGTACCGCGTATTGCGCTTACCGCTACGGCGGATGAGGTGACACGGGCGGATATTCTGCAACGACTGGAACTGCAGAACGGCAAATCCTTTATCAGCAGCTTTGACCGGCCCAACATCCGTTACCGGATTACCGAAAAACAAAGTGCCCGCGAGCAGCTACTGCGCTTCCTGGAAAACGAACACAAAAACGATGCCGGTATCGTCTACTGTCTGTCACGCAGAAAGGTGGAGGAAACCGCAACATGGCTGACAGGAAAAGGCTGGAATGCGCTGCCGTACCATGCCGGTCTGCCAATAGAGGTGCGACGACAGAACCAGGAACGTTTTCTTGCCGAAGAGGGCATTGTCATCGTGGCCACCATCGCCTTCGGCATGGGCATCGACAAGCCCGATGTGCGCTTTGTCGCTCATCTTGATCTGCCCAAAAGCCTTGAATCCTATTATCAGGAAACCGGACGTGCAGGGCGGGACGGCCTGCCCGCCGATGCCTGGATGGCCTACGGTCTGCAGGATATCATCATGCTCCGCCAGATGCTGGAGTCCTCCCGGGCCGATGATGCCCAGAAACGCATAGAGCGGCAGAAGCTGGAGGCCATGCTGGGGCTGTGTGAGGTGACCCACTGCCGCCGCCAGGTGCTGCTGGCCTACTTTGGTGATCCGCTGGAGCAGCCTTGTGGCAACTGTGATACCTGCCTGCAACCGCCGGAGACCTGGGACGGGACGGAAGCGGCACGCAAGGCGCTCTCCTGTGTTTATCGCACCGGGCAACGCTTTGGCGTGAACTATCTGATTGATGTGCTGCTCGGCAAGGAGAATGAGCGTATTCAACGTTTCGGTCACCACCGGCTCAGCACCTGGGGAATCGGCAAGGAGCTGGATATCAACCAGTGGCGCTCGGTTTTCCGGCAACTGGTGGCGCTGGGCTACATCACGGTCGATATTGGGGGACACGGCTCCCTGCGCCTGACGGATCGCAGCCGCCCGCTGCTGCGGGGTGAACAACCACTGAAGCTGCGCAAGGACAGAAAAAAAGAGAAAAAACGTTCCTCCAGCCACACCGGAAAACAGCTGGTCAGCGATGCCGACTCACAGCTGTGGGAGGCATTGCGCCAGCGGCGCAAGGAGCTGGCCGAACAGCAAGGCATGCCGCCCTACGTGGTATTTCATGACGCAACATTGATGGAGATGGTCGAACTGCGCCCCCGGACCCTGACCGCATTCAGCCAGATCTCCGGCGTTGGCCGACACAAACTGGAGCAATATGGAGAGGATTTTGTCGCCGTCATTTGTGACCATGGCGGCGAGGAGCAGTCAGTACCGGCTTCAGACACTGCACTGGAAACACTGCAACTGTTTCGCCAGGGAATGGATGTGGAACAGATTGCAACGCAACGCAAGCTGCAATTACAAACCATTCAGAATCATCTGGCGCTGGCAATTGCCGCTGGCAGCATCGAGCTGAAAGAAGTGGTTACACTCAGCGATGCAGAGCTGAAAACCATACAGGACGCCGTACTACAGCACATCGATCTGAACAACCCGAGGCTGAAACCGGTGCATGAACAGCTGGATGGCAGCTATGGTTACGAAATCATCCGCTGTGTCGTTGCCGATCTGCAGCGACACCCGGCAGATTAGTCAGACCGGATCAACCAATCCAGCAACGTGCGTTACGAAACATTCGCAGCCACGCCCCGTCCTCGCTCCACTCATCGGGACACCATGAGTTCTGTACCGCCCGGAACAACCGCTCAGGGTGCGGCATCATGACGGTAAAGCGGCCATCCGGCGTGGTAAGGCCGGTAATCCCGAGGGGCGAACCGTTGGGATTGGCCGGATAGATCTCGGTGGGGTCACCGTAGTTGTCCACATAGCGCAACGTCACCAGATGCTCCCGCAGCGTGCGAACCGCGTCTCCCTCCCCGGCGAACTCGGCCCGCCCTTCACCATGGGAAACCACGATGGGAAGCTTCGAGCCTTCCATCCCCTCCAGGAACAACGAGCGGGACTTCAATACTTCAACCATCAGCAGGCGCGCTTCGAACTGCTCTGACAGATTACGCTGGAACTGCGGCCACTGCTCACTGCCCGGGATCAGCTCACGCAGGCCGGACATCATTTGACAGCCGTTACAGACACCCAGACCAAAACTGTCGCTGCGCTGGAAGAAGGCGGCAAACTGGTCACAGACCCGGACGTTGAACAGAATGGACTTGGCCCACCCCTGCCCCGCCCCGAGTACGTCACCAAACGAGAACCCGCCACAGGCCACCAGACCGGCAAACTCCTGTAGTGTGATCCGACCACTGACAATATCACTCATGTGAACATCGACTGCGGTGAACCCGGCATGATCGAAGGCGGCCGCCATTTCGACATGACCGTTGACTCCCTGTTCACGCAGGATGGCGACACGCGGCCGGGCGCCCTTGTTGAAAAATGGCACTGTGATATTGTCATCCGGATCGAAACTCAGCTCGGCGAACAGGCCGGGATCATCCGCATCCAGCAAACGGTCGTACTCCTGACGGGCACACTCCGGATTGTCACGCAGGAACTGCATGTGAAAGCTGGTTTGCGACCAGGCCCGATGCAGATCCAGACGCGGCTCAGCCAGCACTGTTTCTCCCCGGTGCGTAAAGAGAAGGGAGTCATCACTGTTAAAGGTGCCGATCAGGTGGCTGTGCTTGCCCAGACCGGCGTCGTGAAGCCACGCCAGCACCTCATCGATATCGGTATACCGTACCTGAATGACGGCACCCAGCTCCTCACTGAACAGCGCCGCCAGCGGTTCCTCATCCACCTCATCCAGCGTGATATCAACTCCGCAGCGACCGGCAAAGGCCATCTCCGCCACGGTGGCGAACAGCCCACCATCGGAACGATCATGGTAGGCGATGATCATCCCCTTGTCATTGAGCAGCTGCAGGGTTTCGAAGAAATGCTTGAACTGCTCGGGATCATCCAGATCCGGAACATGGCGCCCCGTTTCACTGAATACCTGGGCCAGTGCCGAGGCACCCAGACGATTCCGCCCCTTGCCAAGATCGATCAGAATCAGTTCGCCATCGATATCGGGCCGCAGCTGCGGGGTGAGGGTTCTGCCCACATCCACTACCCGGCCGAAGGCAGAGATGATCAATGACAAGGGGGCGGTAACAGCATGTTCCTTGCCATCGGCCTCCCAAACCGTTTTCATGGAGAGAGAGTCTTTACCCACCGGAATGGCAATCCCCAACCGGGGACATAGCTCCATGCCGACCGCTTTCACCGCATCATACAAACCCGCCTCCTCGCCGGGATGACCGGCGGCGGCCATCCAGTTGGCGGACAGGACGATATCTTCCAGCGACTCGATACGGGCGGCGGCCAAGTTGGTCAGCGCCTCGCCCACAGCCATGCGTGCGGCGGCGGCATGGTGCAGCACCGCCAGTGGTGTGCGCTCCCCCACCGCCATGGCCTCGCCGGTGTAGCCATGAAACGCAGAGCTGGTAACCGCCACATCGGCTACCGGAACCTGCCAGGGTCCCACCATTTGATCGCGCACTACCTGGCCGGTAACAGTGCGGTCACCGATGGTGATCAGAAAGCTTTTATCCGCGACAGACGGTAGCTGCAGTACCCGGTAGGCAGCATCACGGATATCGATGCCATCGGTTCGAAACTCCTGCTTGTGAAATGGATGATGGCGCGCCTCGCGCAGCATCCTGGGTGGTTTGCCCAGCAGCACCTCCAGCGGCATATCGATGGCGGTGTTGTCGAAATAGCAGTCCCCCACAATCAGCTGCTGCTCTTCAGTAGCCTCGCCAATGACTGCCCAGGGACAGCGCTCCCGTTCACAGATAGCGGCAAACCGATCCAGCTCCTTGCCGGATATCGCCATGACGTACCGCTCCTGCGCCTCGTTGCACCAGATCTCCATTGGCGACATACCCGGCTCGTCACAGGGGATGGTGCGCAACTCGAAGCGGGCGCCACGGGCGCTGTCATTGACCAGTTCCGGCATGGCGTTGGAGAGACCACCGGCACCCACATCATGAATGGAGATAATCGGGTTGTCGGCACCCAGCTGCCAGCACTGGTCGATAACCTCCTGGCAGCGCCGCTCGATTTCCGGATTTCCCCGCTGCACCGAGGCAAAGTCCAGATCCTCGATGCTCTCACCGCTGCTCATGCTGGAGGCTGCGCCCCCGCCCAGACCAATCAACATGCCAGGTCCGCCCAGTACGACCAGCTGGGCACCGGGCGGAATATCTCTCTTTTCAACCTGATTCGCACGGATATTGCCCAGGCCGCCCGCCAACATGATCGGTTTGTGGTAGCCACGCACCTCGCTGCCCTCCGAGCCGGGAACCTCGGCCTCGAAGGTGCGGAAGTAACCACAGAGATTGGGGCGGCCAAACTCGTTGTTGAACGCAGCGGCGCCAACAGGTGCCTCCAGCATGATCTCCAGTGCGGATGCGATACGTCCGGGTTTTCCGTACTCCCGCTCCCACGGCATCGTGGCTTGGGGCAGGCGGAGATTGGATACCGAGAAACCGGTCAGTCCGGCCTTCGGTTTTGAACCACGGCCGGTTGCTCCCTCATCCCGAATCTCCCCCCCCGAACCGGTCGCGGCACCGGGAAAAGGGGAGATGGCGGTGGGGTGGTTATGGGTCTCCACCTTCATCAAAATATGAATAGCCTCATTGCAAAGCCGGTATTGTCGCGAAACAGGATCAGGGAAAAAACGCTTGCCGTCGAAGCCCTGCATCACCGCCGAATTATCACTGTAGGCGGACAGCACCTTTCCCGGATGGCTGCGATGGGTATTGCGGATCATATCGAACAGGGAGTGCAACTGCGGCTCACCATCGATTACCCAGTCCGCATTGAATATTTTGTGCCGGCAGTGTTCCGAGTTGGCCTGGGCAAACATCATCAACTCCACATCGGTGGGATTGCGCTTCAACAGCCGGAAATTTTCCAGTAGATAGGCTATCTCGTCGTCGGCCAACGCCAATCCCAATTCCTGGTTGGCCACCTCCAGCGCAGCACGTCCGCCTGTTAAAATATCAACCATGGTCAGGGGGAGCGGCTCACTCTGCAGGAACAGGCCTTCCGCCTCGTCCAGACTGTTCAACACAGTTTCAGTCATCCGGTCATGGATGAGAGGCTGGATGCCGACCAGCTGCTGTTCATCGAGCACAGCCCCATCGCTGGTCAGAAAATACCAGGCAACCCCCCGCTCCAGACGGTGGACTTTATCGAGACCACAGTTATGGACAATATCAGTTGCCTTGCTTGCCCATGGCGAAATGGTGCCGAGACGCGGCACCACCAGCAGCTGTCCCTCGGGGGAGGGTGGCCTGGATAGCCCATAGCGGAGCAATCGCTCCAGCAGCGCCAGCTCGGTATCATCCAGATGGCACTCCAAATCCACAAAATGCAGATATTCCGCATACAGTAGGGAGACGGATGGCAGTTGCGCCTGCACGGCCGACAATAATTTTTGCAGACGGAAATCAGAAAGAACAGAGGCACCACGCAGCCGCAACATATATCACCTTCGAGGGTCAGGTCGGTCAAGGAAGTGGATTTTACTGCATGGCGCAGATTTCAGAAAGCTACTCTCGCATCTGAAATTTTTCCAGCAATGAGTAGAGTGTGGGTCGGGTGATACCCAGCAGTTCCGCCGCCCGCGACATATTCCCGTCCGCCAGGACGAGCGCCTGCTTCAAGACCTGGCGTTCAGCTGCTTCACGCACCTGGCGTAACGTACAAAGCGGGGCTTGTTGTCCATCAGGAATCGGCAACTCCAGATCCTCGGCAGTTACTTGCGCTCCTTCGGCCATAATGACAGCCCGCTTGATCCGGTTCTCCAGCTCTCTCACATTCCCCGGCCACCCATACCCATCCATCGCCGCTATGGCATCACCATCGAACCCGCGCAGCGAACGACCCTGTTTTTTCGCCTGTTGGTGAAGAAGTGCGCGCCCGATAGCGACGATATCACCCTGCCTCGCCCGCAACGGCGGGATCTCCAGACGGATTTCGCTGACACGATAATAGAGATCCTGTCTGAAACCACCATCGTGAATCTGATCATCGAGGTTTTGATGAGTAGCGCACACCACTCGTACATCGATGGGGATCTCTTCCCTGCCACCGATTCGCTCGATTACCCGCTCCTGCAGAAAACGCAACAATTTGGCCTGCAGCGAACCGGGAAGATCACCAATTTCATCCAGGAAAAGGGTGCCACCCTGGGCACACTCAATCTTGCCTATGGTCTGCTTTGCGGCACCGGTAAACGCCCCCTTTTCGTATCCAAAAAGCTCGCTTTCCAGCAAGGTTTCGGGAATCGCCGCACAGTTTATTGCCACAAAACGCTCACCTGCGCGATGACTGAGATCATGCAGTGCCCGCGCAAGCACCTCCTTTCCAGTGCCACTTTCACCAAGAATCAGAGTAGTGGCATCGGTTGGCGCCACCTTCTCCACCATACGGCAAAGCTTCACCATTTCCGGGCTGGATGCAATAATTCCGGCCAGGGGGGAGGTGGCTGATCGTTCAACCAGGCGGCGGTTCTCCTTTTCCAGTGCGTATAACCGATATGCCCGATCGACAATCAACCCCAGGAATTGTGCATCAACCGGTTTCTGGTAAAAATCATAAGCACCAAGCGCAATGGATTTTACAGCATGCTCGTGATCTTCATTCCCGGTAACAACAATAATTTTTGTATGCGGGGAAATTTTCAACATCTCCTGCAAAACATCAAGACCCACACTGACGTTGGCCGGATCGGGAGGAAGCCCAAGATCCAGCGTAACCACTGGCGGCTCATGACGTCGCAACTCCACCAGAGCAGACTCCTTATCCTCTGCAATAATTACTTCATAGTTTTCAAAACACCAACGCAACTGGCTCTGCAGACCGAGGTCATCCTCTACCACCAGCAATTTTTTGTTTCCACTGTTCAACTGATCGCCTCACTGATTTTCTGTTTATTGTTCTCTGCCGGAGAGCAGGCATCCTGGTATTGTGGAAGCTTTACGCTGAAAGTTGTTACAGAATCAGCCCCGATGCTGCTCTGCACTGTAAGCTCTCCCCCCTGTGACCATATAAAGTCACGACTTTCATAGACCCCAATCCCCATTCCTGCATTACCCTTGGTCGTGTCAAAGGGACGAAACAGACGTTAACGAATAAATTGCTCATCCATGCCACACCCATTATCCACAATCTCGATAATTATGTCTCCGCCTTTGCTCACGGCCCGGAGCATTACCGCTCCGTCATCATCTGTTGCTTCCTGGGCGTTATGGACAAGGTGTGAAAGTATATTGACCAACCGCTCCCGCTCGATAAGCAATAACAGTTCACTATCGCATCCATTCAGCACCGGCACAGGTCTACTACCGGATCGAATGGAAATCACTTCCTGCAATACATCAATCACCCTCGCAATGACCTTGTGAGTCTCTTCGCTGCTACCCTTGCGAAGCTGTGCCAGCACGCGATTCATTTTTGCCGTTGCATTCGATACCGTATTGATAGCATCCTCGATAAACGCCGGATTATCCCTGTGCCGCTGTGCATTGGTGACCACAAGCGAAAGCTGGGCACTAACATTTTTCAAGTCATGCACAACATAAGAAGAGAGCCGGTTAAATGCTTCAAATTGACGAGCATCCATCAATGCTTCTGAAGTTTCCAGAAAGGCGACATAGCTTGCTATCTGCATACCTGCTGTTTTCAGCAAATCTTGTTCCTCCCAGTTAAGCTGGTGAGGTGCATGTGGCCTGACCAGTACAATAAAGCCGGTTAACTCGTCATCAAGAATCAAGGGGGCAATCAGCCAAGCATACTCTATATCGCGCAACCATTCAGGAAGCTGCAGATCGGGATAACTATCGGATTTACGACCATACTCACCAAGCTCAATAACCTTTCTTTGCTGCTCCAGAAACCGAATCAGGGATGATTCCGGCGTAACTGTCTCGGTGACCTGCCAGGATAAATTCCAGCTGGTATTGTGAAAAAACCGCCCCTCTTCGGTACGCGTCCATAACATTCCACCACCGCTGTCAACAATATCAGCCAGCGCCTTGACGGCACGAACTTTCAGCTCCAATCCTGTTTTATCCAGCGCCAGCGTATGAATAAGCTTTAACCACTCATCCCGGTAGTCGTACTGATATTGAAAAAAATTTCTGCCCAAAAATACTTTCAGCCAGGCACGCGCCTGCCCTGAAAGCAGTAACGTAATCAGCACTACCAGAGAACAGGACAGAAAAACGATCTGGAACGCCCTGCCCCAACTGCCACCATAGTCGCGGATGTAGTAACCCACCATTGCGGTTGCCACCAGATAGATACCGGCCATCAACAACGATGTGGTATGAAAAACAGCTTTCCTGGAGACAAAAATATCCCCTGACCAATCAGGGTTACGTGCTACCGAAACAGCCAGCATAGGAACAACCAGCGCATTGATAAAACCTCGGGCGTCCCAGATAGCACCGTCAATCTGATTAAAAAGCAGTGCATCCGCATAGAGGAAAAAATCATAGACAAATGCAGCCCCTACCCCCAGCAACAGATGCTTTACTCTCCATAGTTGTTCCTGATGGACGTTGCGAAATATCTGTTCAACAATTACCAGACCAATAATTGCCAGAATAACGTGTCCCAAGGTTCGAATATCCGAACCCATCGCATAGGGAACATGGCTCAACACCCAATCTGGGGCTAAATGAGCAAACAGAAGCGGCAGAGGAAAAAGTAACGCGACCAGGGCAAGGTAACGCAGCCATCTCTTCGCGTGTGAGAAAGGGGCTAGCAGACCGAGCAGCAGCGCATACCAGGCAATATAGCGCAGCACCTCAAACAGACGGTAAACCAGACCCGCCTGACTGGTGCCAAATTCGGCCAGCCAGGCTGCAGAAATTGCCCATAGCGTTGTCATTACGATAACAGCAATAAACAACAGGCTGCCAAAAAAACGGGTGCGCCATGCGGTCAACAGTAACAGCGCAAGCACCAGGGAGGAAGATACAGCCAGCGAATAGCTGATGACACCCAGATTCATACTATCTACATCCCCCTGATACCGGATATATAACACCCATCCGGGAGCAGGGATAACCAGATAAAAAAACTATGGAGTTTTCGCCCGCATGCAACGACAAATCTCCGCAAAAAACCCTGTCCGGAGAACTGTCACATGACAAAGAGCGCTATTGTCCCCCCCTGCCCGAAAGAACAGCATATACTGTTTGCGTCAGAATCAGGAAGTCAAACCATAAGCTGTAATTCTTGATATAATACAGATCATACTGAAGTTTTTCGAGCGCATCCTGATCCGATGAGCCATAGGGATAACAAATTTGGGCCCAACCGGTAATGCCCGGGTTAACTTTGTGACGCAAACCATAATACGGTATCTTTTCGGTCAGCTCTTCGACAAACAGCGGCCGTTCGGGGCGTGGACCGACAAAACTCATATCCCCTTTCAACACATTCAACAGCTGGGGAAGTTCATCAATGCGGTATTTTCGAATCACCCCTCCAATGCGGGTCACCCGGGCATCATCTTTTGATGCCCACCGAGCCTTGCCGTCTTTTTCCGCATCCATGCGCATACTGCGAAACTTTAATACATCAAATGTGTTGCCGTCTTTCCCCACCCGCTCCTGCCGATACAGGATGGTACCCCTGCCGCCTGACTCAAAGCTGATAGCCATGGCTGTCAACAGCATAACCGGCCAACTGACCGCCAACAAAGCCAGGCTGGCACTGATATCAAGTATCCGTTTGCCATAAGAAGCCAGTACAGCATGAGAATAACCATCGGCAAAAATCAGCGTACTGGGGTGTACTGTATCAAGCCGGATTTTGCTGGTTCGCTGTTCCAGAAAAGTAGTAACATCAGTAATTTGCACTCCGCTCATCTTGCAGTCGAGCAATTCCCAGACAGGGAAATATTTTCGCCGGTCATCCAGAGCAATAATAATTTCCTGGATTTGATGCTGTTTCACCGTTTCCATCAGCGGTGCATGTACAGAAATCACTCTGCCCAAGCCAACCTGAACCGGCTTCCCCGTGATCCGGACAAAGCCTATTATCTTGAAGCCGGGAGCCATTTCACCCGAATTCAACTCCTGTTCCAACTGGGTGGCGAGTTCTCCCGTCCCCAGAACAAGCAGCCGGCGCTTCAGCGCATCACTGTCCGCAAAATAATAGTGAACCATACGGGTAACCAGGATGCTCGAAAAAGCGATGGCGAGTGTAAAACCAAAGGCGCCCCGGCCAATAAATACCGCAGGAAATGCATAGAACAATATCAACATAACCATAGTGCCTGCGGTGAAGCCAAGGAGGAGTTGGTGCAGCATCCCCATCACATTCATATGCGGATTACGCCAGTATAACCCCATGGAGATCATGGCCCCCAGCATCACAATGGCAAACAGCAACGCCTTGGGAAGCAGTGGCTCAACGGAAATTGAAGCCCCTGCTTCCTGATTGACAAAACGAATTTCCACACCGAGATATATAGCGAGAAAAAAAACCAGAAATTCAGATAACGCGAGTACAACCAGAGAAACGGGGATGTAGTGGCGAAACAACCGAATCATGGCTCAGAAACTCCGTCTATGGTTCGTTATTTCTTGATACCCGGCACAAAAAAAATTTCGTAATAAACTGACCATACAAATTAAACCTGCCCCATAACAACACCTTGTTAGATTGAACTTTGTAAATATTTTTTATGCACCTTCCTGCAATCTCATTGGTCAAGCAATACTGGCACACATTCCATTGCGTATTCTCTGCATATCTTACTGTAAATGAAGGGAAGTTGGCTGTTGCTTTATCACAAATAAAGACTAATCTACTGAGAGCCACAGCATAGACACTATCCGTGACGGGGTGGCAGTATAAGCTGGAAATTGGCAAAGTAAAAAGCCGGGAGCAGTTTTCGCTGCCCCCGGAAAAGCAAAAACGAAGCACAGCAGTCGCACCTCGTATCATCCCCCCCCAGGGATTCTTTGCTACAGCAGAAAAACCGCCGCACTAAAAACAAAGCAAATAAAGCGCCAAAACACGCACCATACTGAAATAACTGACAATTAATATCTATCATGAGTCCCGGAAACTTGGGTTTGTAAAAAAAATTGACGCTTGCCAAGTCGTATATAGAAACTAATAAAACTCTATCCAGAGTATTAGCGAGACCAACTCAATCAACGAGTTAATCGATTAATTTAGTCGACGAACCCGGCTCAATCATTGCCTTGCACATAAAAAACCCCGTCAAAATTTCCAACACATCACTATATTTCCTCGAACCTGGAACCCGTAGTTAACCACTCTCAATACCATCCCGGATTCCGCAGTTAACCGCCTTTGGTATCTTGCCAGCATATTGATATAACTGATATTTTTCGATTTTACTCAGTTCGCCTACCGGGTGAACTGCGCTACGGATTCCAGGGCCATGCGAATACTGATATGCAAGCTATTAATTTTGACTTGCCTGTTCTACTGCAGAGTGAATCAGGTTGAAAAACTTGCGCCTCATCCCATCTTGGCACAGAATTCAGTTTCTCATTTGAAATTCAAGCGCAAGGGATATAAAAGTGTTTAATATTGATAATTGTAGAATAGGGATTATTGGACTGGGATATGTGGGGCTGCCTTTGGCAATAGAGTTTGGTAAACAGTTGCCAACCGTTGGCTTTGATATCAAGGAAGAAAGAATAACCGAACTCAAGGCCGGACAGGACAGCACTCTGGAAGTGGGGTCGGATGAGTTGGCGCAAGCTGCTCATATCTCCTACACCGGCAGAATAGAGGATCTGGCGCAGTGTAATGTCTATATTGTTACCGTTCCAACTCCCATCGATAGTTTCAAGCGTCCGGATCTTTCCCCACTGGAGAGCGCCAGCAAGGCTCTGGGGGAAATAATCAACAAGGGAGATGTGATTATCTACGAATCAACCGTCTATCCGGGAGCAACAGAGGAGGTCTGCATCCCGCTGATTGAATCCGTCTCCGGTCTAACCTATAACGAGGATTTTTTTGCCGGCTACAGCCCGGAGCGGATCAATCCAGGTGACAAGGAGCACCGGGTCACCAATATACTCAAGGTTACCTCCGGCTCAACACCAGAGGTAGCGGACTTCGTCGATGCGCTGTACCAGCGAGTTATCGCTGCCGGCACCCACAAGGCCAGCAGCATCCGGGTAGCAGAAGCCGCCAAGGTAATAGAAAACACCCAGCGCGATGTGAATATCGCCCTTGTTAATGAGCTGGCACTCATATTCAATCGGCTGGGAATTGACACTGAAGAGGTGCTGGAAGCTGCCGGAACCAAATGGAATTTCCTCCCTTTTCGCCCGGGCCTGGTCGGTGGGCACTGTATCGGAGTGGACCCCTATTATCTGACCCATAAGGCGCAAGAGATAGGATATCACCCGGACATGATTCTGGCTGGCAGACGCATCAATGACAACATGGGAGCATACGTTGCCGAATGCACAGTCAAACTTCTGACCCAGCGCAAAATCCATGTTGCCGGAGCCAAAATCCTGATACTGGGGCTGGCATTCAAAGAGGATTGTCCTGATCTGCGCAATACTCGCGTCGTTGATATTATCGATGAGTTCAAGAACTACCACGCCGAAATCGATGTCTATGATCCTTGGGTGGATCCGGATGAGGCGCAGCAGGAGTATGGTATCACCGTAATACAGGATCAACCGGCAACGGATCATTACGATGCAATCATCCTTGCGGTTGGTCACCAGCAGTTCAAAGAGATGGGGGTTGAAAAAATTCGCGCCCTGGGCAAAGGAAAAAGTGTATTGTTTGATGTAAAGTATATTCTGCCGAAGGATCAGGTCGACGCACGGCTTTAGCTACCAAAGGAGAGCCAGCGCTGTTCGGGCTGGCTCCTCCCGGTGGGCAGCTCAGGCTGCCTGAACAGGAATATTGTTTTTGATATGAGTAATACGGTTGGCTTCGTCCAGATAGACCAGTGTTGGCTTGAAGTTCACCAACTCCTGCTGGTTTAAGCTGGCATAGGCACAGATAACCACAATATCACCCCGGGCCGCACGCCTTGCTGCACCCCCATTGACAGAAATAATACCACTACCCCGCTCCGCACGAATCGCATAAGTCACAAAGCGCTCGCCATTGGAAATATTATAAATATGAATCTGCTCATATTCATGGATGCCAGCACTGTCCAGCAAGTCACTATCAATAGCGCATGATCCTTCATACTCCAACTCTACCTGCGTCACCTTGGCCCGGTGCAATTTACATTTGAGCATGGTGGATTGCATATTTAACCCTCTTGATAAACATGAAACATCTCATCAACTGATGGTCAGAGCCTGCCAATTATGAAGGATTAGGCGTATTTTTTCAACTTGGGAGCTGCAGTTGAACCGTGTGACGTGTGCGCTTGCCAGGGTGCAGGGAAAGGCGAAGTTTTTTTGGATAGTCATTATATTTCAGCGGGTTACAACGCAGCCATGTGTGCTGAAAAACGTGTAATTCACGCAGCAGGCGAACAAACAGGCCAATGTCAGCAGTTTGCATAACCTGCTGATTTAGGGAGTAAATCTTACATTGTCGATCAAGCGCGTCCGCGCCAGGCTAGCCGCCGCCAGAATCACCAGTTGATGGCCATCACCGGTTGGCTCTGTCAGACTATCGGCCCTGCGGATCTCAAAATAGTCCGGATCGAATCCGGCAGCGCGCAGATTCTTCTGTGCTTGTGACATCAATACAGCATAGTTCTGTTCCCCGGAGAGAATACGTTTCTTGCATAACAGCAATGAATTATAGAGCAATGGCGCGCATTTGCGTTGTTCAGCAGTCAAATAGGCATTACGCGAACTAAACGCCAGCCCATCGGCCTCACGCACCGTCGGTACAGCAACAATCTCCACAGACAGGCAAAGTTCCTCTGTCATTTTCCGGATAACCAGCAGCTGCTGATAATCTTTCTCGCCAAAAACGGCAATATCCGGCTGAACGCAGTTAAAGAGCTTGGTTACTACTGTTGCTACACCGCAAAAATGTCCTGGACGTGATGCGCCGCACAAGATTTCCGACAAGCCAGGCACCCCCACGTAAGTCGCCCCCCGCTGTCCACCAGGATAAAGCTCGTCCACCCCGGGCACAAACATCAAATCCACTTCTGCCTGCGTTAACAGGTCAGTATCCTGCTCTAGTGAGCGGGGATAGGACAAATAGTCTTCACCGGCACCAAACTGGCCAGGGTTCACAAAAACGCTGACCACAACCCGGTCAACCAGTTGTCGGGCTTGCCCCACCAGCGCCAGATGACCCACATGAAGATTGCCCATAGTGGGCACCAAAGCAATACGCTCCCCCGCTTGCCGCCACTGCTGCATGCGAGTACGCAGGGGGTGGATGGTTTGTTCTGTATACATTCCTAGCAGTCTATCAATCAGATAATCTGGGATAAAGGCGCTTCAGCTTGATGCGGGCGTCCTCGGTAGTAAAGCGCC
>JAJRUV010000127.1 GCA_024277595.1 Gammaproteobacteria bacterium
CATTCCGGTATGCTCCTGGCCGGAATCTATAGTTCAAGCTACTGGATTCCGGCTAAAATCATGCCGGAATGGCGCGATTTTTAGTTGTGTGTCCGTTTTCAGATGAAATATTGCTTAACCCGAGTTCAGGTTAACTATTCAGCATAGTTACTCGTAAAGCAACGACTCTGTGGATCGGCAATGAAATGGAAAGATAAAGGTGCGGCAGCGGTATTGAGTTTACGTTGTTCGAGTTTGCCATTCGTACCCCAGCCATCAACTTTTTTACCTGCCCGGCTGAATCGATGGACTCAAGGGTCTCGCCTCAGCGCCGTCCTTTCAGGGGGCTTTCAAAATCCCGGTTGCAATCGTATTGCCGGTTAAACCCATCGGAACACCTCTACACCCAAACTATCTGGAAATGCAGTTTTTTGAGTCCGTCTGAAACCACAATGCTGCGTTGCAGTTTTTGAAAAGGGCGAACCATTCTCTGCGAACTGCGCCTTGCCTTGCGGTTTCAGTCAGACTCAAAAATCCCGCACTTCCAGGTAGTTTGAGTATATGCGGTTCTTTGCATTATATTGTATGCACTCAGGGAGCGGGTTTCAAAGATGATCGTACCCACGCGTTCAGTACTCATCAGCTAACGGGAGTACTTCTGCAGCGGCCCCGGCACATACCACTCCACCGGGACGCTGTGCAGATTGAGTCCCAGTTTAGTGATCTGTATATTTTTCATGCGCTGATCAACAAACACCATGGATTTTCGCCGCATCAGGAAAGTGTAGGGCTGATCTTCATACAGAACCTGTTCGCACTGCTGCCACAGTGGCATGCGTTTGCCCTCGTCTACGGTGGCGCGCGCCTGGTCGATCAGTCGATCAAGCTGCTGGTTTTTATAATTGATGAAGTTATCACCACCCCCCACGGTCTGGCTGCCGTGGAACATCTGATAGATGTCGGTTTCTACTCCACTGGACCAACCCAGGGTGATGGCGTCGAAGTTTTTTTTGTCCAGCAGATCGAGCATCACCGACCACTCAGTGGGTTTGGGGTGCATCAATATCCCGGCGCGGGCGTACATATCCTTCAGGAACAGGGCGATGCGCTTGGTATCTTCGTTGTCCTGAAAATAGATCAGGTCAAACTCGAAGGGTTTGCCTTCGGCATCTTCCAGTACGCCGTTGCTGTCCCGATCCTGATAACCGGCTTCGGCCAGCAGTTTTTTGGCTTTGGCGGGATTAAACTCGCGCGCCTGCAGCGCAGTGTCGTGCTGTCGGCTGCGCGGACTGAACGGGCTAATGGCCGGTTCCGCATAGCCCAGCATTACCTCTTCGATGATGCGCTGCCGGTCGGTCAACCAGGTCATCGCCTGGCGTACCCGCTTGTCGGCAAAACGGGTCGGCTTGCCGTCTCGCTGCTGGTTCCAGCCGATATAGGAGTAACCGGCGGTGGGGCTCATGTACTCAAGATTGCGGGTGCGGGCGGACAGTGCCTTGTCCTCGAGCAGGGTCTGGTACTCCCGGGGGCGGGCGCTATAGACGTCAATGTCTTCGTTGCGGAAAGTGGTCAGGCGGGCACTGTCATTTTCAATTACCTTCCACAGCAGTTTGTCGAAGGGGGGCTGCACCGGACCCCAGTAACGTGGATTGCGTTCCAGCTCTACCATGCCCAGATCCGGTGTCCAGCCGCTGGGATCTTTCAGCCGGTACGGCCCGGAACCCAGCAGCAGCCCCTTGGATTGATTGAATGCCTGAGGCTTTTTCAGGTACGGTTCGTAGAAGTGTTTCGGCAGGATGGACATGCCACCGGCCAGCGCCAGGGCATCGAAATAGGGCTCTTTGAAACGGAATATTACTTCGTATCTGCTGTTGGCGGTAACGCTCGCGATCTTCTCGAAGTAGGCGCGGGAACGGGGTGCCGCAATAGACTCATCCATGATGAAGGCAAAAGTGAATGCCACATCCTCAGCCGTCAGTTCCCGGCCATCGGAAAACTTGACCCCCTTGCGGAGCTGGAAGGTGAAGCTCAGGCCATCATCACCGACCTGCCAGTCGCGGGCGATCATCCCTCCCCATTTCAGTGTTTCGGGGTTGCGCCGCAGCAGGGATTCCTGCACGTAGCCCTGCACCTGCGAGGCGTACACATCGGCGGAGACCAGCGGGGTAATGGTTTTCATCCCGGTACCGAAAGCCAGCACACGCCAGTCGCCCGGCTGATAATCCGGCTGCTGTGCCGCCTGCCAGGCACGCTGAAAGGTGGCGGGAATCTCGTCAACTGGCGGTGATGCTCTGTCGGTCCGTACAGTGAGTCCGCCACCATCGATGCGTTGATCGAGGGTGCGTACGGTATCGCGGATGCCACGCAGGTCATCCGCCTGCTCCTGCATGGTGCGCTGCATCTGTTCGAGCTTGAGCCACTGGCGATCAATCATATACATCGCCAGCAGGATCATTCCACCCAGCGCCACCAGCAACATAAACAGCAGCAGATCTTTTACCATAAAACGTCGTTCCATCTCTCAACCTGCTTAAAAAAGGGTTACTATAGAGCGAAATCGAATATAATGCATCTCTGTCAAAGCTGCATTTCATCATCGGGAGTTTAGTGCGGATTCAGTCATTGATTCCCGCTAGAAAACGCCGTACTGTATGACGGCATTAACCAGCAAGAAAGGAACAGCATCATGGGTTTTATGACCGGCAAACGTGCGCTCATCGTTGGACTCGCCAGTAACCGCTCTATTGCCTGGGGCATCGCCAAAGCAATGCACCGGGAGGGGGCCGAGCTGGCGTTCACTTATCAGAATGATAAACTCCAGTCCCGGGTGGAAAATATGGCCGGTGAACTGGACTCTGATATTACTATTCCCTGTGATGTCAGCAGCGACAGCGAGATCGAATCCGTGTTCGAGCGGCTGGATGATTACTGGGACAGCCTGGATACTATTATCCACTCGGTTGCTTTTGCTCCACGCAGCGAACTGGAAGGCCCCTATCTGGACAGCGTATCCCGCGAGGGTTTCAATATTGCCCATGAGATCAGCTCCTATAGTTTTTCCGCCCTGGCGAAAGCAGGTCGAAACATGATGACCGGCAGGGATGGCGCCATGCTGACCCTGAGCTACCTCGGTGCCGAACGCTCTATGCCCAACTACAATGTGATGGGGCTGGCGAAGGCCAGCCTGGAGGCCAACGTACGCTACATGGCTGACTCGCTGGGACCGGACGGCATCCGCGTCAACGCCGTATCCGCCGGACCGATCCGCACCCTGGCCGCTGCCGGGATCAGCGATTTCCGCAAGATGCTGGATTACGTGGAGGAGAATGCACCGCTGCGCCGCAATGTCACCATCGATCAGGTTGGCAACACCGCGGCATTCCTCTGTTCGGATCTCGCCTCTGGTATCACCGGACAGATTGTCTATGTGGATTCCGGGTTCAATACCATAGGGATGGGCTGCTACAAGTAGTCTTCGGGGCGATTTACAGCCCCTCACCCCGACATCCGCAGTTCTGGCCTCCTGTTGTCGTCCCTCTCTGGGGTCGTCTCTTGGCGGGGATAGAGTGCAACAAGCTAAAAAAGCTCCGGGCAAAGATATGCGTTGTTGATGAGGTTCGGTACGTAGCGATGTGTCTTACATCCGAATCATCAATCATTGAGTGGGAGCGACCGGCACTGGCTGGCAACGGCAGGCAAACAATCTGATTGTTATCCTGAAAGAATACTGGCTATTTCACGCCAGGATACCAGTCTTGCGATGGAACGTTGCTGGGATTGTTCTCCTCCATAGACCACATGATTACGGATATC
>JAJRUV010000008.1 GCA_024277595.1 Gammaproteobacteria bacterium
ACTGCAACGCCGCAGCGGGACACCACAGGAGCGCCCGAAGGGTTGGCCTGTCAGCGCCCATGGCGGCGTTGCGCCTCTTGCAAAGGGCGATGGCCATTCGCTGCGAGGCGCGCCTTGCCCTGAACGCTGACAGGCCAACTGCATCCTGATTTATCACCTTGACGGAGTACTAGGACAAGGGAATAGGTAAAGGTTTTTTCTTGCTGCACGGATCTGCCGTCAGGCTCATGGCCTCCATTACCGGCCGCCACAAAACTAAGCGGCCGGCAGAAGCCATTTTGCCCGAAAGAATCCGCTAAAAAACGTACTGGGTCTGCAAGAACAGATCGTCCTGATCTTCGCCATCCTTACCATTCAGGTTCTTCCCCTGACGGTAGGTCAACTGCACCTTGATGTCATGTTTGTGCATGAACCAGTTGACCCCGAAGGAGTTGCGCGTCCACACTTCGGCATATCCATCAGCATCCATCGACTCGATGGTGGCGACCAGTTCCAACCGGGACGGGATCACCATGTAACCACCCTCCAGCGCCATCTGGGTCAGCGTGGTGTCTCCTCCTTTGAAGATTCCGCCGGTATAGGTGTTCTCCACCGTGCTGGCATTAATCAAATTGTATTGTGCATCCGCTGAAAAACCGGCATTTCGGTAGGCAGCGCTGATCTCAACTCCGGTGGCGGTATCGATAAATGCCTTGCCGCCACCAGTGTCTTTCCCATCTACGACAGGATAAACATAACTATTGTTGTCATCATCGTTGCTCCAGGAAAAGGCGCCCAATCCGATGGTCAACTTCTGCTCCCCCTTGAAATCACCCTGTGACAGCGGCAGATAGCCAAAAGGATGGTAGTCCACCCGACCGCCGAACGCCCAGCCCTCATTCCAGTCCTTCTTATTGTTGACCGGGGTATCGAAATCCAGCTTCTTGTCGTCCGGATCGATATTCATTCCGCCCGCAGAGAGAATGTAGGTGATCTTCTTGTCAGCTGCATAGCCGTCGAACCTCACACCCAGCAGATACTCGGCCACACCATAGTTGTGATCTCCGACGAAGGTGCGCTCCACCGTCTGCTGCTTCTCGGAGGAGGTCATGTTCTCCCGTGAAAACCCGGATTTGAAGTTACCAATGTAAAACTTCCCGGCCGGGAAGCCGTAGTATTGCATATAGGCCGACTTGACCGCCAGCTCGTCGTCACCTTTCGTCTTGCCCATCTCCCACTGCATCTTTCCCTTCCAGTTCTTGTGCAGGCTTCCCTCCACATACGGCCGGAAACGACGAAGAAAAATGGTATCGCTGCTATCCTTCCCGTCGGGGGATTTCTGGTGATACTGGATATGAATCCGCCCACCCAGCTTCAGATATTGCCCATCCTGCTCGTAAACAGTGATTCCTCCGGCATTTGCCGCACTAAAGCAGATAGCCGATACCACAGTCATACTCCATTTCACAGTTCGGTTAATCATTATAAATTGATCCTCACATAAACAAAAAAACCAGGGGATATTCCCAATGCGGTCATTGAAAAAAGCCTTGGCAGGCTAACAGCTAATTGTTGCAGAAATATTACCAGAAAAGAATAGCGATCCTCGGAATATGAGGAAATTCTAATTTTTTATGTTTGCGGAAACAGTGACAATCGTAACAGCAACAGGAATGAACGCAGTGTTCAACAAATACATAGCGTCTGCACAAAATGTTAAAACCGGGTTTGTTCGCCCAAGATATTGTTGAATTGCTTTGGTTACCCAACCGCTGCAAGACACAATGAGGAAGCCACAACAACACTTCAAAAATCAATAGATTAACAAGCACCGCAACGACATGCGCAAAACGAGCAGGCGTTGTAAAAAAACAACAGGGAGTGGCGTAATTCATGCAAGATCGCTTCCTGGCAAGAACACACTGCGAGTTTGGGCTATTACCATATTGACATCGCAGGTGTCGCAACGCTCATTACAACAAGCCACATAATACATCACTTATATAAAGGGGAATATCCAATGAAACAAACGGCAAAGAGTTCATCAATGCCAGTGGGCAGCCTGGGGCTGGTGGCGTCAGCCGTGGCGTTGCTATCTATTGCAGGTGTTGGCACCGCCGATGCTGCTGTTGCTGTGGATGCTGATGGCAAGGTGAAAGTTTTTGGTGACATGCGCTTCCGTGTTGAGGCCGATAACAGCACAAAACAAGATGGAACTGATCGGGATCGCAATCGTTTGCGCTTGCGTGCACGCATCGGTGCATCCTTTGCTCCCAATGATGCATGGTCGGGCAAAATCCGTTTGGCAACCAGCAGTGGCCAGGGGTCGCCCTATGAAACCATGGAAACGCTCGGAAACACTGCTGACAGCATCGGTTTTGACACCGCCTACATTGCCTATACCGGTGTAGAAAATTTAACTCTGGTCATGGGAAAAACCCCGCTCAACTTCTGGCAGACAGCCGAAGTCTGGTGGGATCAGGATAATAACCCTGAAGCGCTGGCGGCCGTTTATCAACTGGGCCCGGTTACCTTGAACGGTGCCTATGCAATTATCAAGGAGGGGAAATGGGATGACGACTGGAGTACCGCTCTCTATCAGGCGGTTTTGAACGACAGTTTTGCCAATGGCATGAAATATACCCTAGCAGCTGGCGGAGCCACCCTGAATGCAGAAGATATCGCTACGGGTGAAGATGCATTCAACTCAATGAGCCACTGGATCGTAGGCGGACAGATCAAAGGCAGTGGCTGGCGGGCAGCATTTGATTATATCCAGGGTGATGCCGACGATGAAAATACAGCTTATGTTGTGCACGGACGTTACCAGGTTACGGAAACCATCGGTTTGCGCGCTTACATCTATCATGTTGAAACGTACGCCACTTTGGGAGATGGTGCCTTCACCCAGGATAACTTCCCCTCTGCAGAAGCATCCGCCGATAACTATGACGGCTATCGATTACAACTAGACTATAAAATAGCTGATAACATATACATGGATTTGCGCTATTATGACACCGAAATCATCACTAAAAGGATAGATGGCCAGGATGCTGATCGCTCGCGTATTCAAGCCAATTTCAACGTGAAATTCTAGCCAAACGGCTGCCTTTCTGCTAACCTTCTCCCCCCGGGGGAGGGTTAGTGAGGGGAAGCGTGACTGTTCAGATTACCCTTGGCTTGTTCAACACAAGAGAAGAAACCCGCGTTTCAAGGACAAACTGAACAGTGATTGACCCGGCAACAGTTAGTTTATGCTGGGTTCAGGGTTTCAATCCTGCGCCGGATCGATGACAATCCGAAGCACGCCTTGGCAATCAGCAAACTTCAATCAGCTTTTTAACCCGACTACAATGTACTGCCGCCGGGTTAACACACCGCCCAAACTCCTCTCGAGACCAACACTGTTCAGCAACGCAGGCTGGCACTGAATGGTTATGGAACAGCCAGACAATCACACCAGATGAAAACCATTGACATCCATACCCACCTGCTCAGTCCGCAAGTATGCTTTGACCGGTTTATCGACAAAATCGCTGTACGTTTTTTTGCGAAAAGCCTTGGCGTCAATCCTCGTGAGCTGAAATCCAACCCATGGGAAACCTACGTAACCTCTATGGCCAGTGCCGTAGAGAGGTCGCAACTCGTGAAAAAAACCTGTCTATTTGGAGTGGATAGTCAGATTAACAACAAAGGCCGGGAGATCGGCCGGGATCGGACAGTCTGTGCCATGAACGAGGATGTGATCAAGGTGGCTCGGCGCTATCCTCAACAGTTCATCCCTTTTTTCTCTATCAACCCGCTACGTCTGAATGCCCTGGAACTAATAGACGAATATGTAGAAAAAGGATGCCGGGGAGCAAAGTTCCTGCAGAACTACTGGGGCGTTGATCTCAACAATCCGACCCTGATCCCTTATTATGAAAAGCTCAAAAAGAACAACCTTCCGCTGATCATTCATATCGGCAGTGAGTACTCCATTGAGTCAGAAAGATCCCTTGAAAGCGTCAGCATGTTAAGCTTTCCTGTCGAAGTTGGTGTTACCGTCATTGCCGCACACATGGGGCTGGGGCAAATCAACCACAAGCTGTTTCCCTGGCGTAACCTATCCAGAAATCCGGCCTGGTTTGACAACGACTATTTTCAACTGCTGAAACTACTTGAAAAACATGATAATTTATATGCTGATATCTCAGCCATGCTTATCCCATTGCGCGCCAGAGCACTACCCCACTTGGCAACACAAACGCAGGTACACCACAAAATTTTGTTTGGCAGTGATTACCCGGTTCCCTTTATGATTCGCTTTAACACCCACGGCCTGCCTGGGCAGGAGGTTATCCGGATTGCAAACATAGAAAATCCGTTTGACCGGTATGCCTCAACAATACTGGAATTTTTCCCTGAAGGGAGTCCAGTGTACACCAATTACAGTGACATACTGACAAGATAGACTCAACAACCACCAGCTAAAGCTGGTGGGTTAGTCTTATGGACTGAAAGTCCGGATACGGGTCGAAAGACCCGTTTAGTCTTCGGTTCTGAAATTATCATCAACCTTTGGTTCAAAGTGATGCTCCAAATATTCTTTTA
>JAJRUV010000128.1 GCA_024277595.1 Gammaproteobacteria bacterium
CTCACAATGACGCATTAATCAAGGGTTTTCTCAGTGTTACAAGCGAAAAAAAATATTAGTAATAAAAAAATCCGGGTCCTTGTGGTGGACGATTCTGCGCTGGTGCGGAAGATGCTGACTGAAATGCTGCAGCAGGATCCGTTAATTGAAGTTGTCGGTGTGGCGCAGGATCCCTTCATCGCGAGAGAGAAAATCAAGCAGCTGAATCCGGATGTCTTAACGCTGGACGTTGAAATGCCCAGAATGGATGGCGTGACTTTCCTGCGCAATTTGATGCGCCTGCGGCCCATGCCGGTAGTAATGGTGTCTACACTGACACAAAAAGGCGGTGAGATTACCCTGGATGCCCTGGAACTGGGTGCGGTTGATTTTGTGTCCAAGCCGACTGTGGATATTGCGCATGCATTTGGTGATTATGCCGAGGAAATCATCGCCAAGGTCAAGGTGGCCTCAAAGGCGCGTGTGCGTGAACTGAAAACAGCCGCCGAGCGGTACAGTGCAGATGCCGTGTTGCCGGCAATAAAGCCCGGACATTTCAAAACCACCGATAAGCTGATTGCCATCGGCGCGTCCACCGGAGGTACCGAGGCTATCCGTGAAGTACTTGAAGTCATGCCCGCTGACAGTCCGGCCATGGTCATCACCCAGCATATCCCGGAAGCATTCAGTAAACCGTTTTCAGAGCGTATGAACCGGTGTTCGCAGATGAGTGTTACCGAAGCCGGAGATGGTGAGCAGATTATTCCGGGGCATGTCTATATCGCACCGGGTGATCGCCACCTGCTGGTGGTTCGTGATGGTGCAAGATTGCGCTGCAGGCTGAGCGACGGACCGCCGGTCAATCGTCACCGCCCCAGTGTCGATGTGATGTTCCGTTCCGTGGCGCAGAACGTCGGTCTTAACGCGATAGGTGTCATTCTGACAGGCATGGGTGACGATGGTGCGCGGGGAATGCAGGAAATGCAACAGGCTGGCGCCCATACTATTGCGCAGGACGAGAAGACCAGCGTGGTCTGGGGGATGCCGGGTGTAGCCGTGGAACTGGATTGTGTCGATGAAATTGTACCCCTGCACAACGTTGCCAATAAAATCCACAGGGCGTTGGAAAGAGATTAAAGACCGTGGCTATAATGACTTTATCAAGGTTCAGGAGTCGGACATGAAAGTGCCTGCCGACCAAAAAGAATTTTTAACCAGCCGCGAAGCCGCGGAATTATTGGGTGTGGCGTTGAGTACAGTCCAGCTGTGGACCGAAAACGGCGTGTTGCGCGCCTGGAAAACCGGCGGTGGCCACCGGCGTATCGTGCGGAAGTCCGTAGAGGAATTGTTGGAGAAACAGCATGCGGCCATTGAAGATGTTCCCACCGACGATCAATTTACCATAGTGGTGGTCGAGGATGATCCGGCGCAGCTGAAACTTTATCGACGCCAGTTCTCGGCCCGCAAGCTCCCCGTGCAACTGGTCTGTGCAAACAACGGGTTCGACGGATTGATTCAGATTGGTCGATATCTTCCCGATGTGGTTATCACCGACCTGTTGATGCCTGGTATGGACGGCTTTCAAATGATCAGAACGTTAAATAAAGAACCTGAACTGAACAACAGCCTGATTCTGGTTGTCAGCGCCCTGACCGGAGATGAAATAAAGGCGAGAGGCGGGCTGTCAGAAGGTGTAACGGTTTTTCAGAAACCCGTTCCCTTTGATGATCTTGAAAATCTCCTCCGGGAACATATGGTGGAAATATCATCCCTGGCCGGGGAAACATGACAATGCCGAAAAATCAGCAAGCCCACAGCCTGCCTGTGTGTTGCGCTACAAGCAATACCGGCATCGATCGGTCTGAAAAGCGTTGTGTCTACCTGTTGACGCATAACGATCAACTGGTGGAGCGCCTGGTCGGTGAGCTGGAGAAGCGCAATTTAGGTATACAGCATTTCACCGTACCGGGCGCACTGGAAGCGGCATGCCGGGCTGCAGAACCTGCGGTAATCCTGATCGATGATGGCCCTGCCGGGGGTGAAATATCAGGGCTTATAACCCTGCGCACTCTTGCCGAGTTTTGCATGCCTCTGCCGCCGGTACTATTCCTCGCGGAGCGTGATGATATGGAGGCCCGCCTGGCTGCCCATCGCGCCGGTGTCCTGCGCTATTTCGCAAAACCCTTTGATGACGCCAGGGTGATCGAGGCGCTCGATATGCTTGCCCCGGGACAGGACGAGCCGCCGCGCATCCTGGTGGTTACAGAAGCAACAGGCCAGGCACAGCATTATTGCATGATGCTGGAGGCTGCGGGTATAGAGACACAGGGTACCAGTGATCCGTGTGAGGCCATGCAGATACTGGAGGCATTTCGCCCGGGCCTGGTGCTCCTGGACATACACCTGACCGGGTGCAGTGGCCTGGAACTGGCCGCGGTCATCCGGCAGGACCATCTCCGGGCGCATCTGCCGATTGTTTTCATTGCAGGGGAAACAGAACCGGACTGGCATCTGGCTGCCCTGCGCCTGGGGGCGGATGGATTCATTCATCAATCTGCCGGGAGTGCCGAACTGATAGACACTCTGCGGACCTGTCTCAGGCACGCCCGATCCGCCCAGTATCTTGATGAAGGCCGACGCAAGGCTCTGATCGAGAGCCGGACACTGCAGACCGCAATTGATCAGCACGACATTGTCAGCATCACTGACATTGCCGGTACCATTACCTATGCCAACGATAAATTCTGTGAGGTGAGCGGTTATTCCCGTGCGGAACTGATTGGCCAGACGCACAGTATTATCAACTCGGGTTATCACTCGCACGAGTTTTTCCATGACCTTTGGCAGACCATTGGAAGCGGCGAAGTCTGGCGCGGTGAAATCTGCAACCGCCGCAAGGATGGCAGCCATTACTGGGTTCTTTCAACGATAGTCCCCTCTCTGGATGCAGCAGGCCGACCCTGTCAATATGTCTCACTGCGCACCGATATCTCGATGCTCAAAACCAGCGAAGATCGACTCCAGCGCAGTCAGGTATTTGCCAATATCGGTACCTGGGACTGGAATATCGAAACGGGTGATATCTGCTGGTCAGAATGCATCGGGCCACTGTTCGGCTATGGAGACGAGGTGCCCGAGACCACGTACGAAAACTTCATTGCGGCGATACATCCCGATGACCGCCAGCAGGTAAAATACGCAGTGGATGCCTGTGTGCAGCAAGGCGCTGAATATAATATTGAACACCGTGTGCTACGGCCTGACGGGTCTGTGCGCTGGTTGCTGGAACGTGGTGATGTAGTGCGTGATAACGATGGCAGACCCTTGCATATGCTGGGTGTGGTGCAGGATATTACCGACCGAAAAATAGCCGAGCAGAATCTGGCGGTTGCCAAAGAGGCAGCGGAAAATGCCAATCGCAGCAAGAGCCGGTTTCTCTCCAGCATGAGCCACGAACTCCGCACCCCCATGAATGCCATTCTGGGTTTTACCCAGCTGCTGGAGATTGAGTCATTGACCGAAGACCAGCACGAGAGTGTTGAGGAGATATCCAGTGCCGGACACCATCTGCTGGAATTAATTAATGAGGTGCTCGAGCTTTCAAAGATTGAAGCAGGTCACATCAATCTTTCTATCGAACCGGTCGATATTTCAGCGCTGTTCCAGGAATGCCACGCGATGATCAGTCCATTGCTGGACAAGTACCAGGTGTCCCTGCACTCTCTTGTCGGCCCCTGCTGCATGCTGGTAGTCCGTGCGGATTCAATGCGCCTCAAACAGGCATTGCTCAACCTGATATCCAATGCCTGCAAGTACAACTGTCCCGGTGGTACTGTGGGTATCGAGTGCAGTGCGGTAGACGATGGGTATGTTCGTATCAGCATCCGCGACACCGGCCCCGGCATCCCGGCCGGACTGCTTGGAAAACTGTTTCAGCCCTTCAACAGGCTGGGGGCGGAAAGCAGTGCAATCGAAGGTACGGGTATC
>JAJRUV010000129.1 GCA_024277595.1 Gammaproteobacteria bacterium
CAATCAGAGCAATCAGAGCAATCAGAGCAATCAGAGCAATCAGAGCAATCAGAGCAATCAGAGCAATCAGAGCAATCAGAATGATAAGATCGCAAAATCGGGCAATCAACAACAGCAACAGAAACAGACATCTTCTGAAAAAGAAGGACAGCATCTTTCCGATACAGCGATAGCAAATAAATCAGAACGCTTGCCGACAGCATCGCAAGATATAGAGAAAAAAAGGCCACGGAAGACTACCAGCAGAAAACCGGCCGAAAAAAGGGTAAACCGCCCCGATAATGAAACCAGTGAACAACCATCAGATGTAGCCAATTCTGCAACCGCCAGTCGGGAGGGGGAATCCGGACCAACCTCCTCTGGAACTGCTGTGGTCGCCTTGGCGGCTAGCCCAAAACCGAAAGCAGCAAGCCGCCGCAAACAGGTTGGAGAGAAAAGCCGCAAGAGGAGTGTCACGGATAAATCAAAGGAAAAGCCGGAAACCGGCTCCGATGAAAACAGATGTGAAACCCGGGTTGGGACAGATGGCTCCGTGGCGGCCATTCGGAACACAAAGTCGGCATCTTCGGCTCCCCCCGTTGTGGATAAAGTCGTTGCTACCGAGAAAAAGGCCTTACCTGCTGAAACAACCCCGCATAAGGTGACAACAATCCCTGTACCGGGTGTGGAAAAAAACAGAGTGAGAACCCCGAAAAAAACCGGAGCAATGAAGCAGCAAGACACTGACAAAGCGAGCGAAAGCGATGGTGATTAGGATTTCTGTCAGGGGGCTGGATACAACTTGATCTCTTTGGCCTCTGCTGATAGAGTTCCGGCGCTTGGGTGTTTGTTAAAATAGCTGTTCAATGGTTGCATGGTGTTTGCAGTTTCGCTTTTGTGGAGGCGGGGTCGTTGGTTCATAAACCAGGAAACTCTTGATAAAACAGCATCTGTATCCTGATGTTGAACAGCCCCCAATTATATTGTTCCAGTCTTGTGTTCCGTGGCAGCAAGGATATCTGTCGCAATGCTGAGTATTGTGTTTAAACCATGAAAAGAGTGTGAGCTGATTTAAGTGGAATTTGAAGAGGAAGACAGCAAAAGTCTGCAGGATTACCTGGGTATACTGCGACGTAGAAAGTGGGCGATGCTGCTGATTGCGGGAATTCTTTTTCTGATTGCCGTGATTATCGCGTTGGTGCTCCCTCCCGTTTATCGCTCCACGGCCACTATTTTAATTGAGGAGCAGGATATTCCGCGTGAGCTGGTACAGTCCACTGTAACCAGTTATGCGGCGCAGCGTATCGAAATTATTAACCGGGAAGTCATGACCCGCGCCAATCTGCTCAAACTCATTGAGCGCCACAACCTGTATGCTGATGAGCGGGGCCGCGAGCCGATAGAGACTATTATGGGGGCGATGCAAAAAGCTATTTCTCTCGACATGATCAGTGCCGAAGTAATCGATCCACGTAGTGGTCGTCCCTCCGAGGCAACCATTGCCTTTACAGTATCCTTCGATGGCAGAACGCCTGAACAGGCGCAGCGTGTAACCAATGACCTGGTTTCGCTCTACCTGTCCGAGAACATCAAGCGTCGTACCCGCAAGGCTGCCGAGGCCTCGGGATTTCTGGCGGCTGAGGCAGGCAAGATCAAGCAGAATCTGGCAAGCATTGAAGAAAAAATCATTGATTTCAAGGCTCGTAATGCCGGTGCATTGCCCGAGTTTTCTGCTATGAAGATGCAGGTAGCTGAACGTGCCCGGCAGGAGATATCGAATGTTGATCAGCAGCTTCGTTCATTGAGGGAGCGCCAATACTACCTGGAAGGGCAGTTGGTGCTGGTTAAACCCAATGCCCCCATCGTATCTGCGGACGGGACGATGATTTTGGATGACAGTGAGCGGTTGAGAATGCTGCGCAGTGAATATGCCCGAGTCTCAGCCAAATACGGCTCTACTCATCCGGACGTTACGCGGTTAAAGCGGGAAATTGCTTCGCTTGAACAAGGAGAAGGTACCGCAAGTGAAATGGATCCCCGAGAAGAGGAGCTACGCCGGTTACGAGCTGACTATACAGCCGCACGCAACAAATACTCTCAAAAGCATCCGGATGTGCTCAAGCTGCGCCGCCGCATGGCAAATCTTGAGGCGGATCTGCAGCGTTCTCCTCCACAGAGAAAGGAGAAGAGCCGGAGAGACGAGTCAGCGCCGGCAAATAACCCGGCTTTTATTGCGCTTCAGTCACAGCTCCAGGCGGTTAGCAGTGAAATATCGTCCCTTCAGATTCAACGTAATGCGCTGAATATGCGAATCGAAGACCATGAGAAAGTGCTGCTGCAATCACCAACGATCGAGCGGGAATATACCAACTTGATGCGCGAGAAGGAAGAGACCATTCTCCGGCAGCAGGAGATCAACCAGAAATTGATGGCCGCCAGGCTTTCCGAAGACCTGGAAAAAGAGAGCAAGGGGGAACGTTTTTCTCTGATTGAGCCTGCTCTGCTGTCAGAGCGTCCGATTAAACCCAATCGGCTTGCTATTGTCTTTCTTGGCCTGGTATTTTCGGTGGCTGGCGCTATTGGTTATGCCGCAGTTACCGAGAGCCTGAACAAAGGGGTGTTTGGCCGCCATCAACTTGCCAGTGTTCTGAAAGAACCGCCGCTATCCGTTATTCCCTATATAGAGACCGAGCAGGATATCCAGCATAAGCGGACGGTCAAGATTGTGGCTGCCGGTTCGGTTGTTGCCGGAGTAGTATTATTCATTGTGGCTATCCATATTTTATGGAAGCCGCTGGACGTGATATGGTTCGTAGCAATGCGCAATCTGGGCATGTAAGGATACGGGGCAGGTAAATAAATTGGGTACAGAACATATAGAGCAACTGGTAAGAGAAGCTTTGCGGGGTGTGGGCAAAAAGCCATCTGCTGGCAGGACAAAGCAGAAAAAAGAGCACACTCCGGCAAAAGAAGTGCCGGAAATGGCTGATAAGCCGGCTGCTTCGGCGAATCGGAATGGCGTACCCATCTATACCAAAACGAAGGTGATCAATGTTTCGCAAGAAATATTGCGATTGAATCGGGTCATTGCTGGTTCCCCGCAGGAGCCATGGGTCAATGCCTACAAGCTTTTACGTACGCGAGTATTGCAATGCTTGCGCGAGAGGGGCAATGCCAATACGCTGGCGATCAGCAGTCCGACCCCGGGGGCGGGGAAAAGTCTGACGTCACTCAATTTGGCACTCAGTATTGCCCTGGAGGTCAACAAAACAGTGTTGCTGGTGGATGCGGATTTGCGTCAGCCTTCCCTGCACAGCTATTTGGGTCTTGAGCCAAGATATGGGCTTGGTGATTATCTTACCAGTGGCGTTCCTCTGGAAAAAATATTGATTAATCCGGGGATCGGTAAGTTTGTGTTGCTCCCTGCCGGTAAACCACGTCACAATTCGACAGAACTGCTCGCATCGCCCGCGATGGAAGAGCTGGTCAAGGAGCTGAAACAGCGCTACCGTTCTCGCTACATACTGTTTGATCTTCCACCCATGCTGGCGGTAGCCGATGTGCTGGCATTTGCTCCCCACGTCGAGGCCACGATGCTTGTGGTTGAAGAAGGGAAAAGCAGGGAGGATGATATTATTCATTCCCGTGAGCTATTGGAGAATATGAATTATATTGGCACGGTACTTAACAAGTCGTATGAGGGAACTAAAGGTAGCTACAGTTATTATAGTTATTAAGCGGATTTTTTAATCTGGACTCTGCGGCTGGTGGGTCTGCCATGAAATATTTCCTGATTTTATTTGTTTCCGTTGCGGTGAGTATAATTGTTATTCCCGCGATGATGCGTTTGGCGCCCCGGCTGGGAATGATCGATTACCCGGATGAGCGGCGCATCCATGTTGCTCCAACTCCTCGTGTTGGCGGGTGGGGTATCGTGCTTGGAATGCTGGTGACGGTTTTGTTCTGGCTTCCACCGACACCGATGGTCATTTGTTATCTTTTTGGCTCGCTTGTCCTGCTTGTATTCGGTTCTGTTGACGACCGCTATCATCTGCCACCCAAAATAAAATTTGCAGGTCAGTTACTCGCCATTGTGCCGCTAGCCATATGGGGGGGAATGGAGATCACAACAATTCCATTGCTTGGTGACTCCTTTCATTTGCCGGTCTATCTCTCGGTTCCATTCGCTGTTTTTGCCGTTGTAGGCATGACAAACGCGCTAAATACGTCGGATGGTCTGGATGGACTTGCAGGGGGGGAAGCATTGCTTTCACTGGGTGCAATTGCGTTGCTCTCCTACCTGGATGGAGGAACAGAGGTCGCCATGATTGCCGTTGCTGTTGTTGGTGGCATTCTGGGGTTTCTTCGTTACAACACCCATCCGGCAAATGTTTTCATGGGTGACAGCGGTAGTCAGTTCATTGGCTTTACAATGGGTTTTCTGGTGATTATGTTGACCCAGAGTGCTGAGACATCGATTTATCCTGCCGTTGTATTATTGTTATTGGGGTTACCAATTGCTGATTTATTGGTGGTGATGATCAGGCGAAAACGCCGTGGTGCAAGCATGTTTGAACCTTCCAAAGAGCATTTTCATCATCTAATATTGGATCTCGGGTTTTCTCAGCGGGCTTCAGTAGGAATCATGTATCTATTGCAGACCCTGTTTGTGTTTATGGGAGGGGTGCTGGCGTATACCAATGATGTTGTTATCCTGTTCGTTTATACCGTTCTGTGTGTGGGGTTGGTGATGAGTCTGCGCCGGGTTTATATCTCTGGCTGGAGATACATAGGGAATCAGGAGCGCAAAGCTAAGGAACATCATGCCAACGCGCGTCGGGCGACAGATTTGATGTACAGCAGCCCTGGCGTATTGGTTTGGTTGCCACGGAGAATGATTGAATTCGGTGTGCCGGTATATCTCGTCGTGGCAAGTCTGGCCTTTGAGGTGGTGCCACAGGATATTGGAATATTGGCAGCATTTGTTTTTGTGGCAATGTTGCTGGAATTGGTCTTTCATGATGTTTCTCACTCGATATTCCATCGGGCTTTTGTTTACATCATTGCCGCTTCAGTTGTATATCTTCAAATAACCTATCCGCCGGTACATGGTGCTTGGGCGCGGGTTGCTGATGTTGGTTTCTTCGTTGTTTTGGTAATTGGCCTCGTTATCGCGATGATATATTCGCCGCGCCGCAGAAAAATTGAGTTTTTTACCACAACCATGGACTATCTGCTGGTGTTTGCTGGCATATCATTGCTGATTTTATCCCAGACTCCAATGGGTGGTTATGCCAATATCGCGCTGCTTTTCTATCTAGGTATACTGTTTTACGGCTGCGAATTCATCAATATAGAAAAACGTGACCGCTGGAACGAGCTTGCAATAGGTTCCATGGCCAGCGCAGCAATTTTAGGAGTTAAAGGGATTTTTTAGCGGTACATGAAAAACCTGATAAATACGGTTTAAGGTGCGAGTATGACAGACTCGATACTATTGGCAGCGATGATGATGACGCCTTTCTGGCGATTATTGCCATTGTCACTATATTCAAACTGATAGGTTCGTCGCACGGAGAGTCGCCCCTTCATTATCTGCCACTGCAGCAGTGCTACGGTACCATCCAGAAACTGGAATCCCAGCCGTGCGCAGGTTAGTCTTGCGCTTTTGTTTGCCATTTCTCGGGCGCGCAAGGTATTGAGCCAGAAGCCGATGAGAAGAGCTGCGCCAAGCAGAAGAGGGAAAAGTGTTTTACTCATTACCTTTAAAATCGCAGATGGGGGGAGTGAAGTGTGTGCTTGCGAGAAGTACAGCAGGATAACAATTGCAGAGGCGTAATTCACATTGTGGTACCTGATTACCCACAATTCACAGCTATTTTCCAGCCTTGGTCTATAATTTAGATATAAGGAAAATATGGAGGTGAAACAATGAGTAAGAACAAGGTTCAGTTTCAATCCGGCTATAGTCTATTAGAATTA
>JAJRUV010000130.1 GCA_024277595.1 Gammaproteobacteria bacterium
CGCCATGCGCTGCTGGTAGGCTCCCAGGGCCAGACTGGCGGTAACCATCGGCACCTTGCCCTTGCGGATCACCTCAAACAGATCCATGCGCGCCAGGCTGTCCGGATCGAGGATGGCATTGTGGCGGCTGGGGCAGAGCTCCACCGCTACGGCATCATAGTCGCCGCTGGCCAGCAGTTCACGAACCTTGTCTGCACTGGCGCGGGAGACATGCGCCGTGCCGAGCAGAGTGATGCGCCGATCATCCCCCGGTTCGATGGTGACCATCGGCTCTTGTTGCCCGGTACGGGCGGTAAAGGAGTTCATCTATTTCTGGTGGTTGTTATTATCGAAACGGCTAAGGATAACGACCTTGCGCGTTAAGAACAAGGAACAGCTGCTGGATGAGTCGTCACAGGGCAGGGCGGGAGCATACTAATCATTTTTTCTTTTAGAATCAACGGCGTGGGGAATGAAAGAAAAATCATGCCAGCTCTTAACCTGCTGATTATAAAGAAATTTATTATTAGTATGCTCCCGCCCTGCGTCACAGGGCAGAGAGCATGCCATTTTGAGCCATGCACCCTGTTCAACTGCATAATCCGGGATTACTGCAGCAAAGGCGGAGTTTCATTAAGCGAGAAAGCGAGATTCGGCTCACCAGCGGGTTCAGCCCGGCGGCCCGTGCATTCTGTTATAAGCTTTCCCAAAACTTTGAGTTCACCGCTATAATTAGCTATGATGTAATACATGTTAATACAAAGCAGGCGAAGTCATGGGTGTTACCAGCATAAGATTAAAACCTGAAATCGAAAGTCCTCTTGAAAATCTGGCCGTAAAATTGGATAGAAGTAAAAACTACATTATAAATCAGGCAATTAAAGAATTTTTAGAGCGTAAAGGTGTTGCTGAACAGCGTTGGTCTGAAACGCTTGAAGCAATAGATTCTGTGAAACAGGGTAAAGTTATTGATGAATCTGAGGTAGATGAATGGCTTGAGAGTTGGGGTAGCAATAAGGAGCTGAAGCCACCTAAAACATGAAAATCACATATACACCTGAAGCCATAGGTGACTTGATTCGGTTACGAGAATTTATAGAGAGTAAAAACCCTCAAGCAGCACAGCGTATAGCTAACGACCTGATAAAAGGAATAAAACAATTAAAAGGTTTTCCGCTTATAGGGGTTATGGTTGAAGAAGCACCTGAACCAGAAATGGTACGTGATTTAATTATAGGTAGTTATATTGCTCGGTATTTAGTTTATTCAAATGAAGTACACATATTGAGGATATGGCATCATAAAGAACATCGCTTATAACAATCAGCTCCAGAGGACAATTCAAAGCATCGCTTGTTTTGCTTGCGCGAAAACATGCCGCTTTGATTTGCCGCTGAGCTTGGTCGATAGGTTTGCCGGGCGTTTTTCAGGTTGCGGCAATAATCAACACTGAATACGGGTAAACCAGGGTCCTGATATTTGCGATACCGGGTCAGCAGGGCGATGATTGAAAATATACCCAAACTACTTGGAGGTGCGGGATTTTTGAGTCCGTCTGAAACCGCAATGCCGCGTTGCAGTTCTTGAAAAAGGCGAGCCATTCTCTGCGAACTGCGCCTTGCCTTGCGGTTTCAGACGGACTCAAAAATCCCGCACCTCCAAGTAGTTTGGGTATAGTCCCACCACGGAACAGCGGCTATTTTCCCGAAAAAATCGCTAATATTGTCTATTGGTTCGCATATCGACGCGATATCATGGGAATTATAGTTACGCTAAAAGTATCAATTGCCTTGAAACTGAATAGAAATATACGATACTTGCTAAGATAGATTCCCTCTGATTGTTATGTGCTTACAAAAGGACAAAATTGTGACTGAAGAAATCACCAAGCTATACCCCGAAAAAAAGGGAAAGGAGGCCCTGGCACCCAGCGCTGAAAAGGGTGACAATGTGCGAGTACTCAGTAAAAAGGATATTTTTAAATATGGCAATTACCCCTACAAGAAAATGATGGGGCGTGTGGAGTACGAAAACAGTAAGCAAGAGTTGCAGATTGAGTTGCTGAAAATGCAGAGCTGGGTGAAGGAGAGCGGTCAGCGTATTGTTATCCTGTTTGAAGGACGGGATGCTGCAGGGAAAGGGGGGACCATCAAGCGAATCATGGAACACCTCAACCCTCGTGGTGCTCATGTGGTCGCTCTGGAAAAGCCAACCGAGCGGGAGTCGGGCCAGTGGTATTTCCAGCGTTACATCAAAAATCTACCTGCGGCGGGTGAGATTGTACTGTTTGACCGCTCCTGGTATAACCGGGCCGGGGTGGAGAAAGTGATGGGTTTTTGCAGCCCGTCCGAGTACCTGGAGTTTATGCGTCAAGCCCCTGAGCTGGAGCGGATGCTGGTGCGCAGCGGTATCCAGTTGTTCAAACTGTGGTTTTCAGTCAGTCGTGCGGAGCAGTTCAGACGTTTTCAGCAGCGCCGTGAGGATCCGCTCAAGCAGTGGAAGCTGAGTCCTATCGATCTGGCCTCGTTGGACAAGTGGGACGACTATACCGAAGCCAAGGAGGCGATGTTTTTCTATACGGATACTGCAGATGCGCCATGGTCGGTGATCAAGTCCGACGACAAGAAGCGTGCCCGTATCAATGTGATGCGCAATATTCTCGGCAAGCTGGATTATCCCAACAAGAATCACCACGTGGTGGTAGAACCTGACCCCTTGATTGTGGGCAACGCCAGGGATATTTTTGAACAGGATGAGCATCCGGTTCTGCTTTGACAATAACCCGATTCAATTTCGCCCCCTGGTAGTGATGGTAGCGGGATAAGGAGAATAGTATGACTCACAAACACTTGCCCCATGCGGAAAGAATTGTTCAGGCGTTCAGGGACAAACTCAGCAATAGTGGCCGCCAGCATGTGGGAGAAAAGCATTTTGATGAACTGACTCTGTTGATTGAATCAGCCATCAGCACCTCCGTGCTGGAGGAGATGGAGCGGGCAGCAGACAAGATAGCCTGTTTGGCCGTCGAGCTTCGCAAAGGGGCGGAGCATCTGTAGTCAGTACTTCTTGCCTGCTCCGGTTATACTCGCTTGTTATTCCATAATAACGGAAAACGGTTTCCGACCAACAGCCGCATCTATTACGTCATGATATTTTTAAAAAACTGTTCTCTATTATTATCTTTATGCTTGCTGTTAATTGCCTGTAGCTCTGCCCCTCCTCTGGGTGAACCCGAAAGACCTTATCCTCCACTGCATGAACCAGCGGTTGGTGATATTCTGCATATTCCCACCGGCATTTTTGTGACGGAGACACAAATGCTTGCTGCGGTAACCGATGCGAGAATTGTGTACGTGGGCGAGACGCATGACAACCCCGCTTCCCACCGGTTGGAAGTGACTTTGCTTAAAGCGCTTGCTGAGCGCTACCCCGGCCAGGTAGCACTGGGAATGGAGATGATGACGCCAGAACAGCAGTCAGTGCTGAACCGATGGGTCGCAGGTGAACTCTCTGAAAAAAAGCTGTTGGAACTAAGTGATTGGTACAACGTATGGCGCATGGATTTTGATTATTACAAAGAGCTTTTTCTGCTTTGCCGCGACAAAAAAATCCCCATCATCGGCCTCAATGCAACCAGAGCAGAAGTAAAAGCAGTGGCAAGTGGTGATTTTTCTGAACTTGAAGAGAAACAGCGCAAACAGATCCCGCCACTGGATATGACCGATCCCTATCAACGAGCCATGCTCAAGGCCGTCTATAGCGGGCATAATCATGGTGGCGGGGATCAGGACCGCTTTCTGCGTATACAGACCCTGTGGGATGAAACGATGGCGGCCAATGTGGCTGGTTATCTTGCCAGCCCCCAAGGTAGCAACAAGCACATGCTGGTAATCGCCGGAGGTCACCATGTTGGCTATGGTTTTGGTATTCCACGGCGTGTGTTCCGGAGGCTACCGGTTTCATACCTTACGGTTGGGAACAAAGATATCGAATTTTCCGAGGGAAAAGATGAAAAAGCGATGGATGTGGCTTTGCCGGAGATGCCCATGCCTGCTTTTGATTATCTTCTGTACACCAAATATGAAAGCCTGGGCAAACAACGGGTCAGGTTGGGGATACTGCTGGAAGAGAGCACAAACGGGGTTAAGATCAAGGCGGTTCTACCGTCATCTGCAGCCACTCGGGCAGGTTTGGAGGAAGGAGATATCCTGCGCGCAGTTGATGGTGAAACGGTGAAAAAAAGTTTTGATGTGATATACGCCATCAAACAGAAGCAGCCGGGAGACAAAGTTGAACTATCAATAGAAAGAAAGGGGAAAAGCAAACAACTAACAGTTCACTTTGACAAGGAGTGAGGGGCAACCGCTTTCCTGTACGAGCAACTCTGTTTTCCATTGAATAATTTCAACAAAAAATGACAGCAATTTATTGATTTTATGTTCAGAGACGGATTTATGCTCTATAGCTAGTTCTTCTCAGGTAGAAACCAGCAAGGGGCCGACATTATACTGTAGTATCAATTTTAGTGCGGACAAGGTGCTTGGTAGCCCGTACAGCAAATTTTTTCAGTCCATCCTCATTTTTTCATTGTTGCAGCATTTACTGTACAGAGCTCTCTGTTGAATGCCTGTTATTGGGTACTTGCTCTACATCTGGATTAGGTAGTGGCTTTAAGTCATAATAGTCATTTTGTCGGGGGTGTCGTTTTAGTGGGGGGTAATGGGGTTTTACTATGGGCAGTGCGCCTGAAGTGTCCAATGCAATATCAAGCAGGTCACGTGATGATGATATTAATTTGATAGAACTGTTGCATGTTGTTGTGCACAAACGGATAATTCTAGCTGTCTTTCTGGGTTTTCTAATCGTTGGCGTAGCATTTGCTCTGCTGATGCCAAAGCAATACCTCTATACAATGACAATAGAGATCGGGACGATTATGGAAGATGGTAAGAGCATGTTGATCGATCAGCCGGGGACGCTGCTTGCCAAGATCAATGTTGCTTATATCCCCTATGTTATTGAACAGTTTGCCGGGGAAAAGGGGGATGATTATAAGATCACGGCTAGAATTCCCCAAGAAAGCGAAGTGATTGTGTTGGAGAGCAAGGCTCCTGAAAAGGAAGAGGTATTTTTATTCAAACTGCAGACACAGGTAGTCGAGTATGTGAAGCAGAATCACCAGCGGGTTTTCGACGTAATGAAAAAAGAGATGAATGTCGAACTGGACAAGAGCAGGAACAAACGGAATGCACTGCAGGATCGCCATAAGGTTCTTGCCGCTGATTCGAAACGCCTGGATCAAACAGCAAAATTTCTGGGTGATCAGATTAAAAATCTGAAGGCTCAGGTTGCCGATGCCATCAGCTACCGGAAAATGGCGAGATCCCAAACAGGTGATGAAGCTCAGGCTATGACGTTGATGATGATTGACAATGAAATTCAGCAGAGCAACCAGCGTCTTGCGGCACTGGAGGAGCGTTTGCATATTGATCTGCCACGTGAGAAAGACTTTTTGAACAACACAATTTCTGACAATTCGCGCGAACAGCAGGAGCAGGCTGCAGAGATCGCCAAAATACGGGCAGCGGTGAATAATATGCGTGAAACCCGGATGCTGATAGCCCCGATGCGGTCGGCGGAGTCTGTTGGGGTAGGGAGAACGACCATAGTTGTTGTATCTGCCATTATGGGATTGTTTGCTGGTATTATTGCCGCTTTTATCTTGGTGATTTTCAGCAACGTTCGGAATGAATCACAAACTCCGGAGCAAGTTTGGCGATGGGGTTGAAAATTGCTACCGTTATTCTGTCTGGCGATTCCGGGACACGCCAGCGGACACTATCTCGCAAACCGTCTCCCAAGCAGCTGCTGCCATTGGTTGGTGAGTAGACCATGTTGCAGGAAACAGTAAAACGTTTGACCAACCTGGAACAACTGCTCATTTCCCCGATAGTTGTCTGTAACGAAGAACACCGTTTTCTGGTTGCAGAACAGTTGCGTGAAACAGGGGAGGAGAGCTCGACCATCATCCTTTGAAGCAGCAGGCAGGAATACGGCGCCGGCATTAACGCTGGCCGTCTTGGAGCTGGTTCAGCATCAACAGGATGCAATTATGCTGGTCATGCCAGCCGATCATATTATCCGGGATCTGGAAGGGTTTCATACCGCAGTCGGGCAAGCGGCCACGCTGGCGGAAAACAATTTCTTGGTTACCTTTGGTATCACTCCCGATAAGCCGGAAACCGGATATGGCTATATTCGTATGGGAGAGCCGATAAAGACCGCCAACCTGTCGGCCGCGGATGACTCCCGTGGCCTCCCGCACCTGATAGATATTTTTGTAGAGAAACCTGATCAGAGTACGACCGAGAGTTATATTGCTTCGGGTGAATACCTGTGGAATAGCGGCATGTTTATGATGAAGGCATCGGTCTGGCTCGATGCACTTGGGAATTGCCGCACGGATATCTTGGATACTTGCCGGCGCAGCTACGAGAATGGCCATAACGATACGGATTTCTATCGGATTGATGTGGAATTTTTTGAGCAGTGCCCTGACGACTCCATCGATTATGCAGTGATGGAAAAACTTAACCGTAAAGAGCAGCAGGCCGGCTACCAATCGGCTGTCGTCCCTATTGACATTGGCTGGTCAGATGTTGGGGTGTGGCCCTCTCTATGGGAGACCCAGCTGCGGGATGCGCAAAATAATGTTATCAAGGGAGATGTGCTGGTAGAGAATACGAGGAACTCTCTCCTGCATGCGAATAGCAGGCTGCTGGCAACAGTGGGAATCGAAGATCTGATTGTCGTGGAGACTGCAGATGCGGTGCTGGTGGCGCACAAGAGCGCCGCGCAAGACGTCAAGGCAATCGTAAACAGGATCAACTCCGCAGGCCGGAATGAACATCTGGTGCATCGGCGGGTTCACCGGCCGTGGGGAAGCTACGAGGGAATAGATATCGGTGAGCGCTACCAGGTCAAGCGTATTACCGTAAATCCGGGTGCATCGCTCTCCCTGCAGATGCACCACCACCGCGCCGAACATTGGATCGTGGTAAAGGGAACCGCCAAGGTTACGCGCGGAGATGAGGTACTACTTGTCAGCGAAAATCAATCGACCTATATCCCCTAGGAGTCTGTCGGGTTTGGGTAATCGTAGCGAGCTGGTGGGAGAACGAGTCAAAATATTTCCGGTTTTGAGGCGAATAGTGGGGCTATTTAACGAAAAACCGGGGATATTTTGGCCGCTCTCCCATC
>JAJRUV010000131.1 GCA_024277595.1 Gammaproteobacteria bacterium
ACTCGTCCATCGGGATTCTCCTCTGTCGTTTGCTTGCCGGCTCACGACCAAGAGTTTCTCCGATGGACTCCCGGATATGTCAAACTTTTACTGTCTCCCCGGCAAAGCCGGGGGATTTCCTTTTTTGGTTAACTGTCACACAGGCGAGTCGATTTTTGGCAAGGATGCCATAAAATCCATCACGAGGCAGCGACACAATCGAGGGTGACAGGGTACTGACATGGCCCGGATCCACTGGACCATGTAAATCCATAAAACTCTTGGAAATTAATCTTGAGCTGATAGGCTCGTGATGCCTAATTTTAACCCGATTACCCATGTGGAACAGCGAAGAACCAACTTTACCTATACGGCTCTTTCTCAACCGGATGTTTCGCCCAGCAGAATCTGTGATACGAACTTGTTGTACTCGGCGGCAAATAATTCGCGGGTATGGTTGTTGCGTGCTGTCTCCCAAGCCAGCCGGACCTGTTTCTCCAGCCGGGCGGGCGGTTGACTGGACAGCTCCTGCACGGCTTTCTGGATGATGGGGATGGTGCAGTTTTCAAGGATGATGCCGGAGCTGCCGGTATCTACACTGGCCTGCAGGGAGAGGATGGGAATAATCCCCGCATGCATACAGGTAATGGCGCTGCCGCCGCCTCCTTCTGAGCAGGTAGGGTAGACCAGTCCAAGAGTATTCCGGGCAATTTCTCTGAATCGGGAGCCGTTGACATCAATCCAGCCGACCGTTTCAATATTCGGGGTTTCAAACAGTTCCTGGTGATAAACTCGGGCAAAGGCCTTCTCTTCCTCCAATGGCCCACAAACCGTCAACCGGTACTCCGGCATGGCAGCGAACGCCTCCAGCACCAGATCCAGCCCCTTGTGAACGAATCCTGAGCTGCCAAACCAGAGGTAGTTGTTACGGCACTGCTCAATTTTTTTTTCATCGTTCCAAGGATAAAGAACGGGTGCCGAGATGGGGATGCGGTAGATCTCCTTGTCTGCGTATCCGTAGGTGTCTATTGTAAACTGGTTGCCCAGGATGGTTGCCAGATCCGCCTGCTCAATGGCCATGTTTTGCACTATCATCTTGGCGTTTGTCAGTGCGGCTCCACGTCGTTGCTGCAGCTCCAGAAGACGCGTATAGGCGGCCTGGTTGTTGAATAGCCAGTGCGCGGTATCCAGATGGGCGATTTTTATGCAGTCGCTGTTCAGTCTGGCGGCAATATGTTCCAGATTGGTTCGCGCCGAGACGAAAAAATCATATTTTTTTTGGGGTCTGAAATGGTTGTTGTGGTAGCTGATAACATCGACTGCGTAACCCCTATCCAGGAAGGTCTGTGCCATCTGGGACGATTCCCAGTCGTGGGTGTGGTCATGAGAGATGAGTTCTCCGGATTTGCGCAGAAAAGGGTCGATAATGAACGATAGCAGCACGTTGCCGCGTAGCTTGCTATCGGGCTGCAGGGCGACGACCTTTGAGTGAATGCTCCGGTCTCGCTGACACAGTCTGCGGCAGATTTTCTGGTTCAGCTTATGCAGCAGCATCATCTCTCCTGGATGCGGTTGTGAAGTTTGCGCTGTATTTTTTTTAAAATCAGAGAAAATTTGTGCGGCTCTTTCTCCGGCCGGGGCGGGAAATCGGTTTTCAGCATGTTTACGGGGAAAATGTGTCCATAATTTTTCTTGGCATTGCCGATGTAGGAACTATTGATGAAACTTTCCCGATCAAACCAGCGATAATCATCGTACCAAGTCCAGCAGTTATGTTTTTTATAGTTGTTCGCAATCCTTTCAGCCAGCTCCGGATTTGTCGGCAGTGAAACGTATTCGTTGTCAAATCCTGAAATATAGCTGAACATGAGTTTTGCCGAGCGGTTGCTGACGTAGTTCGAGAACCAGAGCTGAAAAGACAGCTGTTTCTGCAGATTTTCAACGGCACGATATACCTGTACATGATCTTCATGTCCATATTCGCCCCAGGGATTGTGAGTGAATACGTTGCTGTATCTGCGCAGTTTTTCCGCCAGAAGTTTCTCCAGCAGAGGGTAGTTATCCTGGTAGCGCTGCTTTATCTGTCGGCTCTGCGTTATTGCCATGCCCCAGGGGGACTCTGCCGGAGTGTTCCAGTCAGCACCGCTGAAGGAGCCGCTCTCCTCGATCTCCAGGCTGGAGATGTTGTCCAGTGGATAGCTGTCCAGCACCTTTTTCCGCCCGCTTCCAAGGGAGGGGAGCGGTGGATAGTCGGAAAAGCAAAACAGAATTTCATCCACCTTGTCCACTATCGAGCTGAACCACAGAGTCTCGTCGTCGGGGTGGGCGACGATAAGGATGGAGCGGGAAAACATCTCGGATGGATGGGTGCTCATGCGGGTTAGCGGTAGCCCGGTGGAGCGGAGAGACTGGCTTCCCTTTTCAGCTCCCGCAGCATCCGTTTGGCGCTCTTTTTGGTGGCGGAAAGGATCCCCCGGAGGCGCCCTTTTTCCTGAATGGCGAAATATCTGTCGGCTATGAAGCGCTCTCTTACGCTCCACTCCTGTCGGTGGCGGATTGCAATGCTCCAGGGGAACAACAACTGCTGTTTTTCATCGGTAAAAACAGGTTTCTCAAGCGCCTGGCGGATCGACTCGCTGGAGTAACCCAGTTGCTGCAGAGTCTCTTCTCCCAGGCTGTCCAGATAGGAGAGAGCGAAATGCCGGGACTGGGCGTCTTCTGCCATCTTTTTCCATTTGTCGATGCTGGAGGTGCTGGGCCGGGTGTGCTGGTGGATGCCGACCGGATCGTTCATCTTTCCTTTCGGTGCCGGGGTGTGGCTGTAGTCCAGCATACTGTCGTGGAACGGGATGCCCAGCCGATCGCAGAGGGTGGAGATGTTTTGCTCCGGTTCCGATACGAATTTTTCGTAGTGGATAGTTATGGCGTCATCGCCGAGCCGTTCAATCCCTTCCAGAATCAGGCGTGGTGCCAGCAGCAGATCCGGCTGGAAAACTCCCAGCACCGGCCAGTCCCCTTTAACATAGGTGGTCAGTTCCGAGGCGAGAACGGCCATCGGGTTGCGAATCAGGAAGATGAATTTCGCACCGGGGAACAGGCGGTACAGCTCCGGGACAATAAAAAAATAGCGGGGGGTTTTATCCAGGAAAATGGTCTTGCCCTGTTTGCTCAGGGCATCGCCATATATCGTTTGTGCCCAGTTGCGAATGGCTTCGTCATGGATATTGCTGTCGGTGGCGTAGTTTTTTAGGAATTCGTCAACCCCTTCTGCAGCGAAAGCGGCACCATATTCGGTCTCTATTCCAGAGCTGCGCAACCCATAAACCGGGTGCAGCATCAGCCAGGTCTCCGCCGAAGTCTGGATATCAGGGTGACCGGAGAGGACTCGTTGCAGCAGCGTTGATCCCGAGCGAGGCTGGGAGATGATGAAGATCAGGTTCTTGCCGGTGTAGCTGTCAGCCATGGTTGCGATACCACTCTATGGTCCGGGTCAGCCCATCGCGAAGGGATATTTCCGGTTGCCAGTCAAGATGCTGTGTCGTTGTGGAGAGATCGGCGATACAGATCCGCTCCAGGGGCCGATCCTGGATGGAGCCCCAGTGCAGCTCGATGGTGGGTGTCATCAGGTCGTGGATCTCTTCAACTACCTTGCGGATCGATGCCAGCCGCCCCGAGCCGATATCAATGCTGCGCCCTTCCACGCCGGTGGTGGTTGCCAGCGCCAGATAACCGTTTACCACATCGTCGACATAGATCCAGTCCACCTCGCGCACACCGCTGGAGAGGCGTGGTGACTCACCTGCCAGAAACGAGCGGATGACATAGGGAATCAGTTTGTTGAGATCTTTTTGGTCGGGGCCATAGACCATGAACAGTCTTGCCGTGACCACCGGTGTGTCGTAGAGCGCGTGAAACATGCGTGCATATCCGCTGCCGGCCCATTTCGCTGCGGCGTAGGGGGAAGATGGAGTGGGTGCATCGCCTTCCGGCTCCTCCAGGGAGCCGGTCAGTATGATGCGTTTGCACCCACGCTGCTGGCACAGGGTGAGCAGGTTAACGGTGCTGGTCAGGTTGCTGTGGAGCGTTGGCAGCACAATATCCAGATCCCGTGCACCGGTGACGTAGCTGGCCAGGTGAAAGACCACCTCCGGTGCACTTTGTTCGATTAGATTTTCCACATAGGCGCTGTCGGCGAGATCACCGAACGACCACTGGATTTCGGGATCGAGTCCCTCACGGCACCGCGTGGCTGCGCCGGTGACGGCGACACCCATCTCCACCAGACGGTGGGAGAGTGCCGAACCGATAAAACCGCTGGCGCCAGTAACCAGCGCCGATTTGAATGGAAGCTGGTGGTTATCCATGTTTGAGCAATTCTGCTTCAACAAGCGCGTTGGCCGCCGCCTTGATTTTTTTGAAAGGGGTGCCGGAGCGTTCGGCTATATCCAGCAGGGTGTGTTCCCCGTCGGTCAGGTTCAGTACCCACAGCAGCGACATCTCGTCGAATGCCTGGTGTGCTGTTGCGCCCACGCTACGATAGAGTCCCCGTTTGCCCAGCTGGGGCTCGCACATGGGGTTCTGGTTGATATAGACTGCATCGTTTTCCAGCAGATCGATGACCTGCAGGTAGATCTCCAGCGACTCGGCCAGATACCGGGGTTCGACCAGCTCCAGGTTGTCGGCCGATGTGTGATACTCCGGATAGCAGCCGTGGCTGCTACGTGACAGGCTGCCTACCGGCAGGTTGAAGCCGGGGGAGCAGTACTGCCGTTCGTCATAGCCGTAGGGGTAGAACTCGATCAGCTCGAAATTATCTCGCTCATGGCGCAGTACATGCTGTACGGCGCGGTCGATCACGGCATCGTCCTGGCGACTCTTTTTGTAGGTAAACGGCCCTTTGTCACCAACGCAGACCACCACCAGCCCGTGTTTGATTCGTTGTGCCTGTGCTTCGTTGCGGGCCAGCCAGGTGATCGAGCCGATGGTGCCGGGGATGAACAGGAAGCGGTAGCTGTAGCGCAGTTTCTGCCCTTTCAGCAGGCGGGCGATCTGGGTCGTCAGGGCAATCCCGGAGAGGTTGTCGTTGCATAGTGAGGGGTGGCAGATATGACAGGAGAACAGAATCTCCTCGTCGCTCTCGCCAGGAATGAGGTGCTCGCCGTAGCTGAGGAAGCCATCGCTGAGCGAGGAGTTGATAACCACCCTGTAGTCGTCTTCCGGCAGTGCTTCCAGCTGGTTGTGGCTGAGGCAGAATCCCCAGGTCTCTTTGTAATAGGAGGTTCGGTAGGGGATCCAGTCCGGGTGAGCGGGGAGGGAGTGGAGATGCTCCTTCAGCTCGGCAAGGCCGACCGTTTTGTCCACCGGGGCACTGTAGTTCAGCACATGCAGGTTGCTGTTGCGGAAGTCGATGATACGTTCACCGCAGCTGTTCTCCACCCAGGCATCGGTGATGCTCCACTCTTTGGGAACGGTCCAGTCGAATACCCGGGTTCCGGTCGGAATTTCATGGTGTGTCAGCGGGATGACTTTGCCGATGATATCCAGGGTTTGGCGCACGCCGTTGCCGGTAATGCTGCGGCAGATGGGGTATAGTTCGGTAATCTGTTCGTGCATCTGCCGGCCGAGCCGGGTGAACTCCAATTTATTTGCAAATAGATCGATCATGGCGCGGTTTTATCACTGAAGTCGGGAAATTCAGCATCCTTGCCGGATATTATACGGTTTTCCACTGCCGGCCAGCAGATGTCGAATGCCGGGTCGTTCCAGCGTACACCGCTGGTGGCAGCGGGCTCGTAGCATGCTGACATCTGGTAAAAAACTTCGCTATTGTCCTCCAGTGTCTGAAAACCGTGCGCGAATCCCTCCGGGACATAGAGCATGGTCCGATTCTGCTCTGTGAGGCGAACGGCGAAACTCTGCTTGAATGTGGCCGAGTCCGGCCGCAGATCGATGATGACATCATGGATCGCTCCCCGGGTACAGCGCACCAGCTTGGCCTCCCCGTGAGGCGCGCGCTGAAAATGCATGCCGCGCAGCGTGCCCCGGTGGCGGTTGAAGGAGACGTTGCACTGTTTGATATCGGCATTCAGACCGCGCTGCAGAAACTCCTTTTCACACCAGGTTCTGGCGAACAGGCCGCGCTCATCCTCCAGCGGCTGAACATCGATAACACAAGCGCCCCGGAGCAGCGTTTCGGTGAAGATCATGGATATACCCTGACCTCCGGAATGGGCACCACGAACTGTCCGCCCCAACTGCGAATCTCCGCCATCTGCTCCATGATCTCGTCCTTCAGATTCCAGGGCAAAATCAGCAGATAGTCGGGTTTGGTCTCGGCTATGCTTTCCGGGCTGCGGATCGGCAGATGGGTGCCGGGCAGATATCGTCCCTGTTTGTGCGGACTCAGATCGACGGTGTAGTCAAGAAAGTCGTTTCTGATGCCACAATAGTTCAGCAGGGTGTTTCCCTTGGCCGGAGCGCCATAGCCAACGATGCTTTTTCCGGCTCGTTTTGCCTCGATCAGGAATGTGAGCAACTTCCGTTTAGCCTCTTTCACCTGCTCGGAAAAGGCGGTGTAGGTCGGAATTTTGGTGAGTCCGGCCTCGATTTCACGCTGGCGCAGCTCCTCCACCCGTGCAGTGACCACCCTTGCCTCATCGGAGTCGTGCCGTGCGTAGATGCGCAGCGAACCGCCGTGGGTTGGCAACTCGTCCACATCGAATATCACCAGCCCGTGGGCAGCGTAAATCTTTTCCACGGTCAGCAGGGAGAGATAGGAGAAGTGCTCATGGTAGATGGTGTCGAACTGGTTGTGCTCCATCAGCCGCATGAGATGCGGGAATTCGATGGTGATGACGCCGGAATCGGCCAGGATTATCTTCTGCCCGGCGACGAAGTCATTGATGTCCGGGACATGAGCCAATACATTGTTGCCAACAAGAAGATTCGCCCTGAACCCTTCGGCGGTCAGCTCTGTTGCCGTATCCACACCGAAGAACCTGACCACGGTGCGAACACCGATCCCCCTGGCGGCCTCGGCACAGTTTTCGGCCGGTTCGACGCCCAGTACCGGAATGTTTTTTTCGACAAAGTTTTTCAGCAGATAACCATCATTGCTGGCCAGCTCGACCACCAGGGAGTCGTTGTCAAAATCAAACCGCTCCATCATCATCAGGGAGTAGTTGCGCACGTGCTCCAGCCAGCTTTTCGAGAAGGAGGAAAAATAGGCGTAATCATCATTGAAGATGTCATCACGGGTCTGAAACTGCTCCAGCTGAACCAGAAAGCAGTTGTCACAGACGTATGTGTGTAGCGGGTAGAAGTGCTCCACGGACTTCAGGTTCTCTTCCTTGATGTTTGCGTTAGATACGGGAGACATTCCCAAGTCCGCAAAGGTATGTTTTAGTTGGGTGTTACAAAATCGACAGGTGCCTGTTGTCGCCACGTTGCTATCCTCTGTTATTGTCTTGGTACGAAGTTTGTGACTACCAGATTTTCCACGGAGCTTTCCCGGATTCCCACAGCTCTTCAAGATTTCTCTTGTCACGCATGGTATCCATCGAGTGCCAGAACCCTTCATGTACAAATGCAGAAACCTGCTCCTCTTTTACCAGCTGCTGCATCGGTTTTGCTTCCCACATGGTTTCATCCGATTCTATGTAGTCGATTACCTTCGGCGACAATACAAAAAACCCGCCATTTATCCAGCCGCCATTGGCTGTTTTTTCGATAAAATTGGTAACCTTGTGCCCCTCCATTCGAAGGGTTCCAAAGCGGTGAGCCGGTTGCACCGTGGTGAGCGTAACCAGGTTGTCATGTGAGCGATGAAATTTTATTGTCTCCGTTATGTTGACGTTTGAAATACCGTCTCCATAGGTAAAGCAGAAATCCCCATCATCCAGAAAATTCCGGATGTAACGGAGCCGCCCCCCTGTGCCACTGTCGGCCCCGGTATCGATCAGGGTGACACGCCATGGCTCTGAAGCACTTTGATGAACCTCCATGCTGTTGTGTTTCATATCGAAGGTTACATCGGAGACATGCAGAAAATAGTTAGCAAAATACTCCTTGATAACATACCCTTTGTAACCACAGCAGATAATAAAATCATGGATGCCGTGGGCGGAATACAGCTTCATGACGTGCCAAAGCATGGGCTTGCCACCGATCTCCACCATCGGTTTCGGCCGTACGGATGTCTCTTCGGACAACCGGGTGCCCAGTCCGCCCGCGAGAATAACTGCTTTCACGAAATACCTCCATTAGAATTCAGGCTGAACCCGACATATATTGTTGCCGGGTTAATAAAATCTATTCGCGGGGCCGATGATGATAGCTGCAAGCCCAGCTAACGGTTATTTGCATGATGTTTTCCTGTTGTCAAACCGGAAAAATCCAGTATCAAGCCCTGAAGTCATTTTCAACTATCGGATGCTCGTGCCGCTGCCTTGAGTCTCGTCTTTGGCCAAGGTCGTTGTGATTGCTCACCACGAAGCGCATAAAAAATTTGTACGTGTGCTCCCGGTAACAGCCCCCATACATGGCTCTTTATTGGCACTGAATCAGGATGTTTTACAGGCGTTTCCTCCACCAATATTTTCGGTGGACAGGTCTTTAACGCCCATAATGATGCTGTTTCCAGTCAGGCGTCCTATGAACTCTTTTCCGGCGGCACTAAAATTGAATCCTTCGCCTGACAAAAGGGGTGTAGCCGGGATATCGAACTCGGTATTTTCAGCATACAGATAACCTTTTCCGCTTAGCGTGTTGTCGTTGATCAGCAGCCGAACAAGCCCCACTTCAACGAGTTTCGATGTGTCAGAGGATCCATCTTTCATCTGTATTGTGCCCCTGTAGATATCCCCGTTGGTTTCTTCGGGCAGAGTCAATGATTTCCGGCTGCCTGTCAGTGAAATGCTCTCATCCGGGAGAAAGGCGTTTCCGCTGCCAGCGATATCTCCTGATGGGGAGACGTTGCCCGTCCACTCTGGAGTTGGTTGTGCCGTGGTGGTATCGGCATGGAATTCACTCCGGAAAGAGCTGGCACTATCGGCACTGAGCTTGCCTTTCACCAACCTGAATGTGGCGCCACTGCTGTCGCTGCCAACGCCAGCAATCTCCCCAACCTCACTATCGATAATCAACATCCATTCTCCCCTTGACGATGAGCCGGAGAAAACACCGGTATAACCTCCGCTGTATGCGCAGTAGATACTTTTCTCCAGGTGCTCCCTGGCTTTGCTAGAGTTGGGCAGAGTCGCTATTTTGCCATCAATGCTACCGGCCTCTGAGACAATGGCGGTTATCTTGCTATCAAAATCACTCGCCGAAAAATCAACTGATGGCCAGTTTTCCGCTGCTGATTTGACTGCCGGTGAAATAGCGATGCCGTTGCGGGGATCATCGTCCTGATCCAACGCCAGCAGAAAGCGGGTGATATTCTGGACTTCTGGAGTGGTGCTGTTGCTGTCTGGAATCAGGTTTATCGGCGTTACTATTGCCTGTCCCGCCGCTGTGCCGAGCGCAACATTGCCGACAGCGAAAGCAATCAATTCACCCTCGAGATAATTGAAACGGCCTTTGGCATCGGTTGTCCCGGACTGTGTGGGCGAGTTGTAATCCAGATTTGCCACGGCACTGTCCAGAAACTGGCCGCTGTACGTCGTTTTCTGCTGCGGGCCGAAAATCAGGTTATCATCTCCGCTGCATCCGGTATTCAGGAGTGTGGCTGTCAGCAGCCAAAAAAACATCGGTTTGATTCGGTTCATGGGTGATTTAGTTTCCGGATAGTCAGGATATTGTCAATATTGTTTGTGGCCTGAACACCACAATGTGGTTGATTAATCAGGAGTACTGTATATTATAACGCAGCGGCTGGAACGCTGTCTTTTCCATTTTGTTACGATTGTGTTTCTGCTGGTTGACAAGGATAAAGCATAATTATCAGGAGTATGTATGAAAAAAAAAGTTCTGCGTGTTTTGCCGGTGCTGGTGGCTATGACGGGAGCCTTTGCCGCCCCGGTCAACGCCGATGTTGACAATCGCACCTATTTTGTTCCAGCTATTTCGTATGTCGGCGCTGATGAGGACAGGCTGGCGGATGATGGCGTTGGGTTGCAGCTCGGATTCGGCAAGATTGTTAATGATCGCTGGAACATGGAGTTCAGCCTGGTCGGAGATATTCTTGAGCAGAGTGATACGGATAACAAATATGAACAGGTCGGGATGCTGATTGACGGTCTGTTTTTCTTTACCCGTAATCCCGGTTATGCACCTTATGCCGTGATCGGCGCCGGCGCAATGAATACCTCGTTTTCCGGAGACAGCAACAATACCAACCCGATGGTGAATATCGGCCTGGGATTTTTTCGCCAGCTGACCAAAGGCGGCACCCAGTTGCGGCTGGACGCCCGGTATCGCATTGACGAGGATGACAGAACCGTCGTGGGCGGGGATACACATGAACGTTTTGAGGACTGGCTGGTAAACATTGGTCTGGCAATTCCATTTGGCGCTGCTCCGGAGCCTGAGCCAGAACCAGCTCCCGAGCCTGTGGCCGAGGCCGCTGCCGTGCCTGCGCCTGCTCCCGTCATAGTGGACAGTGATGCAGATGGCGTACCCGATGGTCAGGATGCCTGCGGGGGAACACCGGCAGGTGCGAAAGTAGATGCCAAAGGGTGCGAGCTGGACAGTGATAGTGATAGCGTTGTAGACAGCAAGGACGATTGTCCGGCTACTGCCGCCGGCATCAAGGTTGACACCAAAGGGTGTGAAATCCCGGAAGTTGTTGTGCTGCATGGCGTCACCTTCGTTTCAGGCTCTGATCAGCTGCTGCCGGAATCTCTGACTGCTCTCGATGAAGTTGCCGCATCACTGCTCAAGCATCCCAACATGGTGGTCGAAGTGGCGGGTTATACCGACAGCACCGGTTCCAAGGCCTTTAACGAAAGACTCTCCTATAGGCGAGCCAAGGCGGTGAGCAGCCACCTGGTTAGCAAAGGGGTCTCATCTGACAACCTGGTTGTAAAAGGGTATGGTCCCGCCAACCCGGTTGCCAGCAACAGTACCGCGGAAGGTCGTGCGCAGAACCGTCGGGTTGAGCTGCACATCCTGAGAAAATAAACCATGGTATCTGTGCGGCCGTGGTGGCAACTCTTGTCACTGCGGCCGTTTTTCGTCGTTCCGAAAACAACCTCGATTGTGTCGCCACCTCGTAATAGATTTTATGGCATCCCTGCCATGGTTTCCTCCTGCTTTGCAAGCCCTTGTTTAGCACAATGACAGGAACAAGATTGCTTCCGTATATTCGGCCTGTTGCTCGGAACCTCCATACGGGTTAATAATAACGACAGAACCCAAAATTATTGCATCTTGTTATTGTTCCAGATACAAGAACAAATATTTACAAGATTACTGTTTATTCGTCTCGATTGAAGGTTAAAACCACCGCCTTTAGGCGGTCAGATTTATCTGCGATACTGGCCGTTAGCATTATTGAAGGTGGCAAGGTATGGAATATCGCTACGGTAGTTACACGGTTTACAAGATTCAGTATCATTTTGTATTTG
>JAJRUV010000132.1 GCA_024277595.1 Gammaproteobacteria bacterium
CCTTGCCTTGCGATTTCAGTCAGACTCAAAAATCCCGCACTTCCAGGTAGTTTGGGTATATGCGACTGGAGTCTCGGTCGTAACATAGCGGAAGCTGTTTTTTTGCCATTTTGAACACCGAAACTTGAGTTACTATATTTTTTCCTATAAAAAAACTTCTCATTCCTGTCGGGTTTCCCTCATCCGGTACTGAAGCGTGTCCATCCTGCCGGACTGCTGGTTCTGAGTGGCATGCCAACAGTAAATTATTCCAAATATACAAAAAATCTAACAGCGACACATGCTGTCTTGCTCAACGCCTTCTGGCGTGTTTGCTTAGATAGGTGAGAATTTTCTGGCGCTCACCTAGGGACAGGGGCGGCATTTCGATATGCCCCATCCGTTTTTGCATGGTCTGCAGGACGATTTTCCACTGCCCGGCGGTCAGCATCTCCGGGTCGGGTAGCTGGTGGCACATGTCGCACCGGGATTTGTAGAGGTTTTCTCCCGGGTCGCTGTTTTCCGCCCAGAGGGGTTGCACCAACAGCAGTGCGGCTGTCATTAGCAGGCATCTCACGGCAGTGCCTCCAGAGTATCGTACAGTTTCGAGCCATCCTTGTAATCTTCGTTCATACGCACGATGCCGGAACTGTCGATGACCACGGTGGTGCCCATGGTTGCATTGAACTGGTTCAGTACGGCCTCGTCGGTGTCCACCAGTACGTTCAGGGCGGCGTAGCCGTTGGAGAGCTGGGCGGAGCGGGAGCGATCCACCGAGCCGGAGACATAGTCCACCAGCAGGAATTTCACTTCGGGAAAGTCCGGCATCACATAGCTGCGCATGTGGCTCATGTGGGCGTCGCATATCGGGCACCACATGTTGAAGTAGAGCACCACGCCTCTGGCGTTGCTCAGCTCGGTGGCCAGATTTACGCTTTCGCCCAGCGTATTGGTGAGGGTGAAATCGGCGGCGTTCTGGCCGACGTGGGGACCGGGTACGTTTTGGTCGACGGCGGGGCGGCGATCCTTGCCGGATGGGTTGAGATCGTCGAAGGTATCGCCGCAGCCGGCCAGCAGCAGGGTCAATCCCAGGAGAAGCAGCAGTTTGCTAGCGATAAACATGGCTTACTCCCACGGTGTAGACATCGGTGACGGGGAAGTTCTCCCCCCATCCATCGCCCCTGAGGGCGTGGCTCCAGCTGAATTTGATCACCCAGTCGCGGTCGAGGGTGGCGAAGGCGACGGTGGCGGCGATGGAGCGTTTTCTGAACCCGCTGGCGGGATCGCGATGACTGTCGATCTTGCCCTCGTTCTCTCGCAGATCGGAGAAGGAGGCGGTGTAGGTCAGGGTGCTCATTGATTCCAGGAACTGGGTATAGCCGAGGGATGCGGTTGCCAGCATCCGATCGCCGAGGCTTCTGTCATAGGGCTCCACGTAGTTGCCGTATTCGCGGTTGACCGAGCGTTTGAAATAAGTGCCGTAACTGAGTAGCAGCGAGGCGTTCCACGGATAGACGGTCTTGTCCAGCAGGATGGTGCCATCCAGACGGTAGAATCCGCGGCCGGTGATGTCGAAACTGTTTCCTACATCGTCGTAGGGCGAGACGCCGGTGGGGATGGTCAGCGTTGCACCGAAATAGGCGGCCGGTTTCAAGTCCTCGATACTTTTTACCTTCCACACGCACTGGATGCCGTCGAAGTTTTCATACCAGACGCTGACCGTGGTGTCGCCCAGTCCATTGGTACCGGATTTGAGTCCGGCGTAGTTGTTTTCGTTCCAGATGTAAGGGACGGTGATGCTGCCCTGCCAGCGCGGGGCGAAGCGGTAGGCGTAGCCGAGGTTGAGGCGGTACTGGTTCAGATCGGAGCCGGGTGGATCGGGAGTGTGGTCGCCATCCCGGTTCCAGAAACCATCGTATTGTTCGATGTCCAGCGAGGCGTCCGACATTGCCTTGGAGAATTTCGGAAGCAGCAGTGAAGAGGCAGAGCCACCGCCACAACAGGAGGCGGCCCATGCGGCGGAGGTTGAAAAAAGAGCGATCCCCCCCGCAAGGAGGAGCGCCTGGGAAACTTTATTGTTATTCAATCGATTACATCCCCATGCTCATTGATGAACCGCCGGGAGTAATTTTAAACTCGGCGTTGTCTGCGGTGCCGTCAGGTGCCATGCCGTCGTCGGTTTTCTGTTCGCCGTTAACGGTCAGCCTGACATACAGTGTGCCCTGGGTGCCGTCAGTGAGCCCGGTGATGCCGGTCGCTGACCAGCGGCCGCCGCCGTTGTCGCTGGCGGCGATCCAGTTGGTCTGATCGGTGGAGACCTCAATACTCATGGTGTTCACAGTCCAATCCATACCCATCTCGTTTTTCAGCACTGTTCCCACCGATACAGCTGGATAGCTCATCATGCTCTCCTTGGTGGCGATGAACAGATTGAAGGTGTGGTTGCCGGTGGTGCCGGAAATGCCGTCCTTGAACAGGAAATACTTGCGCTTTTCCGGGCCGCTGCCCATTCCGGCGATGTTGTCGTTCTGGCTCAGCAGATCCACCTTGACCGTATCACCACCCATCACCATCATCACGGCAGGATAGAAATGGATCTCCTCTCCACCCACGTCCAGTTTCAGATCCCAGTACCCACTGGAGGTGCCGTTCATCCTTGAGGCCATGAGGTAGTAAACGGCGCACTGGTAGGTTCCGGGGGAGTCCGCCTGTTCGGTACATCCACCCACTGGTGTTGAATGGCTGTGCATCGCCATGTGCATCACCGGCATCTGGGAGATGGTCAGACCGGTGGCCAACGTCGCGTCGCTGCGGTTGGTGATGGTGAGGGTGCAGACCGATTTGCCCTTCATCGGACCCATCATCGGCATGCGCTCGATTTTGTACTTGTCGGTCAGTGCGAGGTTCCCCTCGGGGAGAGCTCCGAGCTGGTCGGCGGTAAGCCCCGTCTCATTGTTCGCGCTGGTAAAGAAACCGGTCATGGCGCGGGCGAAGCGGTTGCGCAGATCCGTCGGGAGCTGTTCGCCGGTGGAGCCTATCTTGACGGGCGTACCGTCGTCATTACTGCCGTCTGCTGTTCCATCGGCCAGATCGTCGGCGATTGCTGCGAGCAGCTCGAACTGCTGTTCTGCGGTCATACTCAGATCCATGTTCAATTGACTGAAGGCCGCTGCCCGCAGACCGGCCCGGAGCCGGACCTCTTCACCACCGCTGGCGCTGGGGATCACTGAACTGTCCGGTGTATAGCCGAATGCGTTTCGGAACGCCTCTTCGGCCTGCTGTGGCGTTTTCCGGTGGGCGGTGATCAGCCGCGCGATGATAGTGGTGCCGGGAGTGAGGCTCACGGTGGTGCCGGAGGAGAGGGCTCCGGCGGGTACATGGGTTGTCAGGCTGCCTGCATTCACCGACAGATCGGTCGCCTCGTCGCTGAAGCTGCCACCTGCAGATTCGACAATCAACGCCCCGGACAACCGGTTTTTGTCGATCTCGATGCTGTAGTTACCGCCGCTGTCTGACTGCACCGGCCCGGCAACAGTTTCACCGCCAGCCGTTTTGATACTGACCTGAGCGCCCGATACCGGAGCCGCATACACCGAACCGCTAATGGTTGCTGTATCGCTATCTTTTTTTGAGCTGGACGAACCATTGCAGCCTCCCAGCAAGAGCAAGCTGCTGGAGGCCAGGAGAAGCGTGAGGAAAAGAGGATTTTTGGTATTCATTGTGGTAATTAGCCTTATATTTTTTCTGTAACTTTGATGAACAAAGCAATTTAGAGGCCATAAAAATTTTCCATCAATATCATGGTGTTGTGATCTGTTTCCCAATAAATGTCGAGTTATTTAACTCAGTGAGTGAGGCATATAACCCATCATATCCCTTTGCCTGGTTGAGCAATCCCGCCCATGAATCGGGCCAAATAACACAGGCAGTGGGTTATATGCCATTTTGCTTCTGGTAATTAATGGGGGCATCTGCTGCAATCCCCTGTTTTTTCGCTGATTGATAAAGTTGGCTTATCTATTGCTGTGCATCGAGGGACTGACAGAGCGGATTTGGGGGCGGGTCTGGGCTTAACACTAACGGGATTTGATATGAAGAAACTATTTGGAGAGGGTAGACGGTTTACCTGTCTGGTGCTGGTGACAGGAATTGCCCTGCTTGGTTTTGGTGGGTTGGTTCATGCGGCGGAGGGGGATGATGCCGCCGAGGTTGAAGACAAAACCAACAAGGTGGATGCGCCGGTGCTGCATCCGGCAATTCCTCTGCTGGACGAGGGTGGCGGGCATGTGCTGGACAGCGGCAAGCCCTACAGCCCGAGACAGAGCTGTGGCTCTTCCAACTGCCATGACTACGATGCCATCACCCATGCCTATCACTTCGAAATGGGGCGGGATGAGGTGGATGATGATTTTGGCGCCCGTCGTGGTTTGCCCCATCTGGTGTCACCGGGTTACTTTGGTGGCTACGCGTGTATGGGGGGCAGCAATCCCGAAGTGCTGGCGAAGAAGGCCAATGCCACTGCCGACGACTTTGCCGATCGCGGCTCGGCCGGGTGGATACTGCGCTGTGTTGGCTGTCATACCGGCGGTGGCTATGCGGAGAAGGATCGCGATGGTCGTCGTTATGACGAGACTGATCCGGCTACGGTGAAGCTGCTGGACGGCGATTATTATAATCGCGGCACTGATGAGAACAATCAGGAGACTGATGTCGATACCATCGCCCGCTGGGACTGGAAAAAGAGTGGCGTGATGGAGGCTGACTGTTTCCTCTGTCATGCCGACTTTACCCAACTGGTGAAAACCGACCCGGCACTGAACAGTGAGGATAGCGACGATGCCTACGAACACTTTCGGGAGTTGCGCCGGACCTATCTGGTGAGAGGTGGGGGCTATTTCCGTTACGCTGCAACGGCGATTCTGGAGTTCCTCAATCTCAAACATCCGCAGGGTTCGGCGCAAGACCTGACGCTGGTGAACTTCAGCCGTGACACCGCAGCCGAGTATATGCCTGTTCACTCCCGACGTGAACCCGCCTATGCGCTGAAACTGAATGCTGATGGTGAGCCAATCCTGAACTGGAATGCTGCTGCCTTTGATGCCGAAACCAGAAAAACAGTGATTCCCATGCTGCGTTTCCCCGGCAACGACAACTGCATGATGTGTCACCGCACCAGTAACTCGCGGCGCGGCTTCTTCGGCTTCGGCGAGGGGGCGAAGGCGGTGTACGAGGAGGAGACCGGTATTCTGGTCGAGGACTATCAGGATGACGTACATAAGGGTAAGACCTGGACTGATCCGGTGACCGGCGAAGAGCGCCAGATCGAAAACTGTAATACTTGCCACGCCCGCAACTACTTCCGTGCCGGGTTCAAGAATACCGATCTGAATGCCAACCATGACATCCTCAAGGGCAACTCTGATATGGATGTGCGTAACGATCTGGACTATAACCCCAACGCCAAAACCTGTGAGTATTGCCACAATGATTCACCTGCGCCGGTGATCCCTTCGGGTCAAGAGGATATGGTCACTGCTCATCTGGAGCGTTGGAAGAACAGCGGCTTCATGGCGGGTTATCCGGAGTCCACGCTGATCCGCGTAACCCGGACGCACCTGGATGTTGTTAGCTGTCAGGCCTGCCATATCACCGGCAAGAAGGATCGCCGTGGCGATGATCTGCAGATCATGTACCGCTATCGCCAGGCGGAGGATGGCTCTCTGAAGATTGTTCCGTACAACCCGCGGATCCGTTACTACTGGAAAGACAAAAACAGCGGCCGGGTGCTGACCCGCTCCGAGCGCAATAGCGTGTTCGAGGAGCGTACCGACGGCAATGGCGAGAAATATGGGGTCATCGTCGATCCGGAGACCAAAAAGGAACTTGGCAAGGTCAGCGCACGTATCTCTCATGGCAGTGTGCGTTTCGGTGATCCGGAAGATTATGCCGGCTACCTCGCTCTGAAACGTGCGCATGACAAGCTGCTGGCGAAGAAAGGGGTGAGTAATCCCGACACGGTACTGGTGTGGACCGAGTCCAACGAGTACATCATGTCGCACAATACCCGTCCGGCCACTGCCTCGGTGCCATGCGAGGATTGCCACAACAAAAAACAGAACGGCTCTTTCAGCGCCCTGTTATCCAGAGAAGGGTTGTTCGGAGGTGGTTACTCCAAGGAGGTAACCCAACTGGCTGACCGGCGTCTGGTGGATGAGGGTATCGTGGAACTGGATCTGGCCTATATGAAAATGGATGACAATGGATTGGTTACTGAGAATGTGGCCGACATCCTTTCCGTCACCCGGGTCGATCCCTTCATGACTATTCTCAAGGCGAGCAGCGCCAGTATCTCCACCGGCCGGGTCAGCAGGATCGATACCGCAACAGGTATTGCATCCATTGGCGCCACTGGCAAAGGCGCCAGTGCACTGTTGGAGCGCTTCAATACCGGTGATATGCTGCTTTATCAGCCCATTTACGGGGAGAAAAAACTGCGCAAAGTGGCAGTGATGCCGGAATTGAATGGCACCAATGAACAGGTATTCCCCTCTTACCGGCTGCGAGTGGCTATTGCTCCGGATGCAGTAAGTTCAGCGGCGCGTAGCGCAGGCATGGGAGAACTGGCTTCGCCGGTGTTTCTGCTGGAGGCGAAGGACAACCGCAACAACCCGGTCAACAGTTTCACCGGCGTGCTGGTCAAGCTGCCATATGACGGTAGTCAGGATGATATCAGCAAAGTCAACGTGCTCTATTCAGCCAACGGAGCAGCATGGTCGGTGCTGAGTGAGAGCGATATCGTCACCATCCAGCCACGAACTGACGAGATGGATGGAATGGTTGTCTTTCAGACCACTCATTTTAGCTACTATGCGCTTGCCGATGCGGCTTCCGCTATCAGCAGAACGGCATCTGGCGGCAGCTCATCCAGCGGGGGTGGGGGTAGTGTCTTGTGGTTGCCGTTGCCTGGACTGCTGTGGTTTTCCGTGCGGCAGATACGCAGAAGGCGGGTCTGCTGATGAAGCATAAGGCCAGAAAACTGTTGCCCTGGCTGACCGGAGCAGGTCTGGCGGTTGGTCATATCACCCTGTCATCCAACTGCACGCTGCCCCGTAACGGGCAGTGCTCCACCTGTGGCAGTTGCGTACTGGCGCTGGGTGTTCTGGTGAGCTGGGCGCTGTTGAAAAAACGCAGTGGGAACAGTGTTTATCTCCTTGAAGACAAGCGTGTGCGGTGAGCCGGGAGTGGTTGCTGCGGGCAGTGCTCATGCTGTCTGTGGCGCTGGCCGGCGGGCAGGCCGGTGCCGAAATGGTTGGCCGTTTCGATACGCGGATACAGGTGGATAACCGCTATTTTGATGATGATATGCGACTGGATCAGCACGGTGAATTTACCGTGCATAACCGGGCGCAAGAGGTGCGTTCCGGCACCTCTTTTGCGTTGCGCCACGGCAACAGCGGGGGAGAGGCTCGGCTCTATCGGTTGTTTGTCGAGAAACGGCTGTCACCATCCGGCACAGTGCTGACTCTCGGCCGGTTACAGCGTAGTGACAGCCTGGGATTTTACACCTTGGATGGCGTCAAGCTCGGTTGGCGCAAACGGCAACTCGCTATCAAACTGTATGGCGGTGTACCCGGTCGCATCGATGATTACCGCTCTATCGACGGGAATGCGTTGTATGGTATTGAGTTGCATTTTCGCCCCCGGAACAAGCGGAGTGCTCTGCTCAGCGGCAGGCTGGGCTGGCAGCACTACCGGGACGGCGCAAGCAGCGATCGCCTGAGCTGGGGTGTCAGTACCCGCAGCCGGAGCAGCATCGAATATCTGTTTTCCGGTGTGTATATCCTGAAGCAGGGGCGTGCCGAGGAGTTATCCGCGCAGGCGCGGGGCGATGTCAGCGGAAAGGGTCGGTGGCAGCTCTCCTGGCAAATCTATCAACCGCAACAGCCCTGGCTGACGTTTCGGGAGCGCTTTTACTCGCTGTATGCCCCGGGGCATCAGTCGGTATGGCGTGGGGATTTCCACTACCGGCCTGGCAAAGGCGTGGAGTGGTCTGCCGGAGGCCGCCGGGTGGCGCGGGAACAGGGTGAAGCGGGTTATGGTCTGACCGGTGGCGTCGAGCTGTCCCGGAGTTCCGGTTTGCGGATGGAGGTGCAACTCAACTTCTTGCAACTGAGCGATGACGCCACCAGCGGAATCTGGTTCCAGGCTGGCAAGGCTGTCAGCTCCAGAAACCGTGTCCACTTGCGCAGTACACTGCAATATCAGGACAAGGAGCTGTATGGCGTGGATCGCACCGCTGGTGTCGAACTGGAGGTGGAGCGGATGGTTCGGGCCGATCTCTATCTCTCTCTGTTCGCGGGCTATCTCCGGAACAGCCGCCTGGATGATGAATATCGTGCCGGTGCACGCCTGAGTTATTACTTTGACAGGTACAAACCGGAGTCGGTACGGTGAAGAAGACGCTGCTCTCTCTGCTGTTTGTCCTGGCTGCTTCCGTTGTGGCGGAAAATCCGCTGCCCGATGAGAAGGAAAAAACCTGGTGGGAAAAACGCGAGCAACGCTCTGACATCTACTACCCCCACAATGCCCATCGGGAAGTGATGGAGCAGGGGGGGGATCCCTGTCTGCTGTGTCACCCCTTCAGCAAGAATGAAGTTATCGACACTGAATCGTTGAAAACACTGAATACCATCGCCAACGAGCCCTTGGCGGCTATCTGCCACGAATGTCACATGACCCGGCAGAGTGCCTCCTGGCGCTGTGATCTGTGCCATTCGGATCCGGCAACCGCCTGGCCGGACAGTCACGATTTCGACTACCGGCAACACCATGGTGAGGATGCCCGCCTCGATGAGGGGGAGTGCCGCATTTGTCATATCGATCTCAACTTCTGTGCCGATTGTCATTTTCGCCGCGATTCCTCACGACATCAGGGGCATGCCCTGGGTTACCGTACCCTGCACGGCATCGAGGCGCGCATGAATCCGGGTGACTGTGGCCGCTGTCACAATCCGCGCTATTGTGCTGATTGCCACCGGGAGATGCGCCGATGATCCGGCTGGTGTTTATCGCCCTGTTGCTGGTTGGTTGTCAGGCAGACGATGATGAGGTGCTACAGGGCGGAAATCTGATCCTCGGCGCCTCCCACGGCGGAGATGGATCCGCCTGGGGGCTTGCTGACTGCAATGCCTGTCATGCTCTGGCGGTGATTCATCCGGAAGCCGCCGACATTCGTCCGTTGGTGCGTGAACGGGGCTACGGAACCTGCACCGGCTGTCACGGGGGCAACGGTACTGGCCAGCCGCGCCGTTGCGTTATTTGCCATAACGCAACGGATCTTCCCGAAGCGCCGTTATTGGCCGGTCGTCATCCCCACGGTTTCACTGCCGGGAAGGCTGCTCCATTACGGGATGAGCAGTGTCTGATTTGTCATCTGGCTTCGGACATGGATGGCCGTTTCGAGCCGGAGCGGGATCTCACCCCGTTCCCCGATGCCGCCGGCTACAACACCCGCTACCGCCGTATCGCCGATTTCTGTCTGCGTTGCCACAATCGGGATCATCAGCAACCCGGATTCGAACTGGCGGGTGATGGTTTCAGCGACCCTCTGATTGCCGTGGAGGATGCCTGGCGTTTTGTCGACAAACACGGCCTGAGCGCCGGTTCGGGTGAGCGTACCTATGCCGGATTGCGCACCGGCTATCGCTACCGCAGCGTGGTGGAGTGTACCGATTGTCACGCCATGCATGGCACAGAGAACGGCAAGTTGATCATCGATGACTCCCGCAAAGGAGTTTCGCGACTGGAGGGGGCGATGCGGGAAAAACCTTACCGTGTCGTCACCACCGATGGTGACTACTCCCGGCTCTGTGTGCTGTGCCACCAGATGCAGATCCTGCTGGATGCGGGCGGTGAGGATACCGGCAACGGCCTGTCCGGCGTCCATGAGCGGGGCAGTGACTGTCGTGCCTGTCACACCCACGGTGAAGCGGTGCAGGCGGGATTATGAATATTGTCGAATGGCTGATCTTCATGATTGTCCTGTTGATTCCTGCAATCATTGTATCGGCAGAGGAGGATAAAAAACTGCCGCCCCTGCATCATGTGGTGGATGTTCCGGTGCCGGAGGAGATGGAGGTGCCGGAAGAGTTCCCCCTCTCCAACGACGGGCGCATTGTGTGCAAGACCTGCCACGGTATCGGGAATATCGATGAACTGCCGTTCGACCAGGTGGACAAGAGTGCCGACGACTTCCATCGTGGCGGCCCTTACCGGCGGTTGACCGATCTCTGTTACCGCTGCCACGACAAGAGAGAATACAGGCCACCCAACATCCATATCCTGCTCGATGAACAGGGCGAGTATGACCAAAAGGCGTGCGAGTACTGCCACCTGGAGGCGCCCGATCCGAAGCAGAAGGATATCTTGCGTGATGCGCTGGAGTTCCGCCTGCCACCAGAGAAACTCTGTTACGGATGTCACCTGAAAACACCCCACCTCAACGCCCTCAACCACCAGGCTGAGCCGGACAGGGAGATGCTCAAGCGTATCGATCGGGCGGAACGGAAACACGGTGTGATTCTGCCGCTGGACCTGGACAGCACGATCACCTGCGTCACCTGTCACGCCACCCACCAGCACGGCCTGATCGATCCGCAGAGACCGGCGGGCAGGCAGGTGGCGGATACCGATCTGGAGGAGGGGATCACCTACCGGGATCACCCCTGGAACCAGGTGTTCCGGGAGGACAAGCGGGAACGGCTGGCGGCGCTGGCCGAGGAACGTGGCGAAACCCATACGCTCTCCTACCAGCGTATCGAAAACGAGGTGTTGCTGCGGCTACCCGCCAAGGATGGCACCCTCTGCATGGCCTGCCACGAGTTCAATCGATGAAGCTGCTCGACCGGTTCAAGGCGATCCCCGACGGTCAGAAGTTCCGCTACGGCCTGCTGCTCCTCTCCTGCCTGCTGTTCTTCGCCCCGTTCCTGTTGATCCCGAGCCTGGCGGGTAATCCCGATCTGTGCGGCAAGCTCTGCATGCGCCGCTTCTATCTCTATTTTCCCGGCATGAGCCTGGATGACCTGACCACCCAGATCAGTGTGGCGCTGATCGGTGTGGTGTTTTTTGCCGTGATCATGGTGACCACCTTCTTCTTCGGCCGCATGTGGTGCTCCTATATCTGCCCGGTGGGTGGCTTTCCCGAGCTGGTCAGCCGCCTGCTGCCGGATCGCTGGAAGATCGAATACCGCGCCCTGCCGCAGGTGCCGATCCGCTACGGTTACCTGGCCACTTTCGTGGTGCTGATGCCGATTCTGGGGATCAGCGCCTGCACCCTGTGCAACTTCATCACCGTGCCGCGCATCTTCGAGGCGTTCGGTGGCGGGGTGATGGGGATCGCCTTCCTGTTCTCCGCCATCGGCCTGGTGAATCTCGCGCTGTTGTTCCTGCTCGGTTTTTTCGCCAGCAAGGGGCGCGCCTACTGCCAGTTTCTCTGTCCCATCGGCGCTTTCGACGGCCTGGTCAACCGTCTGGGGGCGAAATTCCGTTTCACCCGCCATATCCGTGTGGAGCGCAGCCGCTGTACCGGCTGCAACATCTGTGCGCAGAAGTGCATGTGCGGTGCAATCAAAATGGTGGATCGGATCGCCGTGGTGGATCAGCTCTCCTGCATGTCCTGTCACGAGTGTGCGGATGTTTGCGACTGGCATGCTATCAGCTGGCTGGCCGCGCCGCCGGTTCGGGAGCCGAAACGGAAGAAGAAGGGTGTGGAATACCACCCCCAGCCGAAGTGGATCGCCATCCATCGCGAGCCGCAGGCAGCGGGGGAAGGGCGCCGCATGTGGCCCAAAGTGCTGGTGCTGCTGGGTACTCTGGTAGTGTTGTTCGTTACCGTCACCGAATTGGTGGCGGCACAGCGGCAGAGTGATCCGGATGGCTGCCTCTCCTGCCATGCTCTTGAGGGACTGAACTATATCGATCAGGAGGGCGTTCTGCGCAGCGCCAGTATCGACAAGGTTCACTACTTCAGTTCGCTGCATGGCAGCGTGCCGTGCAAGGATTGTCACCGCAAGATTCGTGACTTTCCTCATGAAGTGGAGAACACCGGGGTGGACTGCGCCGAGACCTGCCACGTGGAGGAGCCCTCCGGAGGTGAGTCCTATACCCACAAGCAGGTGGTGAAAGAGTTTGAAAAATCGGTGCATGGCGAGGGGGGCAGCAAGGGCTTCACCGGCGGCAACCGCCTGCAGGAGATTACGGAGCAGCCCAATCCTTCCTGTCGCAGATGCCACAGCAACGAGCTTTACATCAGCGCAAGGGATCTGCCCAGATTCAAGGAGTCATTCGCCCATGTGGAGACCGAGTGCGGCACCTGTCACCAGGGTGAGGTGTGGCTCAACCAGTTCGGCGGCCATATCCTGCGGCGGTTCATTGGTGCGCGCTGGAACAAGAGTGACCACAACCGCATGTGCAACGACTGTCACGCCGATCATGAGCGCATGGCGCAGGTGGAGATCGAAAACCCGCAGACAGGCAAAAAGGAGCCGGCAGGGCCCCGTTTTATTCTTGCCAGTGACAGCTACGCCATGACCCTGCATGGGCGGCTGCTGGCCAGCGGTGTGGAACAGGGTGCATCCTGCATCGACTGTCATGCCCCTGATGGTCTGCGTCATGCCATACTCCGGGAGGATGAGCCGGACTCATCCACTCATGCCGATAATCTGGCCGATACCTGCGCTGCCGAAGGATGTCACGGTTTTGCCGGCCATCCGCTTAACCGAGCCTTTGTCGATACTGATATGCACGATATCGATCTGATCCCGGTTATCGACGAAACGGTTCCGCTCGATCTGGCGCGGTTGAAATCCGGTTCGGTCAAAGCCCTCACCGCTCTGGTGCCGATAGTGGTGATAGTCGGCGGTGGCACCCTGCTGTGGATGGTGTTCGGCAAACGGAAAAAGGGAGTTACCTATGCCCTGTTCGGCGGCAGTGCGTTCCAGCGAAGAATGCTTGGCAGCAGACCGCGCCGGCGCAAGGGACAACGCAGTGAAAGGTAACATGATACTGATGGCATGGCTGCTGCCTGCCCTCTCCGGGGCATGGGCGGCGCCGCTCTATCCGGATTTGGTGGAGAGGGCCGAAGTGACCGCCAAACAGCTGGATGAGGCCCGCAAGCAGATCCGGGAACACAAGGCGGTGGAGGTGCTCGATGAGCTTTCTCTGCCCCCGTTTCACCATCGTGAAGTGAAAGTGCAGGTGGGCAGACCGCCGCTCTGTATGCTCTGCCACCTGTCCCTGCCGCATCGGGAAAATGAGCGGACTCGTACCTTTCTCAATATGCACAGCCGCTATCTGAGCTGTGAGACCTGTCACCTGCAACCCAAAGGCGTGAAGCTGGAATATCGCTGGCTGGCCGATGATGGTTCGGCGCCCGGACAGCCGGTTGCGGATGCTGTCTCTGTGGCGGAAGATGAACAGATTCCATCCATTATCCCGCAGCCTGGTGCCCGCATCGCCCCTTTTTCCCACGGCGAAGTTGCACTGATCTTCCAGGAACATCCGCTGGCCAAAGAGGTGAAGCGGGTCTGGCAGGAGGGGTCGCCGGAGGAGAAGAGCCGACTCAAGGCGCGCCTGCACACGCCATTGGAGAAGAAAGGACCGGAGTGCAAGGCCTGTCACGGAGAGGAGTCCCCACTGCTCGATCTGGAAGCGCTGGGGGCATCCCCGCAACAGCTGCGCGCCATTCGTCAGAATACCATTGTGCGTTTCTTCAACCGCTTCGAGGAAGATGATGAGCGTCTGCGCATCGATGAACTGTTACGCTAAACGGAGCCGGATTATTCGGTTGGCTGTAGTCTGTGCAATGGTTTTGGCAACGGGTGCTCTCACGCCACAGCCCTTGGCTGCTGCCGAGGTGCAGGCCTTGTTCGTTCTGGCAGCCGATCTCGATCAGCCGAGTGACGTGGCGGTTGGTGATGATGGCACTGCCTATGTGCTGGATGGCGTCAACGGCCGTGTGGTGGTGTTCGATACCGAGGGCAGACGACGCTTCGCTTTTTATGGCGAGGGGAAAGGCAGACTGAACCTGCCGATGGGGATCGCCACCGGTGGTGAGCGTCTCTATGTGGCTGACAGCGGCAACCACCGCATTGTCGTGTTTGACCTGCGAGGGCATTTTCTCCATGCGATCCCGCTCAGCGGCGAATCGCCACCGGAGCCGGTGGCCCTGAAAGTGCTGGACGGGATGCTCATCTGGGCCGACCGGCGCAATCACCGGCTATGCCGTCATGATCTGCGAAACGGCACTCCGCTGTCTTGCTGGGGAGAGTACGGAGAGGGCAAGGGGGAATTCCGCTATCCTTTCCAGATCGATGCCGATCGGGACGGATATCTCTATGTGGTGGATGTTCTCAACAGCCGGGTGCAGGCGTTTCATCGCAAGGGACGCTATTTTACCCGGATAGCCCGTTTCGGTCTTGCGCCGGGGGAGCTGTATCGCCCCAACGGTCTGGCCATTGCCCGGGATGGGAGGCTGTTCGTCGGTGACAGCTATCGCGGTACCGTGTCTGTGTTTCTGGCCGGGCGGTTTCAGGGGCTGCTGTCCGAGCGCAGCGGGGCGCCCATTCGTCTGGGTACGCCGGTGGGAGTCTCTGTCTGGAGGGATCGACTCTATGTGGTGGATGCAGGTGACAGTCGCGTAGTGGTCTATCGTCTGTCACCCGCTGTTGAGACGAGCCGGTCCATCACCGGAAAAATAGTGACGTCACAAAAGAACTGTGCCACTTGTCATCTCTCCTGGGCGGCAGGATATGTTTCCGGTGAGGGGGTTCAGGATGGCATTGCACCGGTAGCAACCCCGCAGATGTGTTACAGCTGTCATCACGGTGTGATAATCGATTCGCGCCGCGCCATCGGACGTGGCGAGCAGCACCCCGACATCCACCATCGGCGCAAAGAGAAAAAAGAGAAAACCGAACGGGATGAAATCCCCAAAGAGTTTCCACTGGTGGGAGACAAGCAGCTCTCGTGCGGTAGTTGCCATACTCCCCACGGCGTTGATCCCGAACGACCGGTCACCCGGAAAAGTGACGATACGAACCCCTGGATGCGTGTGCTGAACCGGAAGGGCAGCCTTTGTCACCGCTGCCATGAGTCGAAACTGGATAGTGCACTGGATAAAAAACGACCGCGGCGCGGCATCAACCATCCGGTAGGCATCGTTCTCACGCCGCCACCGTATCCCAATGCGAAGGGCTATGCGACGGACAAAAAGCTCCAGCGCGGATTACCGGATGAACTGGCGGAGAGGGGGGCGCAGCTGGGGCCGCAGCGACAGCTGATCTGCCAGAGTTGCCACCGGGTTCATGGTGCCGCCAGTGAGGCACTGCTCCCCTTTGCCCGCGATGACAGCAGACTGTGCAAGGCGTGCCACCAGCGGCACTACGCCAGAGACAGGGACGAGGCGCGTCGTAAAGGGATTCATCCAGTCGATATAAAACTGGATCAAGCGGTGCACATGGGAGATGAAAAAATTGAAAGAATTACCTGTTTCACCTGTCATTCGCTTCACGGCGGCGAGCCGGGTACCCCGTTGCTGAAGTTCAATCACCGTGAGGGCCGGCTGTGCAGCTTCTGTCACGATGGCTACGATGCCGTGGCCAACAGTGACCACGACCTGCGCATCACCGCCCGGGATTACCGCGACCGTTTCCACCAATTACCGAAACAGGGGGGAGTCTGCGGCACCTGTCACACCATGCACCGCGGCGATGGCCAGGCGCCGTTCCTCTATGCTGGTGAATTTCAGCCCTGGCAGGGTGACGAACCGGCTTTAAGGCGGGATGAACTTTGTCTCGATTGTCACCGGGAAAAAAAGGTTGCTGAAAAGGCCATCGTCGAGCATTTCAGTCACCCGTACAAAGACCTGGTGCTGCGTTCCAATCCACAGAGTATGCCGTTAGTGGATGAATCGGGGGAGATTGATGAGTTCGGTGTCATCGCCTGCATCACCTGCCATGACCCCCATCGCTGGACGGCCGACAAATCACAAATACCATCATCGATTGCAGAGAATCAGGACGGCAATGCGCTAAACAGTTTTTTACGCCGCAAAGGGATCAAACAGACATTTTGTGTTGAGTGTCACGGCATGGAGACACTGGTAAAATACAAGTATTATCATGACAAGCTCAGCCGGGATGCCGGTGTGAATTATCTTGAATGACAATGGCTGTTTGTCTGACAATTCATTCTGCTGTTTTTGTTGGTCTCGAACATGAATGATTATTTTATGCGGCGCCAAAGCCTCCAACGCCGGGCATGCTGTGCGTTGCCGTAACCTGCTGCATTGATATTGTTCGCGAGCTTTTTGCCCCTGTTGTAAAATGGGGCGGGAATAGCTGATCCTGTTCTTCTTTTCCCTCTCCGCCATTCGTGGCGATAAATACTGGCCAGCGGCGTAAACACTTTTTTGAGTGCATGAACAAACAACTTCAGGAATTTGTATTGAATGCTACCGGTGCGATGGAAATCACATCCCGGACCACCATTCAAAGTTTATGGAGTGGCTATGGTGAACTGGTAAAACTAGGGCTTGCCGGACCCGGGTCGGGTAGCTCTGTTGTGGTGAAATACATCGTTCTTCCTTCCGCTTCGGCCCATCCACGGGGCTGGAATACCGCGCGATCTCATGCACGAAAAATCAAATCATACCAGGTAGAGATGCACTGGTACCGTGACTGGAGTGCGCGCTGTGGTGATGCCTGCCGGGTGGCCCGCTGTTATGCTGCCACGCAGGTCGCCGTTGACTTTCAGTATGTGGGCGGTGGCTGCGGCATGAAAGATGTGGTGTATTTGCTGGGAAGCTGTTTGAGTGAAGAGCAGTGTGAACAGTGGCAGAATGAACTGCTGAGCTATTATTTTGCCCAATTAAAACAGGCACTGGCAGACTCCGGGCTGGACCGGGACGAACTGGAGCAAGAATGGCGCAGCATGTTTGCCATTGCATGGACCGATTTTTATCGTTTTCTTGCGGGCTGGATGCCATCGCATCGCAAAATCAATCAATACACGCAACGGCTGGCTGTCGAAGCGATTGCCGGTTTGAAAAACAAATAATATTCCGTCCATCCACACATAGAGGCAGGTATGAAAAAATTGAAAAACGAGTCCGAGTTGTACAAGGGAGCTATTGAAGCGGGCATGCGTTACGGCGAAGAACGTGGTGCTGTAGAGTTCGAGGCAACCGATTCCGCTAACGACAAGGCATTGTATATTTATCGGCTGCTGGTCCACGACAAAATAATTCAGGCGTTACCCGAAGATCAGGTCTCGGTTAAATCGATCAAGCACAAGCTGGCGATCTGGCATTCAAAAACCCTGGCTAAAAAAGCGTCTTCCAGGTAGGGATATCACCCCGCCATCGAAGATGGTGGGCCGGAATATACCCAAACCACTTGGATATGCAGTTTTTTGAGCCCGTCTGAAACCGCAATGCTGCGTTGCAGTTCTTGAAAAGGGCGAGCCATTTTCTGCGAACTGCAACGCAGCATTGCGGTTTCAGCCAGACTCAAAAATCCCGCACTTCCAAGTAGTTTTGGTATACACTTGCCGCGAGTCCTTCTGCTTGCTTGAGTAGTCGAACCAGAAGACGAACACTATCCCGCAATAGGGGGCTGTCACTCGGTTCATGGATTGGAGTCAGTCACTGTGACTGTCAATACGCAGCATCTTACCCCTCTCCACACTCAATTGATGATACTGCTCTAGAATTGCACAGCGGAGAACGGATTCTACCGATAGTCCTTTTCTCCCTCTGAAATAATCAGGCTATCATTTCTTACCCGACACTAAATAAAAGTTCCGAATACCAGATCAACTGAAGAACTTCGGCACCGATTTGGAATCAGTTTGTTGACGAGCTGTCCGTAACCTCGTGGATATGCCGGCAGGCGGTGAACAGCAGGAGAGCGCGCACCGGTTTTCCCGGCCGGAGTTGCTGGATGCCGGTTGCATAGAGCTGCATCTGCTGCCGGTAGGCCGCCGCCAGTTGTGTCGCTGTTTCCGGGGTTGCGTTGCGATGGCTTTTGTAGTCGATCAGGGTGATCTTCTTGTTCCCGACCAGCAGGCGGTCGATCACCCCATGGATGGTTTTTCCGTTTAGTTCGTAGACCAGTGCTACCTCGTTGTAAACAGCGGCGTAACGTTTGTCGTCAAACAGGAACTGGAAATGCGGTTCCTGGATCACCGCTACTGTTTCCCGGTGGCACTCTGCCAGCAATGCGGCATTGCTGCTGATAGCCAGTTCGGCTGCGATCTGCAGCAGCAGGTCTTTCTTCTGAACAGAAGGTTTGCGGGTCAGCAGTTCCAGCATGCGGTGAATAATAATCCCGCGCAGACGTCCATCGGGGTCGCCTCCAGTTACCTGATGATTGCCCTGATGACTGGGGGCGATCTCGAGACTGTCAGGGCCGATCTGCAGTGGCTGGTGCAGCCGGGGATCCGGTTTCTCCATGTCAGGGAGAGGGTCTGTCTCCCTGGGTTGTCCGGTCTCCGGCAGGGTGCCTGTTTCGCATAACACGGCTCCTCCAGCCGGGGGTTCCTGTTTGTCGGCAAACTGATCCCGGATATGGCCATACCAACCAAGATCATCGCCTCTGGCCGGAGCAGATGCCGAAATGTATAGCAGTTGTCTGGCCCGGGTAACAGCAACATACAGCAGATTGGCATCTTCCCGCTGTTGCGCTTTGGTTTGCTGTCTGAGCAGGGAGAGTGTCAGCGGATCACTTTCCTGCTTCCTGCCTGCGAGCAGGAAGTGGCTTGGCCGATCCTGATCAGCTGGCCAGTTGATCAGGGTGCTCCAGCTGTTGTTCTGCTTGCTGCGGCTGGCGCTGTCGATCAGAAACACCACTGGTGCCTCCAGCCCCTTGGCGGCATGGATGGTCATCAGGTGCACCCGGGGTTCGCTGCTGCCGGTGGGAGCTTCGTCCGGCGCATCCTGTTTCAGTTCGCGCAGATCCTGCAGCCGGGTGATGAAGTGTATCAGGCTGGGGTAACGGCCGCTGTCGACCTCCAGTGCCAGTTGCAGAAATCGGTTCAGGTTGGCACGCACCCGTGGACGCAGATGGGCGGGAAAAGCGGCCTCATATCGGGCAGGCACATTGCCCTCACTGTAGACCCGCTGTAAAAGATCGTGAACCGGCAGGTGGCCTGCCAGCGCATGCCACGCCGAAAGCCAGCGGCGGGCGCGGGCCAACGGGCTGCCGCCGGGGCTGGATAGTGCCATCAGTCGTTCCCACCAGTTTCCCTGATCTTCGCTCGCCAGCGTGATGAGTTCCTCATCCGAGCATGCGAACAGGGGTGAGCGCAGTACAACAGCCAGCGAGAGGTTGTTGTACGGCGTGACCAGGGTCTCCAGCAGTGCTTCCATGTCGTTGATCTCCTGGCTTTCCAGCAGGGTGCCGCGGTTGGCGCCCAGATAGGGGATTCCCGCTTCACGCAGGGCGATTTCAATGTCAGGAAGGTGGGTGCGCCGGGCGATCAGAATCAGGATGTCGCCGTAGTTCACTGGCCGTGCCTGTCCGCCACCATCGATGACAACGGGCCTTTCCATCAGCGAGCGGATGGTGGCGGCAATCTGCTCTCCCTCCCGGTAGTAGCGCTGGTCGGCAGGGATAATACGGGGTTGCTGCAGGGGATTGCGCAGCTCCTGAATTTCCGGCTCCGGGCCGAGTTCATCGGGCTTGATCAGGGGAAGCAGCTCCACCCGTCCCCACAACTGCTGATGGTGGGTGTCATGGGGGTGAAAATGAGGCAGCCGCCGGTTCAGTTCACTGTTGCCAAAAAGCTGGTTGACGAACTGCATAATTGCCGGCGCCGAGCGCCAGGATTTGTCCATCGGATAGCTGTGAGCATTCAGGTGGTCGGCCAGCCAGCGGTGGGCGGTATCGAAAAGTTGTGGCTCGGCACGGCGAAAGCGGTAGATGGACTGCTTGCTGTCGCCCACCAGAAACACGCTGCGTGGCCGTTCCGGCTCTCCGGCAGCCATCTCCTCCAGCAGCGGCAGAATCAGGCGCCACTGGGTGGGGTTGGTGTCCTGAAACTCATCGATGAGCAGGTGGTCGATGCGCTGATCCAGTTTGTACTGTACCCAGTGAGCGTTGCCGGCAGCGCTGAGAAGCTTGTAGCTTTTCCACTCCAGATCGGCAAAGTCCAGCAGTCGCTGCTCCTCCTTGATGCGCTGATAGTGTTTTATCAGCCGGTGGCCAGCCAGAAACCAGGCACTGGAAAGGCACAGGGTCTGTTGTGCGGCGAGTTGCTGAAGTGTTTCGAGAATGGCCCTGCTTAATTCATCATGCAACTGGAGGAATTGCTCCTGTCCCTGGTCACCCATCGCCTTGGCCTGAGCATTTGTCGGTGGACGTTTTCTCGGCTCGTTTCCCCGGGTCAGGAATGCCCGTTGAAGTTCTGGGAATAGCGGTTCAATATCTTCAGCCGCCAAGATATGAAACAGCGATTTCGCCTGATTGAGATTTGTTTTGGTTTTGTGCCGGGCAAGAAGGTGCGCAAATTCCAGTAGTTTTCCTCTGCGTGAGCGGGAAAAAAAACTGCTGACCGGATTTTCATCCGTACTGATACCGAGTTGTGACTGCAGTTCATCACGGGCATGGCTTACGGGGTCGTTTTGGTTGTCAGTAAACGCCCACCAGTCGCTGCGATGCTGAAGGAAGTCCATCAGGGCGGTCTGCGTGTTGAACAAACTGGCACAGTGGCTGAACAAGGTCTCCAGTGCCCCGGCCAGCGCAGCATCAGGGTGGATGGTGGCTTCGCTGAACAGGGCATCCCACGCCTCCCGTTGCAGGGCAGCGCTGCTCTCCAGCAGTTCAAAACCGGGAGATACCCCGGCTTCCAGCGGAAAACAGCGCAGAATCTCCTGACAGAAGGCGTGAAAAGTGCTGGTACGCAGCGTCTGAGGGGTAGAGAGCAGTTGTTCATAGAGTGTGCGGGCCTGCTCCTGACTCTCCCTGGTAGGTGTTACCCCCTGTTGCTTCAACAGCCTGACCAGCTGTTCATCATCCGCAGCCGCCATCTCATACAAACGTTGCGCCAGACGGGTCTGCATTTCTGCGGCAGCCTTACGGGTAAAGGTAATAGCCAGGATCCCCCCCGGTCGGGCACCCTCCATCAGCAGGCGGACCAGGCGGGTTACCAGCAGCCAGGTTTTTCCGCTGCCGGCGGAAGCCATTACCGTGGCGTTATTGGCTGGAGTGGCAGGGGCAAGATGTGTCATGGCGGGTAATGATCCTGGGAGTCGCTGTTGACCGTTCTTGCGTTATGCTAACTTTTTGATAGGCAAGCTGTTGATTTTTTTCCCGCTTATCCACCTGCTGGGTGAATTATGCTTCTGCAGTTTCCAAGATGATAACAAATTTCATAAATTCATCTTTTGGTTACAATTGTTGTATTTGTACACAAAAATTATATGATTGCTCGTTGTCAGCAACCCCGGTTGTTGTTACCATTTTCCGGCCTGGAAATAGTCCTGGTAATACAATAATAAGAAACAAGTTCAGGATTGAACGTTCCAGGGCGTCCAGGGACAGAGTATCTGCTTGGGATGTCGACAGAACGTTCGTGCCGAATGGATTTTCGGTTTGGGAACAGCTAAATGGATAGCGCAGGATGATGGGTCGCAAGGAGTGCGGTGCTGGCTGGATTGCCGGATACGGAAGCTTCATGGCGGCGTTGTGCCGCCTTTTTTAACTCCGCCTTGATATTCTGTCCAGGCCTGCCGCCGACAGACCCCGGCCAGTGAGCAGCGACCGCAGCTCTGTTCATCTCCCCATGCGGGTAAACTGTTGCCGTTTTGAATAGCGACCAGTACGTTTTTCAGGCGCTCACCGATACCGCTGGTAATTCTCTGGAACTCTTCTCCCGCCAGCGCAGATCGTGACTTGACACCACTGTTGTTCAACTGCAGGTATTCACTGCGGTTTATCACACCACCCGCCAACAGGGCATAGAAGGGCAGCTGTATTGATTCACCGCTGAGGATCTCTTCCCGGCTGGCGACCTGGCCGCTTTTGTAGTCCACAATGGCCAGACCCTCGTTGTTCCGATCGATGCGGTCGATACGTCCCCGCAGGTTGGTCAACGGGGTAAAATTCTCCACTTCATGCACGGATTCCGCTATTTTGAGCTGATAGTCGGTGGCGCGCCGGAATTGCCAGCTGATGTAGTCAGGAATCAGCCTCTTCCACTGCTGCAGCCAGCCCCGGTGCATGAAATTATCTTCCAGATCAGTGGCGAATACCTGTTCGGAGATCTGCTCCAGTAATAGCGTGGCTTCGCCACGACGGGATTCAGCGAACGGGGCACGCCAGGGGCCGGGCAGACCGGGCAGATTGCTGTGAAAGGCCTCCAGGCAGCGGTGTATCCGTTCGCCATAGTCTGACTTGGCCAGTGCCTCGCGTATCGCCTCGGGTGCTGCAAGCCTCAGGCAACGGGCAGCAAAGAACTGGTAGGGGCAATTCATCAGCTGCTGATAACTGCTGGCGGAAATTGAGTGTGGCAACAGACCCGGTGGCACGGATGGAGCGGGTGCCTGTTGTGGCGGGGGCAGGATTGTGGTGTCGGAGCGGAACACCACTGCCAGGGGGTTGTGTATCAATGACGGGAGTTCGGGATCATTGAGCTGCCGGGAGTAGGCAAGGTGGTGAAAAGCCCGCAGATTTTCCAGCCAGGGACCGGGAATGATCTCCTCCCCATCCTGTTCCCGCCGCAGCGTGAGCAGTACCCGGGGTGCTGCCTGCAGGAGCCGGCGGAACAGATAGAAACGTTCGGCAAGATTTTTCCGGGTGGCAGTCAGGTCCAATTCGATCCGTACAGCATCATTGAAGAAAGGAGAGGGGGTTCCTGTCCCTGGCAGGTACTCCTGCTCGACGGCGGCAATGATCAGTGCATCAAAATGACTCAATGCGCTTTGCGCCAGATTGATGAGCTGGACGCGGCTCCCCGGGATGGATGGACAGAAGTTGAAGCGTTCCAGAGTGTTGCCGAGCCAGGAGCGAAACTCCTGCCAGCTCATTTTCAGTTGACTGTTTGCTGCTGCATCGGCCAGCTGTTCAATCTGCTGAATGATGCAACTGCCGGCATCATCATCGAGCAGTGCCTGCTCCATACCCACTCTCTCCATGCTGAGCTGCAGTGCCTTAATGAACTGATGGGGACTGTGTTTTCCCCGCAGGCAGCTGGACAGGGGAGCCGCCGCCTCCTCCAACTGGTTCAACAGGTGCCTGATCTCTCTGGTGGTCTGTGCTGTCCAAGTGGGGAGCAATGTCTTCTGATTTTCGAGATATTGCCGGTAACGTACTATTCCGCGGGATATATTTCCATTTCGAATGATGTCGTTCTCGAGGCGATAGGTAGTGGCTCTCAACTGTTTTCGATCCTGGCCGGCGAATATGAAAGGTGACTTCAGAAGATCGAGCAAGGGCTGTTGATCAAACTCTTCCTCAACGGATTGCAGCCAGCGCTCCAGACTTGCTGCGGCGCTGGTGGTGGAGAGCGCCCAGCCGGCGCTGTCCGCGATGGAGACACCACCCTGTTCCAGCAGGGCTCGAACCTGGCGGGCCAGACGGCGGTTTTCAGTAACAATGCCAATAGATCGATGACCTTCAAGCAGCCAGCGCCTTACCTGAATATCAATGGCCCTGGCTTCTTCGTCCGAGTTGCTGGCCTCAAACAGGGATATTTGTCCGGCAATCGGGCTTTGCGGCAAGCTGGCTGAAAACATCCGGGCGCGCTCCCGCAGCGGTGAGCCTTGCTGTGTATAGACCGCGTCGAAAAATAATTCAACTGAAGTTTTTGCTTTGTGCGCAGCTGTTTCCGGAACCTGTTCAAGCTGACGGAACAGGCTGAAGGGAATGGCGTCCGGGTGATAACTGTCACTGTCGATACCAGTAGCATTGCTCCCCTGAATAACCACGCAGGCTCGTTGGCTCTCCAGCAGCCGCTTCAGCCAGCTAAGTTCCGCCTTGGAAAAACGGTAAAATCCGGCCAGAAAAAGCTGTGTGCCGGCCGTTGGTCGGGCAGAGCAGGCGGCCAGCTTCAGCAGATGTGCTGTACTGGTTTCAATCACCCCCTCCCGTTGAAGCTGCTGATGCCAGGCATGCCAAAGTATATGAATCAGCGAGGCCTCTCTGCTCAATGCGTCGGGCACCAGCGAGCCGGTGTTGTAGGCGGTGGAAAGGAGTTGGACGAATTCAGCATAATCGGCAGGCAGCTGGGCCTGGTGTAACGTCAGTTCATCAAATAATTCAACAAGATTGTGCGCAAAGGCCCACGGTGAGCCCTTTCCGTAAAGATCGGGGTGTTCCATCAGTATTTCAGTTAACATCAATTCGCGTTGCCGGGGGCTAAGCGGGGGTTGTGACGGGTTGTTGCCAAGTTGGTTCAGCCAACCGGGTAAAGTATTTATTTGTGGACCGAGTAGCGCTGAAACCTCATGTCTTGCGGCAGACTCAAGCAGTAATCGGCGTAACCGGGGGGCGGTTTGCAGATCGGGCAGCAGGACAATAACTTGAGACAAGTCGGGTAGTGAAACGGTATTATGGTCGATGATCAAGTCAGCCAGTGAGGCGAGCGTATCTTCACTATAATTGACGGGAAAGACGGGAGGTATGCGGGGGAGGGGCGGATGAATATTCACTCGTATCGTTTCTGTTCAGAATTCGATTAATTGATAAATTAGAATATTCTATTTATTGTCCGGGCCGAAAAAATGGCTTGCAATATCATTTCATAAAGCTAAGCTTAAAAATACAGTTTTATCGGGGAACAACGGAGATAGTCCATTGCATAACGTAAAGTCAGAGATAGTTGGCGGCGCAGGGGGCAACGAATTTGGTGATTATACTCCCCCGGGAAACGCTCGAATCAAGGTTATCCATGTTTTTACCAATGAATATGTGGATGCCCTGCAGTTTGGTTATCTCGATGAGAATGGAGAGATAGCCCTGCTTCCTAAAGTTGGTGGTGATGGTGGTTTTGCCTACCAGTTTGTTCTGGATGAAGATGAATATCTTACCGGTGTCTGCGGGCGCTATGGCTGGTATATTGACCAGCTCTGTTTTCACACCAGTAAACGGACATCCGAAACCTTTGGTGGCAAGGGGGGGATCACCAAATTCAGTGTCAAGGCCCCCAAAAATCATGAAGTAACCGGGCTGTTTGGCCGCCAGGAGTGGTATCTGGATGCCATTGGCATCATCTCGCGCAGGTTGACTCCGGACGAGCTCAAATGCAGTTCCAGTCCGCATGATCTTCAAAAAATAGAGGGGATCGGTCCCAAAATTGCCGGGCTTTTTGTGGAGCATGGCATCCTGGATCTGGAGGATTTATCCACGACATCGGTTGAGCAGTTAAAACTGATTCTTCATGAAGCGGGTAGTCATTTTGCAATGGCTGATCCATCGACCTGGCCGCAACAGGCGGCGCTGGGCGCCAAGGAGGAGTGGGATAAACTGACAGCTCTGCAGGATGAGTTAAACAAAGGGCGCCGCGTTTAGATTTTTCTATAAAAAACAGATTATTGCGATGCTTCTTTCTACCGAAATCTATCATAAAGGGTGGTTTCGGTCGCCGTGTCGATAGTAACGGCCTGGGGTTGCTCGTCGTTTGTCAGCGGTTCTGCACTAACCAACTGTTGCTCCAGTACCGCTAACGTTGCTTCTGAAGCATCCTTCCCATGCTGACTGCGTTGCTGAATACGGGCACGCAGCATCGGGATCTCCGCCTGAAAATCCAGAATCGTAACCGGTACACGCAGACGATCTCCCAGTTGCCGGAATCTGACTCGGTCTGCTTTCCTCAAAAAGGTGGCGTCCACAATAACCGGATAGCCGCTTTGCAAAAGACTTTCTGCCAGCATCAGCAACTGTTGGTAGACTCGGTGGCTGGTTTGCCGGCTGTAGATTCCCGCATCGGTTGCTGAATCGGTGCGCGCGTTGGGCGGCAGGCCAAACAACCGTTTGCGTTCAATATCAGAGCGGATGCGGATTGCGCCCAGCTGTTCCAGCAGGGAGTGCGTCAGGTGGGTTTTGCCGGATCCGGAAAAGCCATGGGTGATGAACAGACGCGGTTTACCCGCTTTTGTATAGCGTTCTGCAAGCGACAGGTAACTTTGCAGTCCGGATTGGATAGAGATGCGCAGCTTCGAATCAGCATCTGTTTGTGACAGGCGAATTCCCGCAACCTTGGCGCGTACCATCGCCCGATAGACCCGGTAATAGTTCAGCAGGACAAGCCCGGAGTAGTCGCCACTGTACTCCAGCTGTTTGTTGAGAAACCGGAAAGCCAGTCCCGGCTTTCCCCGTTGTTCCAGGTCCATAACCAGAAAAGCGAGTTCACTCATCACATCAATCCAGTACAGGGAAGGATTGAACTCGATACAGTCAAATACGATCACGCGGTTGTTCAACAGCACCATGTTCCCTAGGTGCATATCGCCGTGACACTCTCTGATGCAGCCGTTCCGCTTGCGTTTATGCATCGTTTCCATGAGTCGATGAAAGGCGTTGTTGCTCCATTGTCTGATGTGCTTGATTGCGTCTGTTTTTTTATTATCTACAGTAAGTTGTAGCAATATGGTAAAGTTGTCCATCGAAATTTCATGGATCCCTTCCGGCTCGCCCCACGGAGCATTTCCCCCGGCTGTTGCGATACTGGCATGGAACCGGGCTATGTCACGGGCCAGTTGATCGATATGTGAGGGATGGAGTTGTTGCTGCTGCAATACATGGTCAAGGCGGGCATTAGCAGGGAACTGCTCCATTTTTACCGCATATTCAAAAGGTATCGGCCCGTTGATGAGCGGTTGTTGCGGCGTACCACCAAAGCCAACAACATCCAGATAGAGCATGGGAGCAAGCCTTCGATTGAGGCGCAGCTCTTCCCGGCAGTAGTAGCGGCGTTTTTCCAGAGTTGAAAAATCCACGAAACCGAGATTGACGGGCTTTTTTATTTTGTAGGCGAACGGGCCGGTAAGCAAGATCCAGGAGATGTGGGTCTCAATGAGTTCAAAACCGAATGTTGGGTGATCGTAGAGCGCCGGGTTTTGCAGCGCGCCGAGGAACTCGGTCTGATAGTGATATATCATAGCGCGTTACTATTATTCTCCGAACTAACGGTTCAGAATTCCTACCTGAATTTTAGCAGACAGTAGCAGATGGCTTCGAAGAAACCAAAAAAAACCGCCAGGCGGCGAACCGCTGATAAAAACGAGTATTCACCGGCTCGCTGGCGCAAGTATATTGCACCTGTAGTTACCGGCCTGGCGCTGATGCTGGCTGCCTATGTATTCTATCTTGATATCAATGTGCGTGAACAGTTCGAAGGCAAACGCTGGGCTGTGCCGGCAAGCGTCTATGCGCGGCCATTGGAACTGTATCCCGGGGTGAGACTGACCCGTCAGCAGCTGCTGGATGAACTGCAGGCTCTGGGTTATCAGCGCAGTACCAGTGCAGACGGGGCTGGTAGCTTCAAGGCGCATGGCCGGCATGTGACGCTGGTGACACGGCCGTTTCAATTCTGGGACGGGCAGGAGTCCTCGCGGCGTATCGAGTTGAGTTTTGATGGCTCGGCTCTGGACCGGATTCGGGATACCGGCAATAACCAGCCTCTCACCTTGGTGCGGCTGGAGCCTCGATTGATTGCGAAGATCTACCCGGGACACAATGAAGACCGCATTCTGGTTCGGCTCGATCAGGTTCCCCAGGCGCTGGTTACCGCGCTGCTCGCAATCGAGGATCGCAATTTTTATCGCCACTATGGTGTTGCACCGCGCTCTATATTACGCGCAGTGTGGGTCAACCTGCGCGCAGGCCGGACGGTTCAGGGCGGCAGCACCCTGACCCAGCAACTGGTGAAAAACTTCTACCTGACCAATGAACGTACTTTGTGGCGCAAGATAAATGAAGCCATTATGGCTCTGCTGCTGGAGTTTCATTATGACAAGGATGAAATTCTGGAAGCCTATCTGAACGAGATCTATCTGGGCCAGGATGGGCTGCGCTCGATTCACGGCTTTGGTCTTGCTGCCAGATTCTATTTTGGTCGCCCGCTGCAGGAGCTGCGCTTGTCCCAGCTTGCCATGCTGGTTGGCATGGTCAAGGGGCCATCCTACTACGATCCGCGACGCCATCCCGAACGGGCCGTTGCCCGCCGCAATCTGGTGCTGCGTGCTCTGGCAGGACAGCAGCATATCGACAAGTCACAGCTGCAAACCGCGGCTGGCGAGGAGCTGGGGGTGCTGCCGGAAACCCCTAGCGGCATAACTCGCTATCCGGCGTTCATGGAGTTGGTGCGGCAGCAGCTCTACCGGGACTACCGTGATGATGATTTGCGTTCTGAGGGGATGCAGATCTTTACTACTCTTGAACCGGTTGCCCAGGCGGCAGCGGAGCAGGCACTTACGGAACGGCTGAAAAAACTGGAGCAGGTTCGTGGCATGGAGTCTGACAGGCTGGAAGGCGCTGCCCTGATAACCGATCCTGCCAGCGGGGAGATTCTGGCGGTGGTTGGCGGGCGCAAAGTCCGCTTTGCCGGGTTCAACCGGGCAGTGAATGCGGTGCGCCCGATTGGATCATTGATGAAGCCCGCCATCTACCTGACAGCGCTTGAGCAGCCGAACCGCTATACACTGGTCACCCTGCTGGATGATGAGCCCCTCACCCTGACTTGGCCCAACGGCAACAGTTGGTCGCCGCAGAACTATGACCATCAAAGTCATGGGCAGGTGCCACTTTATCTTGCCCTTGCCCACTCCTACAATCTGGCAACCGTGCGGCTTGGTCTGGACATAGGGGTTGATGAGGTGCTGAACACCGTCCGGCAGCTGGGGGTGTATCGCCCGCTGAACAGCTATCCCTCTGCGTTGCTGGGAGCAGCCGAACTCAGCCCGCTTGAAGTCGCCCAGATGTATCAGACGCTTGCCAATGGCGGCTTTCGTTCCCCTCTGCGCACCATTCGAGAAGTGCTCGCCGGCAACGGGGAGCCGCTGCAGCGCTATCCACTGGATATAGAGCAGGCAGCTGATCCTGCTGCGGTCTATCTGCTTAACCGGGCGTTGCAGGCTGCTGTGCGCGAGGGTACCGGGCAGGCATTGTACCAGCAGTTACCCTCGTCGCTGGATATTGCCGGCAAGACCGGCACGACCGACGGACTGCGCGACAGCTGGTTTGCCGGTTATACCGGAGATCGTCTGGCGGTGGTATGGGTGGGGCGTGATGACAACAAAAGTACCGGGCTGAGCGGTTCCAGCGGTGCATTGTTGGTCTGGCGTGATATGATAAAAACAATGGGTACGCAACCCTTGATGCTGGTTGCACCGCAGGAGATCCAGCAGGCATGGGTTGAACCCGATACCGGCCTGCGCAGCCGGGAAACCTGTCCGGGTGCAGTATGGTTGCCTTTCATTGATGGAGCTGTACCTGCCGAGCACAGCGAGTGCGGTATTGACGGGTATCAGCAGCGGCCGGTCAACCCCCTGCAACAAGGTATCGATTTGCTGAAAGGAATTTTCCAATGAAACAGTTGTTGAAATTGTCGCCGCCGGAAGTTGGTCGACATTGTCTGGAAGGGGCGCCTGCGCTGCTCTCAGCCGGAGTTCTCGCCATGCTCCTGTCAAGCTGCGCCGGAGTTCAGGGCCCTGCATCTGCGCCTGTCATAACCATACCGCCGCAGCCGGAGGAGGTTGTGGTGGCAAAACCGGCTACGCGGCCAATAGTGACTCCGGCACCGCTGCCGATACCTCCCGCCCGTCCGGCACCACCCGCCAATGATACTGTGTTGGCGCTGTTGAGCGATGCCCGTGTTCAGGCTGATTCCGGTAATCTTGCCGCCGCCGCGGCCAATCTTGAACGTGCTATCCGTATTGAACCCCGAAATGCCCAGCTGTGGAACCGGCTGGCCCATGTGCGCCTGAAACAGAAAAAATATGCATTGGCTGCCAGTCTGGCAGCGAAATCCAGTACTCTTGCCGCCGGAAACCGTGTTTTACTGAGTGACAACCGGGCCATCATCGAGCAGACGCGGCAGGGACGTTAACAACTGGTGGGCGTCTATTCCGTCAATAAACTGATGACCGAGGCGCGCCGCCTGGCAGCCGAATATCGTAAAACCACCGGCAAGCCCCTCGCAATCAGCAATGAGATCGCCCTGTTTGACGCTGCCCGCCTGCTTGATCTGGAGGTTCCGGAAGTTTCGGCCTCCGGTTATGATGTGGTAGGCCGGGGTCGGCGGGAAGGGCAGCGCATCCAGATCAAGGCGCGGGCTCTGTTTGACGAAAGCAAGTCAGGTCAGCGCATCGGGCAGCTCAAACTGGATAAGGAGTGGGATCGGGTCATGCTGGTGTTGATGGATGAAAACTATGAACCCTGTGAAATCCATGAAGCAACGCGCCCGGTCATTCTCGACTCCCTGGAGGGACAGAAAAACAGTCAGCGTAACCGGCGCGGCGCGATGTCTATTGCACGGTTCAGGAATATCTCCCGGCTGGTGTGGACCCGGGAAGAGGGGGAGATAACCGGCGAGTTGTGGGAAAACTGAGAATCCGGCATGCTTTCCAGTAGCGAGATCTTGGCCGCAGACGGCCCGCTGGCGCAGCATATTCCCGGTTTTGCGCCGCGCCAGCCGCAACAGGAGATGGCGATGGCGGTAGAGCAGGCCATCGCCAACAGCAGCGTACTCATCGCCGAAGCGGGGACGGGTACGGGAAAGACTTTTGCCTATCTGGTTCCCGCTCTGCTCAGTGGCGAGAAGGTCATTATCTCCACCGGCACCAAAAACCTGCAGGACCAGCTATTCCACAAGGATTTGCCGGTGGTGCGTGATGCACTGGGCGTCCCGGTCACTGTTGCCATGCTCAAGGGTCGCGGGAACTATCTCTGTACCCACCGTCTCGATCTGGCCGAGGAACAGGGGCGGTTCACCTCCCGCACGCAGGTGGATCAACTGTTGCGTATCCGCAGCTGGAGCGGGCGCACCCGCACGGGCGATACCTCCGAAATGAGTGATGTTCCCGAAGATGCGCCCGTCTGGAGCATGGTAACCTCCAATACGGACAACTGCCTGGGGCAGGAGTGTCCTGATTTCAGTGATTGCCATGTCATGCGCGCCCGGCGCAAGGCGCAGGAGGCCGATGTGCTGGTGGTTAACCACCATCTGCTGTTCGCCGACATGGCGCTGAGAGAGAGCGGGTTTGGTGAGATACTGCCGTCAGCCAATGCCCTGATTCTCGACGAGGCCCATCAACTGCCTGATGTGGCCACCAGTTTCTTTGGCCAGAGTGTGACCGGCAATCAGTTGCTGGAACTGGCCCGCGATACCATCAGCGAGGATCTGCAGGAGGCGGGGGAGGACAAATCCCTGCAAAACCAGGCCGACAAGTTGCAGAAAGCGGTACAGGATATGCGGCTCGCCTTCGGTCCGGAACAGCGGCGCGCGCCTTGGCGCGGCATCGCCGAACAATCTGCCATGCAGGAAGCCGTAGCGAAGCTGCACGAAGTCCTTCGGGAGTTGCAGCAACTGCTGGAGCCTCAGGCCCAGCGGGGCAAGGGGCTGGAAAATTGTTTGAAGCGCAGTGTTGAACTGCTGGATAGGTTCACCCATCTGACTGGCGATTCTCCCGATGAACATATCCACTGGTTTGAAACCTACAAACGCAGTTTCAGCCTCCATCTTACCCCGTTGAACATCGCCGATATTTTCCGCGGCAAGGTGCAGCAGCAGAAGATCGCCTGGGTTTTTACTTCTGCTACCCTGGCGGTTGGTACCGGGTTTGACTACTTCTCCAGCCGTATGGGGCTATCTGATGCAGAAACCTGCCGTTGGGACAGCCCGTTCGATTATCCTCGTCAGGCGGTACTCTATGTGCCGCAGCAGATGCCCAGTCCCACAGCCCAAAACTATACCGAGGCCGTACTGGAGCGAGCCCTGGAGGTCATTCGGCTAAGCCAGGGCAGGGCCTTCATTCTGTTCACCAGTCACCGTGCCCTGCAGTGGGCGGCCCAACAGCTGAGAGATAAACTGGACTACCCGCTGCTGGTTCAGGGGGAAATGCCACGCAGCCGCCTGCTGGAACGGTTTCGTGAACTGGGTAACGCGGTTCTGTTGGGAACCAGCAGTTTCTGGGAGGGGGTGGATGTGCGGGGGGAAGCACTCTCCTGTGTGATTATCGACAAGCTGCCATTCGCCTCACCCGGTGATCCGATCACGGAGGCACGCATAGAGGCGTTGCGGGCGCGGGGAGGCAATCCATTCATGGAGTTTCAACTCCCGGAAGCGGTACTCACCCTCAAGCAGGGGGCCGGGAGATTGATCCGCGATGACAAGGATCGGGGTACGCTGGTGTTGTGTGATCCACGCCTGTTGAGCAAACCTTACGGACGCCTGTTTCTTGACAGTCTGCCTGCCATGACCCGTACCCGGAAAATCGATGTGGTACAGCGGTTTTTTGCTTTGCAACAGAAGGAGTCCGCGACGTGAAGCTACTTGCAATTGACACCGCTACCGAGGCCTGTTCGGCTGCATTGTGGGTAGACGGGGAGGTTGCCGAGCGCTTTGATATTGCTCCGCGCCAGCATGCCAGCCTGATCTTGCCGATGGCCGAGCAGTTGCTGGCAGAGGCTGAACTGATGGTGTCACAGCTGGATCTGCTGGCGTTTGGCCGCGGCCCCGGCTCATTCACCGGCGTGCGGATTGCGGCCAGTATCACTCAAGGTATCGCCTTTGCTGCTGATCTGCCGGTGCTGCCGGTTTCAACCCTGACTGCGTTGGCCCAGGGGGCGGGACGCAAAGCGGGAGTTAACCGGGTACTTGCCGCCATTGATGCCCGCATGGGCGAGCTGTACTGGAGCCGTTGTACAGCCGAACCGGGCGCTATCATGCGGCCAGCGGGAGATGAGCAACTGGCAGCACCAGCGGCCGTTCTGTTGCCTGCGGGAAGTGGCTGGCACGGGGCCGGTCCCGGTTGGCACAGCCACGGCGAGAGTTTGCGTAAACGCATGGCGACACGATTGGAAAGCAGCGACCCGGAAAGCTATCCTCATGCCCTTGATGTAGCCGCTCTGGCGGCGCATGATCTGTCAGCAGGAGTTGTGCCGCTTCCCGCTGCGCAGGTGCTTCCTGTCTATTTGCGCAACAGCGTCGCGGGGCGGCGGAAGAAGTCTGAGTAATCATGTCCTGTTCGCAACCCGTTACGTTTCGTATTTTAGTTCGGCATTGCTAATTTAGTTAATAATTAATGTCGATATTATGCTTGCAAAGCGAAAGATGAAACAAAAAAAGTTAGCCGAGAAAATTGGAATTACGGTTCAAAATCTTTCCACCCTGAAAACAGGAAAAGCCCGAGCCATTCGTTTCTCTACCTTGGACGCTATCTGCAAACAGGAGTTCTGTCATCATGGAGGTTCCCATTCCCGATCGCCACACTGCTGGCCATGCGTTAGTAGAGTTTTTGAAACATTATGCGGGGCGTGATGATGTTATTGTTCTGGCGCTGCCGCGTGGCGGGGTGCCGGTGGCGGCGGAAATTGCCAGGGCACTGAATGCGCCGCTGGATGTGATGCTGGTGCGCAAGCTGGGGTTGCCTGGTCATCCTGAATTGGCGATGGGGGCCATTGCCAGCGGGGGTGTGCAGGTGATGAATGACGGGGTGCTGCGCCAGGCAATGGTTTCTCCCGAGGCCATTGACGCAGTGGTGCAGCAGGAGAGTCGGGAGCTGGAATACCGTGAACGAACTTATCGGGGTGATCGGTCATGGCCGGTTTTGAAGGGGCGCTGTGTCATTTTGGTGGATGATGGTCTGGCGACCGGTGCGACCATGCGGGCCGCCATCGATGCGGTGAAGGTGCAAGACCCTGCGTGTGTTGTGGTGGCCGTGCCGGTGGCGCCACCGGAGGCTGTCCATGAACTGGAGCCGCGGGTTGATGAGGTGGTGTGTCCGCTGCAGCCGGAGTCGTTCATGGCTATTGGTCAGTGGTATCGTGATTTCCGCCAGGTCTCTGATGCCGAGGTTTTGACCCAGCTTGAAGCGTTGGCGTAGAAGGCATGTTCTATACCCTAAATTACCTGGAAATGCAGTTTTTTGAGTCCGTCCGAAACCGCAATACTGCGTTGCAGTTCTTGAAAAGGGCGAGCCATTCTTTTGTTGCCGGATTTGTGGTTCAGGCCGGTGATGTGGGTCTGCCACTCTTCCTGATCCATCCCGAAAATGCAATGGGTCTGGTGCTTGTTGACCGTGATAAATACGCCGTTAACAGCTTGTGGCGCTGGCAAGCTTTGCACCATCCGTTGGCATGACAAGCTCCCGTCAATCCAATGACGGATAACAGTGCCTTCCCACTGCTCTGTGTACGATGCGTTACCGTGAAACTCCAAAGAAGCGCTTAACTGGGCAATGTTACCCTGAGGGAGCGTTGTATTTGCGTGGTAATTTCGTGGAGTTTCCGGTGGAACGCGACGGTATCACTGTGTTTTTGTGCAATATAATCGTTTTATAACAAAGTAAAAGAAGGTAGAATTTCCTGTACCGGGGATATTTGGCTATTTATGGGAAATTACAGAAAAACCGGGCAGCGCATCATCAAGTCAACGATATTACACGATGTTTATTGTGAGAATCTGGCTTCTGAGCAGCTTCCTCGTATTCAGCAGCCGCTCAGCCTGCGGCGGTATCCGGAATGGGTGCGTATGGGTTCGCTGGTTCTTGTCCTGTCCCTGGCCGTTATTGCGACATATGTCGTTTTGCAACACTCCGATGGTGTTATCCCGGGTGTTGAAATCGTGGATGCAAAATATTCTGCTGCCGGATGGAACCAGAATATGCTGCCGCTGATTCCTGATGCGAATGCGGGAGTCGTTCCTCCGGGGGGGCGGTTTCCCGACAATGATTTGTCTTTCGACGAAACCGCACTACTCTCTGGAGAAGGTGCTGTTTCACCGTTGGGCCAAGGAGCGGCAACGGACAGCGGTATTTTAGGCGCGGGCAACTATCAGATGCTGCTTGGGTGGCCCGATGTGGCTATTGCAGATCTGTTTGGTCTCGGAGTTCATACTATTGTTATCGATGCCGGGCATGGTGGCAAAGATCCGGGTGCCATCGGTTCCGGTGGCCTGATGGAAAAGGACATTACCCTGAAAATAGCCCGATTGCTATATAACAGGCTTGCGGACGAAGAGGGGATCAACGTCGTTATGACCAGGGACTCGGATGTTACGCTGTCACTCAAACATCGGGTGGAGTACGCCAGACAGCATGATGCCGATCTGCTGATATCGATTCATCTGAATACGATTCCAGATAGTCCGATGACGATTGTGGAGACCTACTATTTTGGACCGCCTGCCGATGACCAGAGCATGGCGGTTGCGAAAAAAGAGAACTATCACTCAGGGTATGCCGTGGCCGAGTTCAATGAACTGATAGCCGGACTCGGTGACACGCTGAAACAGCAGGAGTCCCGGAAACTGGCTTCGCATATACAGAAAAATATCTATGGAACTCTCAGCCGGGACAACCGCAGCATCATCAACGTCGGAATAAAGACTGCTCCGTTTGTATTGCTGCTTGGTGCAGAAACACCCAGTGTACTTGCTGAGGTGAACTGTATCAGCAATACTGAGGAAGAAGCCCGTCTCGCAAAACCTGCCTATCGCGATAAAATAGCAGGAGCGCTGGAGAGGGGCATCCTCTCGTATCTGAATCAATTTAGGCAACAAGACAGGCAACGGCCTGAACAAGGGAGTATTATCCATGCCGAAAGCTAAGGTAAGTCAACAGGACAAAGCACTACGTATTGGTATCGATCTGGGTACCTCCCGATCAGCCATCGCGGCTAACAACGGGAAACGCAAATGGGTGCAGAGCCTGGTGGGCTGGCCGAAAGATTTTGTCGCCCGAAAGATGCTTGGCGACCGGGTGCTGTTTGGTGATGAAGTGAAAGAGCATCGTCTGTCGCTGGATGTGATGCGGCCGCTGGCTCAGGGTGTCATCAAGTCTGGAACTGAAAAAGATGAAGAGTCCGTGGCTGAATTGATTGGCCACCTGATTAGCCTGGTTGAACCCCGGCCTCGGCAGAAGATCTTTGCTGCTGTGGGTGTCCCCGCCGAGGCACTCAAGGTCAACAAGCGGGCCATCAGAGAGGCCATTGCCGATTATGCCGAAAAGCTAATCGTTGTCTCTGAGCCGTTTGCGGTTGCCTATGGCATGGGAGCGCTGGACAATGCCATGATTATCGACATGGGTGCCGGTACTACTGATTTTTGCATCATGCATGGCACCATGCCTAGTGTGGATGATCAGCGCAGCCTGACCACCGCTGGTGATTATATTGATGAGCAGTTGCTTGGGCTGTTGACCGAGCGCTATCCTGATGCTGACTTTAATATAAACGTTATCCGTTCGTTCAAGGAGGAGCATGGTTTTGTTGGCGATTCACTCACCCAGGTAGAAGTAGAAGCGCGGGTTGAGGGTCGGCCGATTGTTCATGATATCACCAGCGAGATGCGTCGCGCCTGTGAAAGTGTTCTCCCCGCTATTGCCGAGACGGCCATGGACATGATCGCCCGCTTTGACCCGGAATACCAGGATCAAGTACGTAACAATATCATCCTGGCCGGTGGTTGCAGCCAGATTGCCGGTATCGACACCTATCTGATGGAAGCGCTGTCTGAGATGGGTCCCTGTAATGTTTCCATTGTTGACAATCCTCTCTATGCGGGCGCCCAGGGCGGATTGGCGTTGGCCAAGGATATGCCCTACGAATACTGGATGGATATGTAGCAGGGCTAAATGTAGCTATTTGCCTCATTTTTTGTTTAGCAGCAACTGTGTTTTCAATAAGCCCTATTCGTCCTGCAGAACCCTACCGGGTCCTCCAGGACGAATAGGGCTTATTGAAAACACAGTTGCTGTTAGTGCACAAAAGCAATCCGGTTTATTTGTCTTTTTTTATATAATTATTTATCTCGGATTGCCATTTTGAATTGGTAGTTCCCATAGTAAGTTATAGCGCTGTTGTCACGGCGTTCCGGGAGCAGGGTGGTGCTACGGGCTATGTCTGAGGAAAGATATTGATGTTTGTCAAGGCAGTAATATGCGCCCCCTTACCATAATGTTTATCGAAAAATAGCCGGGAGATCGTTTTATGGACACCATTTCTGAATACATGGAGAGTCAGCATCAAGCCTGTGATGATTTTTTCGTCGATGCTGAACGGGCAGTTTCAGAGCAGAACTGGGAGCAGGCCCAAAGCGGATTCGATGCTTTTCACCGCGCCATCATGCACCACTTTGCCATGGAGGAAGAGGTGCTGTTCCCGGCTGTTGAGGAGATCACTGGCAGTGCTATGGGTCCAATCCAGGTGATGCGCATGGAGCACGAACAGATGCGCGGTTTGTTTTCCGAGATGGAACAGGCCCTGGCCGCCAGGGATGCGGACAGTTTTCTTGGCGCAGCCGAGACCCTGCTGGTGCTGATGCAGCAACACAATGCCAAGGAGGAGCAGATTGTTTACCCGATGAGTGATCAACTGTTGGCTCCCCGGTTGGGGGATGTGTTGGCGCGACTGCGGGCTGCACCCGCGCCGTGACGGGTACAGGCAATGACCTCTGAAGCCGAGTGTTTCCTTGATGTCAGTGATCTGGAACCGCCGGAGCCTCTGATTCGTGCACTGGCTGAAATTGATGCGCTTAAAGATGGGCAGTACTTGCATATGTGCCACCACCGGGAGCCCTGCCTGCTGTATCCAAACCTGGAGCAGCGGGGTTTTACCCATGTAACCCGTGCCAGCGGGGACGGTTTTGATGTTTTTATCTGGCGCAAGGATGATTCCGTAGCGGAGCAGGCCGCATGTGCTACTGCAAATGCGGCCACGGAGGGATGAACGCCACTGCGCTGTCCCTGGAGCAAACTCCTCCGCTGTCGGTTCCGTTGCGTTTTTTTCTTACTGCGCCACTTTTTGTTATGGCTGCCGCCGGGGTTCTTTTGTGGTATGGCCCGGTTGCTCTGAGCAGTCGCTGGATGTCCCCCCTGCTTGCGGTGACCCATCTTGTTACCCTTGGATTTCTTGCCATGATAATGGTCGGTGCGGTACAGCAACTATTACCGATTCTGATGGCTTCGCCAGTGCCCCGACCCCGATTGACCAGTACGATGATTCATCTCCTGTTGACCACCGGCACCCTGTTGCTCGGAGCGGGAATGCTGACCGGCCGACCCGGCCTTTTCATTGTGGCAATGGTGACGCTGGGGCTGGGGCTGCTGATATTTATTGCTGTCGTGGCGTATTGTCTGGTGCGTGCCCGTTCAAGTCACGCCACTGTTTCTGCTATGGCGCTGGCAATAATCTCCCTGCTAGTGACAGCGGGAATCGGTCTGGTTCTTGCCGGAGGCTATGGTCTGGCTTCACTTCAGCTGCCGCGATATCTGACTGATCTCCATCTAATCTGGGGAATGCTTGGCTGGGTAGGTTTGCTGGTTATTGGTGTTGCCTATCAGGTGGTGCCGATGTTTCAGCTTACCTCCAATTATCCAGCAGTGGTGATGCGCTGGTTGCCCCGCCTGCTGTTTGCGGCTTTGCTGTTGTGGAGCGCCGCACTGCTGCTGCCCGACTCATATTACTGGCTGGTATTGCTGGGGGGGGGAGGGCTGGGTGCCGGTTATATCGGTTTCGCGATGATCACTTTATTGCTGCAACAGCGCCGTCGGCGGCGGGTGTCTGATGTGAGTACGGATTTCTGGCGTCTGGCGCTGGTCAGTCTGCTACTGGCAATGCTGGTATGGGGAGCAGATGGTTTCTCCCTGCTGCAACAGGGAGAGTTGTTGCTGGGTATCTTGCTTATCATGGGATTTGCCATGTCGGTGGTCAGTGGTATGCTTTATAAAATTGTGCCGTTTCTCCTTTGGTTGCACCTGAACAACCATCTTCAGGTTGCCGGGCGTTGGGGGGCAAAAATTCCCAATATGAAACAGATCCTGCCGCAACAGCGCAGCCGCTGGCAGTTCTGGTCGCAGTTGGCTGCTTTACCGATGATGCTGGCTGCGGCGCAATGGCCGGAGTTGCTGACCCGTCCTGCAGCGGTGTGCCTGCTGTTTGCATTTGCGCTGCTTTGGTGGAACTTGCTGGATGGAGTGAGAACCTATCTGCGCTATGTCAGATCGGCCTGAAAATGCTCACGGATAGATGAGTTCATCCGGAGTATATACCCAATTCCTGCAACCGCCTGGCGGCCTCCCTTGCATCAGCACCAGTGATACCGGCCGACTGCCATGGCTTGGTTGCTCCTTATCTCTCGGTACTGCATAGATGGTAAACGGTATTTGATGGATGCGATCTCTATTGATGCCGGGTTAATAGTTTAACGATCACTGTCGATAATCCCTGAATTTTTCCAATACTTGGTTCATTTCATCCTGGCTGAGCAGCAACGGTTTCCCGATCTGCAGCGCCTGGCTATAGATGCGGGCCAGGTTTTCCACTTCGATTGCGAGGGAGAGTGACTGTTGCAGGTTTTTTTCCAGACAAAGCATTCCGTGGTTGGCCAGCAGGCACGCGCTGCGATCTTCAAGGGCCTGCAAGGCAAGGTTTGACAGCTCCTGGGTGCCAAAAGTGGCGTAGGGTGCGCAGCGAACGGTGTTGCCCCTTGCGATGGCAACCATATAGTGAAACGGGGGAATCTCTATGCCCAGACAGGCGAGGGTGGTACACCAGGGTGGGTGAGCATGCAGGATGGCGCCTGCCTCTTTCCGGTGCAGATAGATGTCGCGGTGAAAACGCCATTCGCTGGAGGGTTTTTGATTGCCCTCGTGGTTTCCTGCCAGATCCATCAGCACGATGTCCTGTGGCTGGCACTCGTCATATGGCAGTGCGGATGGCGTGATGAGAAACCCCCCAGCGATCCGTACGCTGAGATTACCGGAGGCTCCCTGGTTTATACCGCTGCTGTTCATGGTCAGTGCGGTGTCAATCAGTTGTTGACGCAGGCTGGAATGATTCATTTATATATATAGTCGAATGGCACTAAGTTAAGCCCCGCCGAAACGAGCGGTGCGCGCCAACTTATTGAAAAAGAAGAAGGCTGGCTCAGGATTGGATAAGATGTTTGTTGACAGACATCCACCCCACCGACCCCGAGGCCAACCTTCATGAGACACCACTTTAACCGCCGATCTGCCCAACAGCAACGTTGCCTTGCCAACCAGGTTCAAAAAGTTGATGCCAACCATTTTTTCAATCTGCTTACCGATGCGCGCATGCTGGAAATGGTTGAGGCGCA
>JAJRUV010000133.1 GCA_024277595.1 Gammaproteobacteria bacterium
AGGCGATTACCTGATAGGCAGACAGTCACAACAGAAATAGCAGCCTGGGTGGAGGATCGCAACCAGAAGACGTGGCCTGCAGACTGGCGCTTTACTACCGAGGACGCCCGCATCAAGCTGAAGCGCCTTTATCCCAGATTATCTGATTGATAGACTACTAGTCCCGCTCAACCGCTGTTTTGTGTACAGTGTATGTATTTTCGGGGTTGGCCTGACACACGATATGAACAATTTGTTTGAAGTTGCGCGGATCTGTCTTGCCGCCAGTGAACCGGATAAAAAAACAGCGCTGACGCATGACGCTGTAGTTGCTTGGCGCGAGGGCCGGTTGCTTCCCGAATCAAATCAGCCACCTGAACCGATAGGCGAGCCGGGACGACCCCGGCGACCCAGACTGGTGGCTCCGAAAGCGTTGCCACGGCGCAGGGTGAATACTCCAGAGGGGCACGCTGCGTTGCTTCATGCTATTTGTCACATTGAGTTTAACGCTATTAACCTAGCGTGGGATGCTGTGTACCGCTTTCGGGATATGCCCCGGGAATTCTTTGATGACTGGATTCGGGTAGCCGAAGAAGAGGCAACCCACTTCAACCTGCTTCACTGTTGTCTACAGAATACTTCCTTCAAGTACGGTGATTTCGAAGCCCATAACGGGCTGTGGGAGATGGCGCAAAAAACCGCATTTGATCCGCTGGTGCGCATGGCGCTGGTGCCACGCGTACTTGAGGCCCGCGGTCTTGATGTTACTCCAGGCATTATAAAAAAAATGCAGGACTGTGGTGATGAGTGCGCGGTAGCCGCGCTTGAAATTGTGCTGCGTGACGAGATAGGTCATGTTGCCATCGGTTCGCGCTGGTTCAAGTATTTGTGTGAGCAACGGCGAGTGGAACCGGAGTCAATGTTTCGCAGCCTGCTTTCCCGGTATATGACCGGGCGGGTGAGAGGGCCTTTCCATAGACAGGCGCGTCTTGAAGGAGGGTTCAGCGAGGCCGAGCTGGCTTATCTTGAATCTGTTGGATAACAATTGGCTTTGAAGATGAAAAACCATCAATGGAAAATGCTCTTCGGCTCTCGCAGGAAAGAGGCGTGATATAGTATTTTCTGCTTTCCTGAACCAATGGAGATTTCCAGATGGGTAACAATGAGCTGATTTGGGAGGATGAGGCCTTGGAGACACTAAAGAAAATTCCTTTCTTTGCCCGCAAGATCGCCAGAAAAAAGATTGAGCAGGGCGCCATCGATCTCGGCGAAAAAAGAATTACCTCCGACTTGATGGAAAAGATCAGAAATCAGGTAATGGGTAACAAGTGAACTAGGAGTCTGTCGGATTTGGGAATAATCTACTGCGCTGATGGGAGAGCGGCCAAAACATCCCCGGTTTTTCGTTAAATAGCCCCACTATTCGCCTCAAAACCGGAAATATTTTGACTCGTTCTCCCACCAGCTCGCTACGATTACCCAAACCCGACAGACTCCTAGCAGGATTCAGAAACGGTAGTGACTGAGTTCGATCCATTGGTAAAGGACACCGATCACCGTCAACTGTTCGTATTGAGTGGCAGCAGCAGATGGTGTCGCGCCACTGCCGGTAAATTACTGGAGGAAAAAGAGTATCGGCAGGTGCTGTGGGTAACGAGCAGCCCGTCAGGGCATGGTCCGGCAGTGGTGGCCGAAAAGCTGCGTCCCCGGCTCGGCAGTGAGCTGGATGCCTTGGTATTCGACGCTTGGGCGGGATTTGAACCGGACGCCTTCGGTGCCGCCACCGGCATGGTGCGGGGGGGGGGTGTGGTGCTATTGCTAACCCCGTCGTTGGCTGAGTGGCCCAACCATGCGGATCCGGCCTTGCAGCGTTTTACCTCCTGGCCCAGCAGCTACAGGGACATTCGCAGCCGTTTTCTGCTGCGTTTTGCGCAAATTATCTCAACCAGCGACACCATTCAGCGGATCAGCCAGGAGGATGCACTCCCCGAACTCCCTTTCCCACCACCAGCGACGGTTTTTAATCCGGAAAAAATCTGCCGGACAATCGATCAGCAACGGGCAGTGAATGCCATCTGCCATGTAGTTCACGGTCACCGACGCCGTCCGCTGGTGCTGACCGCCGACCGTGGACGGGGTAAATCCTCTGCCCTGGGTATTGCCGCGGCACAATTACTGCGGCACGGATTGCCCCGGATTCTGGTTACTGCTCCCGGCCTGGATGCTGCCGCCGTGGTTTTCCAGCAGGCCAGACGCCTGTTGCCGGATGCGGAGAGCAGTCGGGGAGCGCTGCAGTGGAAAGGCCGCCATATCCGGTTCGCTGCGCCAGATCGGTTGATTCGGCAGCCGCAGACAGCCGATCTGTTGCTGGTCGATGAGGCCGCTGCCATTCCGGCTCCACTGCTGGAAATACTACTGAAACAGTACGCCCGGATTGTATTTTCCACCACCCTTCATGGCTATGAAGGCACCGGACGGGGATTCAGCATCCGTTTTCGCGATACGCTCAACCGGCTGACACCGGGCTGGCGTGCGCTCCACCTCTCCCGGCCGATCCGCTGGGCGGAAAATGATCCGCTGGAGCAGTTTACTTTTCGAGCATTGTTACTAAATGCCTCTCCGGCTACTGACAAGGCCATGGAGAGCGCCAGTCCGAAGAGCTGCAAGTTGGTGCAACTGGAGCGTGATCAGTTGCTGAATAACGAACCTCTGTTGAGTGAACTGTTCGGCTTGCTGGTGCTGGCCCACTACCGCACTCGTCCGGCTGATCTGCGCAATCTGCTGGATGGCCCGGCACTCTCTATTTATGCGCTGTTACATAATGGCCATGTAGCTGCCACCGCACTGGTGGTGCGGGAGGGGGGGCTGGATGAGGCGCTGGCGAAGCAAGTGTGGCTGGGCCGCAGACGCATCCACGGACATCTGTTGGCGCAGTCTCTAGCGGTTCACGCCGGTTTTCCGGAAGCGGCGCAGCTACGTTATGCACGGATCATGCGGCTGGCGGTTCACCCGGCGGCCCAACGGCGCGGGCTGGGAACCCGGTTGGTTACGGAGCTCGTTCGCAAGGGAGCAGACGAGGGAGTGGATGCCATCGGCACCAGTTTCGGTGCCACTCCGGAACTGCTGGATTTCTGGCACCGGGCAGCATTTCGTACGGTGCGTCTAGGATTGCGCAGGGAGGCCAGCAGTGGCAGCCATGCGGCGTTTATGCTGCACCCGCTGTCATCCCGGGGAACGGCGCTTCACCAGCAGATTCAAATCCGCTTGCGGGAGCAATTACCCACCCTGCTCACCGATCCATTGCATGATCTGGAGCCGGGGATAATCTGGCGTCTGTTGAAAAAACTGCCATCTCACCTCACCCCGCCAAGCAAACAGGAGTGGCGGGACATCGCTTCGTTCGCGTTTGGAAAGCGTGGTTATGAAGTATGTCAGACGTCGATCAGGAAACTGGTCATCACCGCGCTGGCGGATCAGGATATCTCCACCCGGCTCTCCAGGCCTGATCGGGAGCTGCTGATCCGGTGCGTACTGCAAAACCGGAGCGGTTCGCTCCAGGGAAAAAAACAGAGTACTGCAGCCCTGCGCAAGGTGTTGCAACGGCTGGTAAAATTTTGCGGCGAGCACCAGCCAATAGTTCTGGATGTTCAAAACCTGATTACCTGGTTGTAATAACGCGTGTTCGCAGGAGTAGCGCCGATAGTGCCCGGACACAAGAACCGTGCTACTGTTATTTCGATAGTTTTAGCTATTGAGGAACGGAGTTTTTCTTGGAAAGCACCTAGTACTCCGTCAAGGTGATAAATCAGGATACAGTTGGCCTGTCAGCGTTCAGGGCAAGGCGCGCCTCGCAGCGAATGGCCATCGCCCTTTGCAAGAGGCGCAACGCCGCCATGGGCGCTGACAGGCCAAC
>JAJRUV010000009.1 GCA_024277595.1 Gammaproteobacteria bacterium
AACAATCGATTTCTGGCATGTTACCGAGTATTTAGGCAAAGCCGCGAATGTGATGCACCGAGGTAAGCGCAAGGTAGTCGAGAAAGAACACTGGCTCGATCAAGCTTGCCACAAACTCAAGCACACGACAGGCTCAGCCACGCGATTACTCAATGAAAGGCTCTTCCCCTGATCGAGTGGATAGCTTTCATCTAGCCACACCCTCAGGATAAAGTTCCAAGCCTCCAAGGTGAAAGTAGATTGCATTGGCAAACCGCTCCTTGTTGCGGAAGCCTCTGCTGCGAACCTTGATCATCTTTATCCGGCTGTTGAGGCTTTCTGCCGGACCATTGCTTACCTTTAAAAATACAATCGCGTCGAGTATTCCCCACAGGTGCTCCTTGATTGCCCAGGCTCGGGCAGTTTTTAGGGTGCTGTCGCGCAGTACCTTGAACCGCCGCTTCTGTTTGCGTGTCATGTTCTTGGGGTTGTAGAACTAGTCATGCTTGCTACCCTTGAGGTCTTCGTGGCCTTCAGCGCCTTGTGCTCTTGCCGGCGTACCTTGTTAACGGCCTCGCCAAGGTATTTGGCAACATGGAACTTATCGAAGGCAATCTTTTCTTCCGCGCCTGGAATGCTTTCCAGTGTGGCACTGAGGAAAGCTGGCCACATGTCCATTAAGATGCTCTCTATCGCTTCTCGTTGCTTCTCCGTCAGGCCTTCATACCAGGCCTTGAGCGTTGCCTTTTTGCGGTTACTACCCACGTGCAGTACGGCTCCTTCTTTCTGGTCTGATACGATGGTCACGTAGTCATGCCGCTTCTTGAAGGCCGTTTCATCCACACCAATATGTGCCGGGGATACAGCCTCCCTGCGAGACAGCCCTCGCTCAACAGCACGCTGCATAATTTGGCATTCCAGCTCAGACCCATCAACCGGGAGACTGCCGAGATAGAGGCTTCTTTCAACCTCAAGTTTCGGGGTTCAAAACGAGTGTTTCCGAATAAAATCACTCACGACTTGAACTCCATTTTCAACGTAAAAATATCAAGCTGGAGTGCCTGAACAAAGAACTCATCAATACGAACATCCGTTGCCTCCATGACTGTCTCTGCCATTTTCCCAAGCTTTTCTTTTAGGCCATCTATCGTGCCATTGATCAGCGCCCTGAATAGTTGCCATAAACGCTGAGAAAAATCGAGCATGGCAAGTTGATCTTTTATCTGGGAGCGAACATCACAAATACGAAGTTCATCATTCCTGTACTTGGCATGCACTAACATTAGGTAACGTATCGCGGTGAGGTGAATCGACGCCGTATGAGAGGCGAATGTCCACGTCTGCTCTTTTAGAAAACCAAGGTGCTGCTTGGCTTCTTTGAAATAGACTTCGATCCCCCAACGTAATGCGTATATCTCCAGTATCTTTGTCATGCTCATTTCGGGATCTGTGGTCAGAAACAGTGCCCAATCTTTCTTCCCAACGCAGGGCTTGCTTTGTTCAGTTGCGCCACGAACAAAGAGTAGTCGAATGTTGATCTGATTCGGTTCTTCATTTTTGCCTGATGCTATATCCAGCTCAACATCCATCGTTACCGCTCGGTAAGGCATGCCGCGAACCTTTTTCCACTCCCCTTTCACCGCTTTATGATAAAGCGCGTTGGCATCAAGTGCTTCAATCTGACCTTGTGGATCCACAACACGGTATTTCATCTTGTTTTTCTTCATTCGCAATATGCCAGCAACCTCTAATGATAGTGCTGTTTTTATCATCGGTTTGGTACCAAACCAGGCATCGGCAACAAGGTAGTCGGCTTTGATCCCCAGGCGCTTCGCACGGCCCAACATTCCCTTGGCAATTTCGGGTTTGCTTTGATCTACCGCTTCATCAAAGCGCTTGGCGACGATACTGCGTTTATCTTTGAATTCTCGGACTGATTTTTCGCTGCCCTAACAAAATAAGTTATTTTTAATTAAACCAATCTCTAATAACTTTATGTTTTGCAGTAAAAAATACATTTTCCTCTGCCAAAAATGGGTTTATACTAAGCACCAAAGAATGACTGTTAGCAGACTCACAAAACCAAACGAATTAAAGGCCCGAATCATCCGGTAGCACGGGAGGCTGCTAGCTACGGATTCTGGCGCTACTTACGTACCGAGCATTTATTCGGTCTTGCTTTGACTGTCTGATATCTGCTGCCGGGCGAAACACGTGCGCTGGTTTCAATGACGGCTAAACAGGCGTCATCCGTTGTCAGGATCTGCATGTATCAACAGATACCTAGTAGTACAAACAAGAAGCAACACCTGTATTTCACAAAAAAATAATTAAGGAGTTAGTAAAAAAATGGACTCTCTCAGTATCAGAGCACACCAGTACCGTACTATAAAAACCGTATTCCGATTACTGATCACCGCACTCATTCTTGGAATCATCCCGTCAATAGCCTACGCCAGGGATAACCCGGTTGTTGTGGAAAACGCTCATCCTGGCACCTCGGGGTGGCGTATCACCAACTGGGCAAACGATTCCGAGCAGCAGATCAAGGGATTTGCTTCAGCCACCAGCATCAACAAGGGTGATGACATTACCTTTTTTGTTACGGTCAACCCGGTGCAAACCTATGATATAAAAGTCTACCGGATGGGTTGGTATGATGGAACCGGAGGGCGGCTCATGCACGAAAGTGGTTCCTTGACCGGCATTCAGCAACCAGCGCCGATACTTGACGCCGACACCGGACTGTTGTACTGCCCATGGGAAGCAAGTTATACCCTGCCGGTTCCATCCAGCTGGACCAGCGGCATCTATCTGGCCAAGCTGACAAACGCCGATGGTTTTGATAACTACATTATTTTTACCGTGCGTGATGATGATCGCGTTGCTGATTTCCTCTACCAGCAACCGGTAACTACCTATCAGGCATATAATGCATTCCCCGCCGACATCGGCAAAAGCCTATACAGCTTCAACAGCAATGGCGCCAATACCCTGACCGGAACACCTCGCGCAGTAAAGGTCTCTTTCGACCGGCCATACTGGGGCAGCGGTGCGGGAAATTTTCTTACCTGGGAGCTGGATCTTCTGATGTGGCTGGAGAAAAATGGCTACGATGTTAATTATGCGACCGATATCGAGTTGCATCAACACGGTTTCCAACTGCTGGAACCCTATCAGGCGCTTATTGTGGCAGGCCATGACGAATACTGGTCAAAATCGATGTACGATGCAGCAGAAAATGCCAGGGACAACGGAATCGACTTGGCTTTTTTTGGCAGTAATGCCGTTTACTGGCAGATGCGCTTGGAGGACTCTGCTGACGGCGTGCCTGACCGGGTCGTTGTTACCTATAAGGATGCTGCTCTGGATCCGGTAACCGATCCCGAACTGGGAACGTTGCGCTGGCGCGATGCGGGACGCGCGGAGCAGGCATTGATCGGCGTACAATTTGTCGCAGATGGTGAATTCAGCTCTGATGGCTCCACCAACGCCGACTACGTGGTGCTAAACAGTGACCACTGGGCCTATGCTGATACCGGTCTCTCTGATGGGGATCGTATCCCGGGGCTGGTCGGTTATGAGGCCGACAGTCTGTTTTCCGATAATCTGTTCCCGGATTATCCCCAGCCGGTCAGCTCTAATCATACTCTGCTGTCCTCTTCTCCTTTTACGACTACTGAAGGCGAGCAGGTCACTAGCAACTCATCAATCTATCAGGCTCCCGGCGGGGCATGGGTATTTGCCAGCGGCACCATGTCGTGGAGCTGGGGTCTGAATCGGTCCGGGCTTGTCAGCACGGCAATCCAGACCACAACGGCCAACGTACTCAACCGCTTCCTCAGCTCCGATCCTCCCGGTGGCTCGGAAATATGCACTACCTATATGAGCAGCGATATAGAAGGCTCAATGTCCAGTGCCAGTCGGGGGGGGGGGCACGGCGGACATCACGGATGGAATAGATGGCAGGGAAGCTGGTGGAGTGGATGGTCCAGCGACGATGGTGATGGCGACCACGGCGATGATGACCGTAACGATGATGATCACGACCATTGGCGGCCACGAACCAATCTTGATATTACCTCAATGCTTGATATCAATGATTGGGGCACAATTACCGACGTCAATGTTATCAATCTGAGCGGTTCAAATATGAGGGCATTCAAGAAGATCAAAATTACTCTCGCCAGTCCTGATTCAACCAGGGTAACACTGGCCGGTAAATGTAACCGAACCAGTGCGTTTAATTTCAACCTAGATGATGATGCCTACCATGAACTGGGGCACCGAAACAGCAGGGATTGTCTGCCGGATGATGGTAACAGCTATATTCCAAAAACCCCGCTGGACGGATTCATTGATCAACAGAGTGGCGGAACCTGGATACTCAATGTTACCGGTAAACGCAAATCCCACCGCAGATTCGGTTACGGTAGCCTCGATAGCTGGGGCCTGGAAATCTGCAGGATAGAAAACTGACCTTGGCGGGATGCCAAGGGAATTGGTCAGGGACTGAGCAATGAGAAATCTACCGCGCACCCATCAGCGCGGTAGATTGTCTTGGAGTTTGACAGTCTCCTGCGCATCAAATGTGCGCCCAAACAGCTTGGATGGCATATCCGGTTGCATCGGTTACCTGTTTCGTTGTAACTACTCAGCGAGTTGCAAATAGCAACTGCTCGGCTTAGCCCGGAACCCCGTCATTTTTGCGTTAAAAAACAATCGCTTGCCCGTGATCGCTCATGTTTTTCTCCTTGAATTGACAAATTTCAGGGCTAAGCTGAGTAGTTGCTAATTTTTTTTATAATGTGTTTAACCATAAGAGTATAGGCTCTGTAGTTTAACGGATTGTATGTTATGCCTAGCAGGATATGTTTCAGTGCCTCCGGCTCCTGTTTATACACCAGCGAATCTGCCCAATTATAGTGAATAACCGAAAGCCTCAGGCAGCGGGAGTAGAAATTATATTTGTCTCGATGCAAATTTAATATATCAATCTCGCATTGAAATTCGCGTGTAGTATTTGAGCTGGTTAATGATGATGGGCGCACTCGGTAATAGTACAGTGGCTCTGACATCAGAAAAAACTTCCCCAGCCCGGACATGCGTATCCAGAGGTCATAATCTTCAGCAAAAATATTTTTGAATCTGCCGGCCTCAATATATGCAGAGCGTTTTATCAGACACCCGGATGGCCCCAACCCTCGCAGGTTGCCAAGGCTCAAAAGCTCATTTCTCAGATTGACAGGTTTGTCTGGACAGAACGGGGCATCTGGCGTGTTGTTTATCCTGTTACCTTCCGGATTGATTCGCCACGGTGAAGAGCCAACGAAAATGACATCGTGGCAAGTACGCATGATCTGCATCTGCGCGGCTATTTTTTCTGGAAGCCACAAGTCATCTGCATCAAGAATTGCTATGTATTCTGCATTTGTTGCATCAATACCCACATCACGGCTCAAGCCTGGCCCAGAGTTTGGTTTGTTCACTATTGTTATTCGATTCTTGAACGGTTGCAGCATTGCCAGCGTATTATCTGTCGAGCCATCATTGACCACTATTATTTCAAGGTTTGAGTAGGTTTGGTCGAGAGCGCTGGTGATACAAGACTGGATATATTCCTGCTCATTGTAGGCCGCCACAATGACTGCCACCCGGGGCTCGTGAATTGTGGATGTACTGTCAGAATGCATGATAATACCGTCCCTGAATACATGCCTGTGTGGAGAAATGCATATCCTGTTTATTCATGAAAACCGGCTGCGGTCAGAGGTGAAAAGAGACATCCTCATTTGACAATAGCCGGGTTTCAGAATTGAAAGCCGAGTTCAACTTCTCGTGGGGTTACAGTTTACCTGAATTCGCGTCTGATTTTTGACGATTGCTAAATATATGGAGATAGTTGATGAGAGAGTGCGGTACAAGGGAGGAGAGTGAAACGTGCTTTTCTGGCGGGTCGACCTCGACCTGTTACTGTCAGTTGAATCAAGAGGAGTAACTTGGCAGAGGGCAGAAGTGGTCGTTTACCGACCGGATCGTAACAGCCGGTAAACCGGAGCCAACAGCCCAACCAGTCCAGCTATAATTGCTGCATAGCCGATACCCATCAGGGACAGATTGATTCCCCATTCCTGCAACAGCAATAGACTCAGCAAATCGGTATTCTGCATCTGCCCCACCATCACGCCAAAGATAGCAAATACGGCACCAAACAGTAGATAGACAATAGACAACCCTGTTGACGGGATTCCGTAACGATCAATCATGGCCACCGATGAAGCCACGACAACGAAGATTCCAAACAGCTGATACCACATTTCAATTCTGCCTGCGACAACCGAAAGAGACCACAAAGAGCATCACCGCCACCAATACTACCGCCGGACCCGCAGGAAGATCCCACTGCAGTGAGGCCAACAATCCACCACTGACCGCGAGGCAACCAGACAGGCTGGCATACAGCGCCATCTGCTCCGGCGTGCGGGCAAAGTGCCGGGCAGTTGCGGCAGGAACAATAAGCAACGAGGTGATCAGCAGGATACCCACGACCTTCATGGAGACGGCAATAAACAGCGCCAATAATAGCATGAAACCAAGCCGGGCCGGGATTACGGCAACCCCCTCCACCCGCGCCAGCTCTTCATGGACGGTATCCGCCAGCAGCGGCCTCCAGATCAGCGCCAGCACGGCCAGCACCAGCAGGCCAGTGAGATAGATTCCGATGATATCATCACGGGTCACGGAGAGAATATCGCCAAACAGATAGCCGAGCAGATCCAGGCGCAACCCTTCCATGAAGGCCAGCACCACCAGTCCCAGCGAGAGTGAACCGTGGGACATGATGCCCAGCAGGGTGTCGCTGGCCAGACGCTGCTGTCGCTGCAACGCCACCAACAATAGTGCCAGCAGCACACAGACCACCACGACAGCCAACGTGACATTGGCATGAAACAGAAACCCCAGCGCCACTCCCAGCAGTGCTGAGTGGGCCAGGGTGTCGCCAAAATAGGCCATCCGCCGCCACACGACGAAGGCACCCAGTGGCCCGGCTGCAACGGCGACACCAACGCCTGCCACCAGAGCACGAACCACGAAATCATCCATGTTTCGTATTCTCCTTCGTACCCTGTTGTTCCGTGGCAGGAATGATATGCCCATCGAGGTTGTGGCGGTGATTGTGATGGTGGGTATAGACCGCCAGACCGGGGGGAGAGCCAAACAGCGCCAGATAGGCCGGATCACTACTGACATCCTCCGGATGGCCGGAACAACAGACATGCTGATTGAGACAGAGAACCCGATCCGTGGTAGCCATCACCAGATGCAGATCATGTGACACCATCAGAATCCCGCAATTAAACCGATCCCGGATCCGGCTGATCAGCCGATACAGATCCAGCTGCCCGGTAATATCGACTCCCTGCACCGGCTCATCCAGAATCAACAGATCCGGATCCCGCAGCAGCGCCCGCGCCAGCAGGATGCGCTGCAGTTCGCCACCTGATGTGTTCTGAATCGGTGCCTCCAGCAGATCTCCGGCGCCAACCTCCTGTAGCACCTCTTGCATGCGTGCCTCGGTGCAGCGTTTGCCTAGCGTCAGGAAGCGGCGCACGGTCAGTGGCAATACCGGATCGATAGTCAGACGTTGTGGCATGTAACCGATACGCAGGCCGGGGCGCAGATAGACCGAACCATGATCTACCTTCGTCAGGCCGAGCAGCACCCTTGCCAGCGTGGATTTACCCGCACCATTAGGACCTATCAGCGTGACAATCTCCCCACGATGAACCGCAAGATCCACATGATCGAGTACTTGGCGACCCTGCAAATCGAGCTGTACAGCGCGAGCTTCTGCCAGCAGTTCGGTTGATTTTTCCATAAATCCGGATTCCGCAGTTGAACAGTATGCAGAGTGCACCTGGTTGGGTTGGTAGACGTAGAAAATATTTGCCGAATGGTCGTTCCATTCGGCAAATATTTTTACATAGTCGGACAGCCAGCCTGGTGTGCCTTAAGCATTGTAGCGCATCACTGGACAGCAAAACCCAAACGCGCACAATATGCTGTTTATTCACATATTTTTTGTGATTGAAGACACGACCAATTGTGGAACCCAAGTTTAATCGTGCCGGAAACAACAAAATGTAATAAGATGCCCTGTTTAGTGAACGCATCGCAAGCATGTCGCAGTTTTTCCCCTGGCTGTTCTCCCTGTTCGCTGTTTCCATGTCGATAGTACAAGCGGCTGAAGCCCCGCGTGTCGTAGTCAGTATCGCACCACTGCACTCGCTGGTTGCCGGGGTGATGGAAGGGGTTGCAGACCCGGTACTGCTGGTGAGTGGCAATGCCTCGATCCACACCTACACCCTGCGCCCCTCCCAGGTGCGCGCGTTGAATCACGCCCGGGTGGTATTGCGTATCGGCAGCGAGCTGGAGAGTTTTCTCAACAAGCCGCTGGCTGCACTGGATGGCAAGGTTCGTATCATCGATCTCATCGACTGGCCGGGAATGACGCTGCGGCCCACCCGCAGCGGTGGCTGGTGGAAACAGCACGCCGGTCACCACACAGAGAGCATCTACACCGACAACCACATCTGGCTGAACCCTGATAACGCCAAAATTATCGTATCTGCCGTGGCCGAGGTGCTTGGTGAAACCGACCCGGAACACACTGCCCGCTATCACCACAACGAAAAAAAAATGCTGGAAAAAATCGACCGTCTGGATCGACAGTTAACCGCGGCCCTTGCTCCGGTCAACACAGTCCCCTACTTGGTATTTCACGATGCCTACCACTATTTCGAGGCCCGCTACGGACTCGATGCCGCCGGCGCGGTGGCTGTCGATCCGGAGCGCAAGCCGGGCGCACGCCGTCTGCGAGAACTGCGCCAGCAGATCCGTACCACACAGGTGCGCTGCCTGTTTCGCGAGCCACAGTTCAGCCCGGCCTATCTGCAACTTATCACAGAAGGGATGCCGGTACGGATCGGCACGCTGGATCCCCTGGGCGCCGGGCTTGAACCCGGTTCAGACCTTTATTTTGTCCTGATGCAAGATCTGACCAGGTCACTGGTACAATGTTTGAAATGAAACGATCATGAGCACAGAAATCACAACCCAGGTGGCACGCCGCCGCGCGTTTGCCATTATCTCCCACCCCGATGCGGGCAAGACCACACTGACCGAAAAACTGCTGCTCTACGGCGGTGCCATCCAGCTCGCCGGCACCGTCAAGGGTCGCAAGGCTGCCCGCCATGCGACCTCGGACTGGATGGAGATGGAGAAACAGCGCGGGATCTCGGTCACCTCCTCGGTGATGCAGTTTCCCTACAAGGGGTGCGTACTCAACCTGCTGGATACGCCCGGCCATGAGGACTTCTCCGAGGACACCTACCGTACCCTGACCGCAGTGGACACCGCACTGATGGTGATCGATGTAGCCAAGGGCGTGGAAGCGCGCACCATCAAGCTGATGGAGGTGTGCCGCCTGCGCGATACGCCCATCATCACCTTCATCAACAAGCTGGACCGCGAGGGCCGTCCGGCGCTGGATCTGCTGGACGAGGTGGAGACGGTGCTCGACATCCCCTGCGCACCCATCACCTGGCCCATCGGCATGGGCAAGGCGTTCAAGGGGGTATTCAATCTCTACACCAGCAGCATCCACCTGTACAGCCCTACCCACGGTGGCAAAATCCGGCAGGGCGAGATTATTGAAGGTCTGGACAACCCGCGCCTGGATGAGTTATTTGGCAACCAGAGCACCGAACTCCGCGAAGAGGTAGAACTGGTGCAGGGCGCCAGCAATCCATTCGATCTGGAAGCATTCCGCGCCGGAGAGCAGACGCCGGTATTTTTCGGCTCGGCGATCAACAATTTCGGCGTGGAGGATCTGCTCGATGCGCTGGTAGAGTATGCCCTGCCGCCGCAACCGCGTGAAACCCTGACCCGCACCGTACAGCCGGACGAGGAAAAATTCTCCGGTTTTGTATTCAAGGTGCAGGCCAACATGGATCCGCAGCACCGGGATCGCATCGCCTTCCTGCGGGTCTGCTCCGGCCGCTATCACAAAGGGATGAAGCTGCACCATGTGCGCATCGGCAAGGATCTGCGCAACGCTTCCGCCACCACCTTCCTGGCTCGCGAGCGCGGCCATGTGGAAGAGGCGTGGGCCGGTGACATCATCGGCCTGCCCAACCATGGCACCATCCAGATCGGTGACACGTTCACCGAAGGCGAGGCGCTGAAATTCACTGGTATCCCCAACTTCGCGCCGGAACTGTTCCGCCGCGCCCAGCTTAAGGATCCCCTGCGCATGAAAGCGCTGCAGAAAGGGCTGGTTCAGCTAAGCGAGGAAGGCGCCACCCAGCTGTTCCGGCCGCTGAAAAACAACGAACTCATCCTCGGCGCCGTCGGCATTCTGCAGTTTGATGTGGTGGCCCAGCGGCTGAAAACCGAGTACAAGGTGGAGTGTTTGTTCGAGCCGGTCAATGTTGCCACCGCCCGTTGGGTAATCTGCGATGATCCGCAGAAACTGGCAGAATTTCGCACCAAGGTGGCGGACAACCTGGCCTTGGACGGAGCAGGAAATCTAACCTACATCGCACCCACTCGCATCAACCTCGACCTCACCATGGAACGCTGGCCGGATATCGAGTTTCACGCCACGCGGGAGCATTGAGTGGGGCTACGGGGTGAAAAGAATCTCTACAGAGCAGCCGTGCTGTGCGCCATCGCACCCCTGACGGCAGGATTGACGATTTTCATCCTGTGGCTGTTCGGCAGGGATATCTACTTGGTAAGCGCAGGCCTGAAGACCATCGAGCATGGCAAAATTGCGATCGCCATGAGTCTGGCTCTTCTGCTGGGCTACGCTGTTGTCGCTCACCGAAATGGCGGCAGCATCAGCTCGATAACAAGGAAATCCCTCAAACCTCTGGCGATCATAACAATGAACTTCGTGGCTGCCGCCATTCTGTTCATATCCGGAGCCATCATCGCCACCAGTTTCGTAATTACAGTTGTAAACTCGAGTGAGAGTCTGGTCGAGGGGTTCCATCTTCTTGTTCCGGATGACAAGATCCGGTTCGGCAATCTGCAACCTTCCGATAGCAGAACGGAATGGTTCAGGATAAGGAAAGACGGCAACATGGAGTACCGGTTCCGCAAGGGAGAAACCTGCTATTCCGGCATGGTGGAAGGCTATGTGACAAACATGCAGGGAGGCAAAATCATCATAACAGTTGGCAAAGACGGCCGGATTGAAATACTGGACGAAATCAATGACAGCAGTATCGAAAGCATTCCTTCCATAGAGCAGCACCCGCAGGGGTCGGAGGGGGTTCTTCCCTGCATGATCCCCGGCTGACAGGTAACTGCAGATTTTTTCTGTGTTTTTTGGGAAAACAGAATATTCATCTATTGCGGTTTTCCTTGGAGGGGAAAAAGAAGAGATGACAGCCCCGGACTGATTCGGCAAAATTGTCCGGAAGAAACCATCAGGGGCGGAGGGGTGGAAGGACATCCAGCATTTTGGGGAAGCGAAGCTGGAATGGTTGCGCCAGCACCGGACGTTTGCGGAAGGAATCCCCCGGCGTCACACAATTGCCAGGATAATCAGTGCGATACGCCCGGAGAGCCTGCTGGAGTGTTGTGTCGGGTGGGTCAACGCGGTTCGGGGCAACAGCGGCAGTGGTGTATCAACGTCCCTCCGGGGGCAAGAAGAACGAAATCGGCACGATCCCGGCAACTGCTGGACATTCTGGATATCAGCGAGGTGTGCGTACCCTGGACGCCATGCACTGCCAGAAGGAGACCATGAAGCGGCTCCATAAGGAGGTTCAGGCCTTCTTTCACAAAACACGGCGAGATGAGCCGCAGCGGATAGAGCAGGGGCGGTACGAGGAGCTGGGCAAGGGACATGGCCGAATCGAACAGCGTTGCCATGTCCGGCTGGCGGTCACCGACTGGCTGGAATCGGCTCGGGGACGGGAGGGGCTGGCTGGTGTGGTGGAGGTGACCCGCAAGGGGTACATCGGAAACCGGGAACGGGAAGAGCGCTCTTGCTGCATCACCTAGTTACGGGAAGAGACGCCGCAACTGGCGAGCCGCATCTGCCGCAGAAGATGGCGCTGTTCCGGCGCTTCGTACTCAATATCGCCAGACTGTCACCCGTAAAGGAAAGCATCAAGGGGAAGTTGAAGCGGGCTGCCCGGG
>JAJRUV010000134.1 GCA_024277595.1 Gammaproteobacteria bacterium
ACTATTCAGCATAGTTGAAAATGAGTATGTAACTGTTCAGATTGCCCCTGAAATTCGTCAGTTCAAGACGAAAAATGTAAGTTTACACGGGTAAATGATCATTTTTTAACGCAGAAATGGCGGATTTCAGGGGTGAGCTGAATAGTTACCCCTGATTTTTAATATTTCCGCATTACGGTATACCGCGCCTCAAGGAGAAAACAATGGCTCATCTGCGTTCCGGGAAACCGGAAATAACATCCACAGTGGGGCAGGAAGCTGTTCCGAGGTAAAAAAAATCCGCCCATCCCGTGCACCAAAGGCCAGTGCTTCCCCCTGCAAAAGGGAGTGGGAAGCTATTGTTACCGGCGGTTGGGAAAACACTTGCACCCAGCTCATGCCGGGACGATGTTCGTAGAACAAGATACTCCGATAGGTCATCACCACCGCAGCCGAACCGTCCGGCAGGATATCCATTGCCGTTGGCGCATCACCCAGTTTACCCAGTACGGGATTAGCAAAAACATCAGCCAGCGATGGTTGTGGCAGGCCAACAATTCGGGTAATCCGCCGGGCTATCTGAATCCCGCCGGTTTTCGGGAACAGTGGCAGCTCATAGAGCACCGGGGGATCATCTCGCTTGCTCAAAATGAGAATACGTTTTCCCGGCACATCGACAGCCAGCGACTCGGCATCACGCGGGCCATCTTCGTAGATGAATTCGATGGTGCGAACCACTGGAGCGGAATCTGCTCCAGGCATCTCCGGTTCACGAACGAAATAGAGATAGCAGCGATCTCTTTTAGCCTGATTATCACCCATATCGGCAATCAGCAGGTAGGGTTTTTCATTCCAGACAAAAGAGGCCATATCCTCCCAATCATGATTCTTCGCACCGGTGATTGTTAGCTGCCCCCTATTTGAACCATCGATACCAACAGCGTACAGCTGCATCGCATTCCCACCATCGTTCAGCACCCACAACCGGTCTTCATATCGCCGGGAAGCGGCCAGACCGCTAGCCTCCGTTATGGCATGGTTCTCCAGTTTGCCCTGCAGCTGTGAACGATAAGAGATCAATAGGGAAGGATCACCGGCCGTGGCAGCACTTTTCTGTTCTGGGCGAACCGGTTTTTCAGTTCTGTTGCCCGGCCCCGACTCTCCAACCGTCACCATGGAATGACCGAAACAGCCGGCCAGAACGATCCCAAAAAAAAGCACGATCGCCAGATTCATCACATCTTCCTCAAAAATGGCTCCATAACTGTACAATTATTCAGGACAGTTAAAAAACGGGCATGTAAGGGCGTGCTACTATTTGGATTGCCTCTGAATAGTTACCCACAGTTGTTTATTGAAACCGGCTCAGGTCTTGTTGTCGTTGGCAGAGCGTTCATTCATTTGAACCACCAAAACCGGGATAGTATAATCGATCACAGTGATTCCATCGGGATTCACCATTACAGATTACCAGTGGAGAAAATAACAATGGATATTATGAAATTAGGCGCCTCACTCCTGATGAACAAGCTGGGCGGCGGTGGCGGCAATCTGGACAGTATTACATCTGCCCTGGGGGGCCTGCTTTCCGATAACGATGGCAACCTGAATCTGGGGAATATCGTATCTGGTCTGCAGGAAAAAGGGCTCGGTTCGGTCGTGGGTTCCTGGCTGGGGGATGGTGATAACGAGACTATTCCCGCAGATAAGGTCAAGGAACTGTTCGGCAGCGAAAAGATTTCCGAAATGGCATCAAAACTGAATACTGATGAAGGAAGTGTGCTCGACGGTCTCTCCGAAGCGCTGCCGCAGATTGTGGACAAGTCCAGCAGCGGCGGCTCCTTGCTTGATTCCGTTGGCGGTGTTGGTGGCGTGCTGAATATGGCTAAAAAGCTGTTTTAAGGAGCAGTCACTGCAAGACATTCTGGCAGCAGCGCTGCCAGAGTGCCGTGTTCAAGACCAATGGGCCATACCGGTTGCCCACGATTGAGTGATTATTTATCGGGACACAGTTGCTGTTAGTCTTCTCTATAAAATATGCTTTAGCATCACCTGTTTGATACGCCCTATGGCCCGGACAGGGTTCAGTCCTTTGGGACACGTCTCCACACAGTTCATGATACTGCGACAGCGAAACAGCCGGTAAGGCCCTTCCAGTTCGCTTAGCCGCTCTGCAGTGCCCTGATCGCGGCTGTCAGCCAGAAAACGCCAGGACTGTAGCAGTGCTGCCGGTCCGCGAAAACCATCCGGGTTCCACCAGAACGAGGGGCAGAATGTGGTACAGCAGCCACACAGGATACATTCGTACAAACCATCCAGTCGATCGCGCTGTTCAGGGGTTTGCAGGCGCTCCACCTCCGGCTCGGGATCGTAAGCCACCAGATACGGCTTGATGGAGCGGTAGTGTTCGAAAAAGCGCTCCATGTCCACCACCAGATCCCGGATGACCGGCATACCCGGCAGCGGACGCACCTCTACCGGCTGTTTGAGATCAGCCAACGGGGTGATGCAGCCCAGACCGTTGCGTCCATTGATGTTCATGGCATCTGAACCACAGACACCTTCCCCGCACGAGTGACGGAACACCAGAGTTTCATCCTGCTCCTTGAGCTGCAGCAGAGCGTCACGCAGCATCATGCCCGACTGAATGTCATCCAGCTGATATGCTTGCATGTAGGGGCCACCGTTAACCTCGGAGTTATATCGGTAGATGGAAAAACACATGCTGCCCATCGTTTCTAATAGACTCTGGGTTTTGGCGGGAAAGAGTCAACAGTCAGCGGTTTGGTGCGCACCGGTTTGTAGTCCAGTCTGCGCCCCTGTTTGAAAAACAGGCTGTGCTTGAGCCACTGCTCATCATCCCGCTCGGGAAAATCGACCCGTGAGTGCGCACCCCGGCTCTCATTACGGGCCAGCGCGGAGCATACGGTGGCAATCGCAACTTCCATCATGTTTTCCAGCTCCAGCGCTTCGATCCGGGCGGTGTTGAATATTTTGCTGTGGTCGGTCAGTGTGGCATTCTGCAGCCGCTGCTCAAGTACGAGCACCCGTTCGACACCTTCCGCCAGTACCTCTTCCGTGCGAAATACTCCGCAGTAGTGCTCCATCGTCTGCTGCAGTTCACGCCGCAGTTGCGCTACCGACTCACCGTCACGCCGTTGATCCCAGCGAGCCAGTCGGGAAAGTGCCCGTTCGATGCTCTCTTCATTACAGGGTAGATGATAGCGGCTCTGCCGCAGATGGCCGGCAATATGGTTGGCGGCGGCCCGGCCAAAGACCACGATATCCAGCAACGAGTTTCCTCCCAGGCGATTGGCACCATGCACGGAGACGCACGCACACTCCCCGGCCGCATAGAGGCCCGGTATCGGCTCCTCGGGACCGTGGGCAAAAGGAACCACTACCTGACCATCCCGGTTGGTGGGAATCCCGCCCATGGTGTAGTGGGCGGTCGGGAAAACCGGAATAGGAGTATCCACCGGATCCAGGTGCAGAAAAGTCCGCGCCAGTTCTCGAATGCCCGGTAATTTTTTGGCCACTACCGCATCACCGAGGTGATCCAGCTTGAGCAGTACATGGTCACCTTGCGGACCACAGCCTCGCCCCTCCCGCACCTCGGTGGCAACCGCTCGGCTGACCACGTCACGACTGGCCAGATCTTTGGCGCTCGGGGCGTAGCGCTCCATAAAGCGCTCACCCTCCTTGTTGACCAGGTACCCTCCCTCGCCCCGTGCCCCTTCGGTGATCAGCATTCCTTTGCCGGCAATACCGGTGGGATGAAACTGGAAAAACTCCATATCCTGCAGCGGCATTCCGGTGCGCAGCACCATTCCCATTCCATCACCGGTATTGATCCGGGCATTGGTATTGGTACGGAAGATCTGTGCAGCCCCGCCGGTAGCCAGCAGCGTGCATCGGGCCTCGATGATGATCGGTTCGCCGGTGGCGATCTCCAGCGCCACCGCGCCGAGAGTGTTACCGTTGTCATCGCTGATCAGATCGATGGCGAAGTATTCGTCAAAAAAATGAGTGCGGGCCTGAATATTCTGCTGATAGAGGGTATGCAGAATGGCGTGGCCGGTACGGTCTGCGGCAGCGCAGGTACGGGCAGCCTGCTCACCACCAAAGTTCTGGCTCTGTCCGCCAAAGGGGCGCTGGTAGATCTTGCCATTTTCCTGGCGTGAAAACGGCACCCCGGCATGTTCAAGCTCAATGACCAGATGGGTAGCGGCCCGGCACATATACTCGATGGCATCCTGATCACCCAGATAGTCACTGCCCTTGACCGTGTCATACATGTGCCAGTGCCAATCGTCAGGCAGGGCGTTGGCAAGCGCCGCATTGATCCCGCCCTGCGCCGCCACGGTATGCGAGCGGGTGGGAAACACTTTGGAGAGCACCGCCACATCAGCCTCCACCTGCGCCAACTGAAGGGCAGCACGCAAACCACCACCCCCGGCACCGATCACCAGCACATCAAACTTGCGCCTGCGCAGGCCGCTCATGCGGGTACCACCTGCTGAAGAACCTGCAGAATCCAGGCCGCCATCGCCAGCAGCACCACCATCATCGACAAACGCAGTATAAAACGGGCCCAGACGGGCTTGACGTAATCCATAAACACATCTCGCATCCCCACCCAGGCGTGTGCCAGCAGCGCCACAAAGAAGAGAATAAAAGCGGTTTTTACCATCGGCTGCGCCACCCAGGCATACCAGTGCAGGTAATCCGGCGGCGGATCGAATACCAGGTGAGCGACGAACCAGACAATAAACAGCGCCAGATAGCCCGCGCTGATCCGCTGCACCTCCCAGGTTCGCAAACCGCC
>JAJRUV010000135.1 GCA_024277595.1 Gammaproteobacteria bacterium
AGTCACAACAGAAATAGCAGCCTGGGTGGAGGATCGCAACCAGAAGACGTGGCCTGCAGACTGGCGCTTTACTACCGAGGACGCCCGCATCAAGCTGAAGCGTCTTTATCCTAAATTATCTGATTGATAGACTGCTAGGAGCCTGTCGGACTTAGGATGAATCTACTGCGGAAAAGCCATTTTGGCCCATTTTTCCGACCATTTTCGTTAAATATACCCAATATTCGCCTCAAATGATCAATAAAATGGACTCAAAATGGCTTTCCCTCGCCACGATCCCCTAAGTCCGACAGGCTCCTAGCCAATTCCTTCTGTTCCGGTGGCTTGCGCAAGCGTATCCCCAGCTCGCGCAGCTGAGCATCACTAACACCGGAGGGCGCCTGGGTCAGCAAACAGTTGGCGCTCTGGGTCTTGGGGAAAGCCATCACATCACGGATAGAGCTGGCACCGGATATCAGCATCATCAGCCGATCCAGTCCGAATGCAACGCCGCCGTGGGGCGGACAACCGTACTTGAGCGCATCCAGCAGAAAGCCGAACTTGTCCCGCGCCTCCCGGTCATCAATTCCCAACGTGCGGAACACGGTCTCCTGTACCGACTCCCGAAAGATGCGCATGGAGCCGCCGCCCAATTCCGTGCCGTTGAGAATCATGTCGTAGGCGCGGGAGTGACAGGCTCCGGGGTCGCTCTCCAGCAGTTCGATATGCTCCTCCTTGGGAGCAGTAAACGGATGATGGAGGGAGTGCCAGCGTTGCTCTTTCCCATCCCGCTCGAACATGGGGAAATCCACCACCCACAACGGACTCCACCCCTGCTCTACCAGATCACAATCATGCCCTAGCTTGACACGCAACGCGCCAAGGGATTCGTTGACTACGCTCGCCTTGTCGGCGCCAAAAAAGATCAAATCACCTGCTTCAGCTCTGGTGCGTGCCATGATGCCATCGATAGCGGCATCCGGCAGAAATTTCAGGATTGGGGACTGCAGCCCCTCACGCCCGTTGCCGGTCTCATTCACCTTGATATAGGCCAGACCTCTGGCACCGTAGATGCTGACAAACTTGGTGTAATCATCAATCTCCTTGCGCGACAGCTTGCCGCCCTGCGGCAGTCGCAATGCGGCAACCCGCCCCGCTGGATCATTGGCTGGCCTGGAAAACACCTTGAACTCTACATCCACCAGCAGATCGCCAATATCCACCAGCTCCAGCGGAATACGCAGATCCGGCTTGTCCGAAGCAAACCGCTGCATCGCTTCCGCATAGGTCATGCGTGGAAAAGGATCGGGCAGCTCCACATCCAGAACCCGCCGGAACAGCAGGCGCATCATCCCCTCCATCATTGCCATAATCTGCTCTTCGTCCATGAACGAGGTTTCAATATCCAGCTGGGTGAACTCCGGCTGGCGATCGGCGCGCAGATCCTCGTCACGAAAACAGCGCACAATCTGGTAGTAACGGTCCAGACCGGACATCATCAGCAGTTGCTTGAACAGCTGCGGTGACTGCGGCAAGGCAAAGAAGCTGCCTTCATGTGTCCGACTCGGCACCAGATAATCACGGGCGCCTTCCGGGGTGGCACGAGTCAGCATCGGGGTCTCGATATCCATAAAGCCGTTGTCATCGAGAAAATTGCGCAGCACCCGCACCACTTCTGAACGCAATTTCAGGCGCTTCAGCATCTGCGGACGGCGCAGGTCGATGTAGCGGTAGCGCAGCCGCAGCTCTTCGGATACTTCATCATCCTCGATGTCCACCTGGAATGGGGGTGTCTCGGCACTGTTGAGAATCTCCAGCTGTTTGCCCAACAGTTCCACCTGGCCGGTGGGGAGATCCGGATTTTCCGTTCCTTCCGGGCGAGTGCGCACTTTACCGGTAACCCGCAATACATATTCGCTGCGCACCTTCTCCGCGATAGCAAACGCAGCCTCGGTATCGGGGTCGAATACCACCTGCATCAGCCCTTCCCGATCTCGCAGATCGATAAAGATTACTCCACCATGATCCCGGCGGCGGTGAACCCAGCCACTGATGGTAATCTCGCTATCGATATCCGCCGTACGGATCTGTCCACAATAATGGGTACGCATCTCTGTCCCTTATGATTCTTGAATATGAATGAAAACGGGCATGGTACGGCCTGCACTACGCCCATGCAACCGGCAGGGTTTGCGAACAGGGCTTTATTCAGGACATGCGGGACAAGACGTGTTTGCGCCACAAGGAGCAGGTGACTCGGATTTTGATTTGTCACCCGCCAGGTTTTTCTTGTTGCCGGACTTGAAATCAGTCTCATACCAGCCGCTCCCGCTGAGCCGGAATCCGGCTGCTGAAATCAGTTTTTTCAGATCCGGCTTGCCACAGGCCGAGCACTCTTTGAGCGGTTCATCACTCATTTTCTGCATCGCTTCCATTTTGTGGTCGCAACTTTGGCACTGATATTCATAGATCGGCATTTGCAGCTCTCCTGTTAGTTTGAATATGCGTTAACATAGGGGCGTAATGCACCCGATTCAAGATATATGATACCAGATGCGCCATCGCGATCACTTCCCTGAAACCTCCGCCGGACGTGATCTGAAAGCCATCCGCTCCCTGTTCCCCTATCTTTGGAAATATCGTGGCAGGGTGGTGCTGGCCTTCGGGCTGCTGATTCTGGCCAAGATAGCCAATGTCAGCGTTCCGCTGCTGCTCAAACAGATCGTCGATGCCCTGGATGCCAGTCAGAACCCGATCATCATCCTGCCGGTATCCCTGATCCTGGCTTACGGCTTGCTGCGTCTGACCAGCTCGCTGTTTGGCGAGCTGCGTGACGCCGTATTCGCCAAGGTCGCCCAGGGTGCCATCCGCAACATCGCTCTCCAAGTGTTCCGCCATCTGCACGATCTCTCCCTGCGTTTCCATCTGGAGCGCAAGACTGGCGGGGTATCCCGCGATATCGAGCGCGGCACACGGGGACTCGGTTTTCTGCTCAACTTCATGGTATTCAACATCATTCCGACCCTGGTGGAGATCGGCATGGTAATCGGTATTCTGCTGTTCAGCTACGATGTCTGGTTCGGTCTGATCACCTTCGCCAGCATCGCCGCCTACATCACCTACACCCTGCTGGTGACAGAGTGGCGCATGAAGTTCCGCCGCACCATGAACGAGATGGACTCCCGCGCCAACACCCGGGCCATCGACTCGTTGCTCAACTACGAGACAGTCAAATATTTCGGTAACGAAGATTTCGAAACCCGACGCTATGACGAACATATGTCGCAGTGGGAGCAGGCGGCCATCAAGAACCAGACCTCCCTCTCCGCACTGAACTTTGGCCAGGGGGTCATCATCGCTACCGGCATCACCCTGCTAATCTATCTCGCTGCGGATCGGGTGACCACCGGAGAGATGACTCTGGGTGATCTGGTGCTGGTCAACGCTTTCCTGCTGCAGCTCTACATGCCACTGAACTTTCTCGGTTTCGTCTACCGGGAGATCAAGCACTCCCTGGCGGATCTGGAGCGCATGTTCAACCTGCTGGAGCAGCAGGCCGAGGTGGATGACAAGCCTGGCGCCCCCGAGCTGGTGGTGACGCGGAGCGAGATCCGGTTCGAACAAGTGGAGTTCGGCTACACCCCGCAGCGGCAGATTCTGTTTGGCCTGGAGTTTACCGTTCCCGCCGGGAAAAAGGTGGCGGTGGTTGGTCACAGCGGGGCGGGCAAGTCCACCCTCTCCCGCCTGCTGTTCCGTTTTTATGATGTCAGCGGTGGACGCATCCTCGTTGATGATCAGGATATCCGCGAGGTAACCCAGCGCAGCCTGCGCGCGGCGATAGGTATCGTGCCGCAGGATACAGTGCTGTTCAACGACACCATCTACTACAACATCACCTACGGCAACCCGGAGGCTGGTCGCGAGGCGGTGGTCGAAGCAGCGCGGATGGCGCATCTGAATCAGTTCATCGCATCACTGCCCGATGGCTACGACACCCAGGTAGGTGAACGGGGACTCAAACTGTCGGGCGGCGAGAAACAGCGCATCGCTATCGCCCGCGCCCTGTTGAAAAACCCCGGGATCATGGTATTCGACGAGGCCACCTCCAGCCTCGACTCCCGATCCGAACAGGCCATCCTGCAGACCCTGCGTGAAGCAGCCAGTACCTGCACCACGCTGGTCATTGCCCACCGTCTTTCCACCATCATCGATGCGGACAAGATCCTGGTCATGGAACACGGCCGCATTGTGGAACGGGGTACGCACCGGGAACTACTGGCTAAGCATGGGAGCTATGCCCAGATGTGGCAATTGCAGCAGCAGAAGCAACATGAACCTGAGTAACAAAAACATACTAATCACCGGCTGCTCCAGCGGCATCGGACTGTGCGTTGCAAAGGGGCTGCAGCAACGCGGCTACCGGGTATTCGCCAGCGCACGCAAGGCCGCCGATGTAGAAAAACTGCGCAGTGACGGACTGACTGCCTTGCAGCTCGATCTGGATGACTCTACCTCGATCCAGGCAGCCATCGACCAAGTTCTGGAGATGACCGGCGGCACCCTGTACGGACTGTTCAACAACGGCGCCTATGGCCAGCCGGGGGCAGTGGAGGATCTGCACCGCGAGGTGCTGCGCGCCCAGTTCGAGACCAACCTGTTCGGCACCCTGGAACTGACCAACCGGATCATCCCGGTGATGCGCCGCCAGGGGCACGGGCGTATCATCCAGAACAGTTCGGTGCTGGGATTTGTTGCCATGGCCTACCGCGGTGCCTACAACGCCAGTAAATACGCGCTGGAGGGACTGACCGACACTCTGCGCCTCGAACTGGCCGGCAGCGGAATCCACGTTTCGCTGATCGAACCCGGCCCCATCACCAGCCACTTCCGGGCCAATGCCCGCAAGATGTTCCACAACCATATCGATGCCGAACAGAGCATCCACCGCGATACCTACCTGGCCATGGAGCAGCGGCTGGCGAAACCCGGACCCGTAGCTCCCTTCACCCTGCCGCCGGAGGCGGTACTGAAAAAGGTAATCCACGCCCTGGAGAGCAAGCGGCCACGAGTGCGTTACTATGTAACCTTCCCGACCTGGCTGTTTGGCACCCTCAAACGACTGCTGCCTCATGCCGCACTGGACAGCGTGTTGCTGCGAATCAGCCGGGGGGAAAACCGTTGATTGCCGAATTACCAACCTATCCTCAAGATATTTCTGATAGACTCCGATAAAGCTAGTATCAACATTAATACTGAGGATTCAGACTGTGTATATCGCTTTGCTGGAAGACGACCCAAAACAGGTAGAATTAATAAAACTCTGGCTGGAGGGCGCCGGCCACCAATGTGACAGTTTTGAGAGGGGGGACACCTTTGCCACCGCCCTGAAACAGCACCGCCATTACGATCTGTTTGTCCTGGACTGGATGCTGCCGGATACCAGCGGTATTGAGATGTTGAAATGGATCCGCCAGGAGCACTGTCAGAACACCCCGATTATTTTTGTTACCGCCCGGGACAGCGAGCAGGATATCGTCCGCGCCCTGCAGACTGGCGCTGACGACTACATGATCAAACCGGTAAAGCAAATGGAGTTGGTAGCACGAATCGATGCAGCTGGACGCCGCGCCCATACTGGAGAAACAGAGGGTGAAGTGCTGGAAGTCGGCCCATTCCGCATCGCCTTTTCTGAACGGGCCATTCACTTTGGAAATGAAACCATCGAACTGACCCAGAAAGAGTTCGCTCTGGCAGTCTTTCTGCTGCGCAATAACGGCAAGCTGCTGTCACGAGGCTTTATTCTGGAGAAGGTATGGAACATGCCACCGGAGATCAACACCCGAACTGTGGACACCCATATCAGTCGGCTGCGCAACAAACTGCATCTCACCCCCGAGTACGGCTGGCGCCTCAGCGCAATCTATCAGCATGGTTACCGTCTGGAACGACTGGAGTCAAAAGCAGCATAACGCCCCTTGATCCCGATTGTAGCTGTTTCTGATTATCCAGTTTCTCCCGGCATTACTGCTCCAGCCAGGCATTGAGTTCTGCCAAATCCTCGAAGGCTGGCCGGGGGCTGAATAGCCCTCCGCGCACATTGCCCACCGGATTCTCTACCTGACCTTTTTCTTGACCCGAAGCGGGGGTACAGGCTACCGGCTCGAACAAATAATGATTGGCCAGGGCCAGAAACGGCCGGTTGAACTTTCGCGCCTTGCCGTGCTGTACGGCATCCACTAGCACTCCTTCAATAATATAAATTAGGATGTTAAACTAGCTCTTCAATAGACTTGTATAACCTGTTGAGGAGTTTGAAAATGAAAAAGCGCTATGTAGTTCGTTTAACGCGGGAAGAACGTGACCGGCTTGAAGGACTGGTGAA
>JAJRUV010000136.1 GCA_024277595.1 Gammaproteobacteria bacterium
ATAAAAGAATATTTGGAGCATCACTTTGAGCCAAAGGTTGATGATAATTTCAGAACTGAAGACTAAACGGGTCTTTCGACCCGTATCCGGACTTCCAGTCCATAAGACTAACCCACCAGCTTTAGCTGGTGGTTGTTGAGTATTAATGTTTTCCGTTGGTTATTGCAAACTCCTAACCGGACACTGCTGGCTTGAAGCACAATGACAAGTTCAAATTTTTTCCAGCCACCATGAGTGAATGGAATTGAACTGGTCTGGAAGCAATTACATGACAAACGTCAACATCACATGTAACCATAAGCATTCAACAATGAAAAAGCTGATGCGTGCGGTGAACCGATTTATGCAATCCGTTTCCCCAGTTCCAGGAAGCAATACTCGAATGGCGCACAAGTAAAGTGGAGCGATATTAGGAGCGCGTATTTAGATGAAGATTATGGGTAATCAAGAACTGTTTTATACCAACACAAGATTGTCGCGATGGATCAATTCCGGCTCCACCGAAAACCCGAGTATCGATTCAATATGATCACTGGGCTGCCCCTTGATAGCGCGAGTTTCACCAGCACTGTAGTTCACCAGGCCACGAGCCACCTCCCGCCCGGCCGGATCCACGCAACTTACCAGCTCCCCTCGCTTGAACCCTCCCTCGACTTCAGTGACTCCCACCGGCAACAGGCTGCACCCGGCTTCGCGCAACACCCGGACCGCACCGGCATCCAAGCAGAGTTTTCCCGACAGCTGGAGCTGCCCAGCCAGCCACTGTTTACGCGCAGCCAAGGGCGCGCAACCCGGCAGCAGCAGCGAACCCAGCGGTTCACCTGCCGCAATGCGTTGCATCACATACTTCTCTCTTCCCGATGCGATAATGGTTGCAGCGCCGGAGCGACCGGCAAGCCGGGCAGCACGCACCTTGGTGCGCATCCCGCCCCGTCCCAGCGCTCCACTGCCACCGGCCATTTTTTCCAGTCGGGGATCGTCGACCGCCACCTCCTGCAGCAGACGAGCATCATCATTGCCGCGCGGATCCTTGTCGTACATTCCCTGCTGGTCGGTAAGGATCACCAGCAGCTCAGCCTCTACCAGATTGGCCACCAGCGCCGCCAGGGTATCATTGTCGCCGAAGCGGATTTCATCAGTGACAACGGTATCATTCTCATTGACCACCGGGAGTACGTTCAGCCGCAGCAGGGTGCGCAGGGTACTGCGGGCATTGAGATAACGTTTGCGATCAGTCAGATCATCATGGGTCAACAGGACCTGCGCAGTATGGATATCATGCGCCTGCAGACAGCTCTCCCAGGCTTGTATGACCCCCATTTGGCCAACCGCGGCGGCCGCCTGCAGCTTGTGCAGGGCAGGCGGCCGCCGACTCCAGCCAAGACGCTGCATCCCTTCAGCCACCGCACCGGATGAAACCAGCACCAGCTCGACACCCTTCCCCGCCAGTCCGGCCATCTGCTCACCCCAGTGCGCAAGCGCCTCCCGATCCAGGCCACTGCCTTCACCAGTAATCAGTGCGCTGCCAATCTTGACCACCCAGCGCCGGGACTGACCGAGTTTACACCGCTGATTCATCTTCCTGTTGTTCCTGCTGCTCCAGGTACTCCATAATACGACCACAAAGCTCTCTTGTACCGGTCTTTTTTATCGCAGAGATATAAAACACCGGCCCTTTCCAGCCGAGGTTGAAAACAAGTTCCTGGCAACGGTTATCACTCTCCGCCTTCGGCAGCAGATCCAGTTTGTTCAGAACCAGCCAGCGCTCCTGCGCAATTAATTCAGGACTGAATTTTTCCAGCTCCCGCTCGATAATACGGACATCCTGAGCCGGATTGGCATCCACCTCAAACGAGGCCATATCCACCAGATGCAACAACAAGCGGGTACGCCCTACATGCTTGAGAAAGCGGATCCCGAGACCCGCGCCATCGGCCGCCCCCTCAATCAGACCGGGAATATCCGCCACAACAAAACTGCGATGGGACTCGATACTGACCACCCCCAGGTTGGGAACCAGAGTGGTAAAAGGGTAATCCGCCACTTTGGGCGTAGCCGCTGAAACCGCGCGAATAAAGGTGGATTTACCCGCGTTAGGCACTCCCAGCAGTCCCACATCAGCAAGCAATTTCAGTTCAAGACGGAGTTCCCGGTTTTCTCCAGGGGTACCCGGCGTGGACTGGCGTGGCGTACGATTGGTGCTGCTCTTGAAACGGGTATTTCCCAACCCGTGAAATCCGCCCCTGGCCACCAGCAGCTTCTGCCCTGCCGCAACCAGATCACCCATCTGTTCACCAGTATTAACATCAAAAACCAGCGTACCCACCGGGACTTTGATCTCCAAATCATTGCCACCCTTGCCGGTACGATCGCTACCCATACCCTGCTGCCCGCTCTCGGCTCGATATTGCCGTGTATAGCGGAAATCAAGCAACGTATTCAAGGCAGAATCCGCCACCAACCAGATACTCGCGCCGTCGCCGCCGTCACCGCCGTTCGGACCACCGCGAGGGATAAACTTCTCCCGTCGAAAGCTGACGCAACCATTGCCGCCCTTACCACCCTCGACGCGAATAGTTGCCTCATCAACGAATTTCATACTTGATCACCGAGTGCGAAAATCAACCACAGAACAAAAAAAGCCCCGTCGGTAGCGAACGGGGCTTTGTCTGAAAGCGGGTGACTGCGCGTCGCTATGCAGATACCACGCTCACGAATTTGCGGTTTTTCGAACCCTTCACATCGAACTGAACCTTGCCCTCAGCCAAGGCAAACAGGGTATGATCCCTGCCGACTCCAACATTTGAGCCGGCATGGAAATGGGTGCCTCGCTGCCGCACCAGGATACTCCCGGCCTTCACTTCCTGACCACCAAACCGCTTTACACCAAGACGTTTGGACTCTGAATCACGACCGTTGCGGGAACTGCCCGCTGCTTTTTTATGTGCCATATTACTAAAGCCTCTTGATTTGCGCCGATATTATCCGGCGCTGATGCCGGTAATCTTCACCTGGGTAAAGTGCTGGCGATGACCCATCTGCTTACGATGGTGTTTACGCCGACGGAATTTAACAATCTTGATCTTCTTGAGACGTCCAACGATCGTCACAGTAGCAGTAACCTTACCACCGCCCACATAGGGTGAACCCACTTTCACATCATCACCATCGGCAATCATCAGCACCTTGTCGAACTCAACATCAGCACCCTCATCAAGACCCAGTTTTTCAACCTTCAGAGTCGAACCCTCACTGACCTTGTACTGCTTGCCGCCGGTCTGAATTACCGCGTACATATTCATCGCCTCCAAAATTCCTGTCCGTGCCAACACGAAATCAATAACGGACATACAGTTACCCGAAACCGAAGGATTCTATCGGTTAAATACACTATAGTCAATTCGATTATATGGCATAATTCACCTTGTTGCTGAATTGTATCCATCTGCTCACAGGTACGGGAATAACCGGTGTTAGAAAAGCTCCGCCTGCGTCTGGCAAACCCTGACGCCATTGTACCTCTGGCCATCCTGGGACTGCTGGTCGGGCTGTTGGCGGGAGGTATCATTATCGCCTTCCGTCTGCTCATTCAATACCTGCAGTCATTCTACCTGCCGCCCGGCCCGGAAAACTACACTTCAGTGGATGTGCTGCTCCGCCTTCTGCTGCCGACACTGGGGGGGTTGCTGATTGGTCTGCTGTTCCATTTCATCCCGCCTGCCGACCGTTATCTCGGGGTGGTGCATGTCATCGAGCGGCTGACCTATTATCACGGTTACCTGCCACTGCGAAATGCGATTGTACAGTTTTTTGGCGCTGCACTGAGTATTGCCAGCGGCAGTCTGGCGGGAAAGTGGTTGCATCTGCCCAACAACAGCATCCGAACCCTGGTGGCCTGCGGCATCGCTGCCGCCATTGGCGCCTCTTTCAACACGCCGCTGGCGGGAGTGATTTTTGCCATGGAGGTGGTGATGATGGAGTACACCATTGGCAGCTTTACTCCGGTAATTCTCGCCTCCTTCAGCGCTACCATGTTGAGCCGGGAAGTATACGGAACTGCACCGGCGTTTGTCGTGCCGGCGCTGGAGATGGGATCGATCCACGAACTGCCGGTACTGTTCGCTACTGCCATCGCCGTCGGTCTGGTTGCCGCCAGCTTCACCACTCTTCTGCACTATTTCTCCAAACTGATGACAGACACGCCGGTCTGGTTTCGCATGGCGTTGGGCGGCCTGATTACCGGTCTGTGCGCGGTGAGCATTCCGCAGATCATGGGGGTCAGCTATGGCGTAGTCAATGACACCCTGCTGGGACAGGTGCCTCTCTGGCTGATGCTCAGCATTCTGGTACTGAAACTGCTCGCCACCGCCGCAGGGCTGGGGATGGGGCTGCCCGGCGGCCTTATCGGCTCGTCGATGGTGCTGGGCGCCATGGTGGGTGGTTCCATCGGTTTGACCGTTTCCATTCTGTTCCCGGGGGAGATGTCTTCCCATGGGTTTTACGCCATGCTGGGCATGGGAGCAATGATGGGTGCCACGCTGCAGGCACCACTGGCGGCTTTGATTGCGCTGCTGGAGTTGACGGCAAATCCCAATATTCTGCTGCCGGCGATGCTGACGGTTATCGTCTCCGGACTGATCAGCAAAGCGCTGGTAGGCGGAAAATCCATCTACTTGGTTCTGCTCGAGGCACGCGGCCTGACCTTCCGCCATAATCCACTCGCCCAATCCCTGCACCATATCGGCGTTGCCAGCGTAATGAACCGAAACTTTACCGCCAGTGAACGGTTCACCTCCCGAGAGGCACTGCAACGGCTAATGAAGCACTCTCCGCAATGGGTGGTGGCAAAAGAGGAGAACAAGCCACAAGCCCTGTTGCCAGGTGCCGACCTGGCTCTCTATCTGGAAGTGGAGTCCAGCGATGAAAACAAGGAAAGGATCGATCTGATGGAAATTCCTGCCGCACGGCAAAAACTGACGGCTGTTCCGCGCCATGTCACGTTGTGGGAAGCCCTTGATATACTGGACAAGACGAACAGCAGCGCCTCTTATATCACCCGCGAAGATAGTACCGGGGTCGGAATATATGGCATCCTGACACGCCAGGATATTGAAGCAACCTATCGTTATTCGGACTGAGTATTCACTATGTTATGGGTCAAGGCTTTTCACGTTATTTTCATGGTCACCTGGTTTGCCGGACTGTTTTACCTGCCGCGCCTGTTCGTCTATCACGCCATGAGCGATGATACGATCAGCAATGAGCGCTTCAAGATCATGGAACGCAAACTCTACCGTTTCACCACACCATCAATGTTGTTGACCGTAGGACTCGGGATCTGGCTGCTAACAGATTACGCCTGGGCCGCCTATTCCCATATGGGCTGGTTACACGCCAAACTGCTCCTGGCTGCCCTGCTCATCGTATTTCATTTCTATTGCGGAAAACTGGTAAAGGATTTTCAGCAGGATCGCAACCGGCGCAGCCATCGATTTTATCGCTGGGTAAATGAGGCGCCGGTACCGGTTCTGCTTATCGCGGTCATTCTCGTCATTGTCAAACCATTCTGACAATACAAGAACACTACTGTTTTTTAGCACTGGTCTGATTTTCCCGCTTGAAAAACAGGCTGTCGATAATCAGCATGACAGCGCCAGCGGTGATGGCTGAATCGGCTACATTAAAAGCAGGATAGGCCCAGCGCTGGTAATAGAGCTGCACAAAATCTACCACATGACCCAGCAAAATCCTGTCACACAGGTTACCTACCGCCCCACCCAGAATCAGCGCCAGGGCAATAGCCAGCCATCTTTCCGATGACTCGAGGCGCCACATCCACCATACGATACCTGCGCTCACCACGCTCGAAAGGATGGTGAAAAACCAGCGCTGCCAGCCGCCGGCATCATGCAGGATACTGAAAGCGGCACCGGTGTTGTAGGCCAGCATCAGGTTGAAACCGGGAACCACTGCCACCGGCTGGTGCAGTTCCAGATAGTGCTCTGCCAGCTGCTTGGTGAGCTGATCCAGCACGAACACTGCCAGCGACAGCCATAGCCATTTCAGCATCAGGCAAACTCCCGTCGTTCGCCTTCACCCGCCACGTTCTCTACGCAGCGCCCGCACAGCTCGGGGTGTTCGACATGGCTGCCCACACCCTCCTGGTGGTGCCAGCAGCGGACACATTTGGGGTGCATGGAGGGAGTCGCCGTGATCCATAGCTCGTCTCCGGATGGCAGAGTGAAATGAATGGCCTCGTCCGGCGGGGTCTCCAGAGGATGGACGCGCGCATACGAGGTTATCAGGACAAAATGCAGCTCATCCTCCAACTGTTGCAATCGATCAAAAAGCTCTCGCCCACAGTGGAGATCCACCTCGGCATCCAGGGAGGAGCCAATACCACCGGCCACCCGCAGCCGCTCCAGTTCTTTGGAAACGGCTTCGCGTACCGCCATCACCTGCTGCCAGAAGGTCAGGTTCATCGGCTCCTGTTCCGGTAGTGGCGGAAGCTCATACCAGGTTTGCAGAAAGACCGATTCACCCCGGTTACCGGGAAGGTGATCCCATATCTCCTCGGCGGTAAAGCTCAGAATGGGAGCCAGCCAGCGGGTCATGGCTTCGGCGACATGGTACATGGCACTCTGGGCGGAGCGGCGTGCGATGCTGTTTTCCCGAGTGGTGTACTGGCGATCCTTGATCACATCCAGGTAGAAGCTACCCAGATCCACCGAGCAGAAATTGTGGATCTTCTGGTAGATCTGGTGGAACTCATAACTGTCATAGGCGGCCGTGATCCCCTCCTGCAACTGGCGGGTACGCGCTACCAGCCAGCGATCCATCGTCAACATGTTGACGGGCGCCAGCAGATGCAGAGCCGGGTCGAAACCATGCAGGTTGGCCAGCAGGAAACGGGTGGTGTTGCGGATGCGGCGGTAGGCATCGCTGGTGCGCCTCAGGATCTCGTCGGAGACAGTCTTCTCGCCGCGATAGTCGGTAGCCGCCACCCACAGGCGCAGAATATCCGCACCCAGGCTGTTCACCACCTTCTGCGGCGCGACCACGTTCCCTTTCGACTTGGACATCTTCTGCCCCTTGGAGTCAACCGCGAAACCGTAGGTGAGCACCCCTTTGTAGGGAGGAAGATTGCGCATCGCCACCGAGGTTAGCAGGGAGGACTGGAACCAGCCGCGATGCTGATCAGATCCCTCCAGATAGAGATCTGCAGCTGGGAATTCGCTCATCCCTTCACGTTGCTCCAGCACCGCATAGTGGGATACGCCGGAGTCGAACCAGACATCCAGCGTATCCGTAACCTTGGCATAGTACTCCGCCTCGGCACCCAGCAGTTCCGCCGCATCCAGCTCAAACCAGGCGTCGATGCCCCGCTGTTCCACCCGCTGCGCCACCTGCTCGATCAACTGGCCGGTATCGGGGTGCAATTCACCCGTCTGATTGTGCACAAAGAGCGCGATAGGCACTCCCCAGGTACGCTGTCGGGAGATGCACCAATCAGGGCGGTTACGCACCATTCCCTCAATACGCGCCGCTCCCCAATCCGGTATCCAGCGAGTCTGGTTGATGGCCCGCAGGGCGGCTTCGCGCAGGCCATTCTGCTCCATACTGATGAACCACTGCGGGGTAGCGCGAAAGATAATCGGTGTCTTGTGGCGCCAGCAGTGAGGGTAGCTGTGGGTGATCTTCTCTTCGTGTACCAGCTTGCCGTTGACCCGCAGCCGCTCGACAATCCGGTCATTGGCCTTAAGCACGTATTCACCGGCGAAGAACTCCGTATCAGGCAGAAATACACCGTTGGCATCCACCAGGCTCGCGACCTTGAGGTGATAACGGCTGCCCACCACGTAGTCATCCTGACCGTGGCCTGGTGCTATGTGCACCGTGCCGGTGCCGGCATCCAGGGTGACATGATCGCTGAGCACCACCGGCACCTCCCGCTGATAGAATGGGTGAGCCATCTTCAACCCCTCCAGCTCCGCCCCGAGACAAGTGCCGATGACCCGGTAGTCACCAAGAAGGTAGCGGTCGGTAACCTGCTTGAGCAGCGGCTCGGCAATCAGCAGCCGTTCGCTGCCGTGCTTGCCCACGCCGCCGCACTGGATCAGGCCGTAGACCACCTCCGGATTGACCGCCACCGCCTGGTTGGCCGGCAGGGTCCACGGGGTGGTGGTCCAGATCACCAGCGAGATCGAACCCTTCCCTTCGTGGCCCTCCACATGGTCGCAGCAAGCCATCAGCGCCTCTTCGTCCAGCAGTTCGAAGCGCACGTCGATGGCGGGGGAGTTCCTGTCCTCATACTCAACCTCCGCCTCGGCCAGGGCAGAACCGCAGTCGGTACACCAGTGCACCGGCTTGGCCCCCTTGTGCAGATGGCCGTTGGCGATGATCCGGCCGAGGGCGCGGATGATGTCCGCCTCGTAACGGAAATCCATGGTCAGGTAGGGGTTGTCCCAGTCGCCGAACACCGCCAGCCGCTTGAAATCCTCGCGCTGGCCGTCCACCTGTCTGCGGGCGTACTCGCGGCAGGCATTGCGGAAACCGGCGGCATCCACCTTGCGCCCCGGCTTGCCGATCTTTTTCTCCACGTTAAGCTCGATGGGCAGACCGTGGCAGTCCCAACCGGGGATGTAGGGGGCATCGAAACCGCTCAGGGTTCGAGCCTTGACGATGATGTCCTTGAGCACCTTGTTTACCGCATGGCCGATATGAATCTCGCCATTGGCGTAGGGAGGCCCATCGTGCAGGATAAATGGCTTTCGACCTTCTGCGGTACGGCGCATCTGGCCATACAGATCCATCTCCTGCCAGCGCTTGAGCATCTCCGGCTCACGCCGTGGCAGATTGCCGCGCATGGGGAATTCGGTCTGGGGGAGGTTCAGTGTGTGTTTGTAATCAGCCACGTTTAACTGTCCTTAAACTCAAACATTGCGGATTCCCGCCAAAAAAGCGCGGGCATCATTTACATCTAATTCTATCTGTTTCACCAGCTCCTGCAAGGAGTCAAAACGCTGTTCAGCCCGTATTTTGTGAAGAAAATCCACATGCACATGGGCACCGTAGATGTCCCGGGAAAAATCAAACAGATGCACCTCCAGCCGGGCCTGGGTTCCATTCACGGTCGGACGTATCCCTACATTCGCCACCCCGGGAACCGGCTCTCCCGTCACCCCGAACAGCTCGATGGCAAACACCCCGCTGACCGGGCTTACCATCCGGTGCAGATGGATATTGGCAGTGGGAAAGCCCAAATCCCGCCCCCGCTTGTCACCGTGGGCCACCCGACCGCACATGCGGTAAGGACGACCGAGCATCTGTTCCGCAAACGCCAGCCTGCCCTGTCCCAATGCGGCGCGGATACGGGTGCTGCTGATCCGCTCGCCGCCCAGTTCTACCGTATGCATTTGGGCTACCTGGAAACCGTACTCTGCCCCGGCCTCGCGCAACAGTTCAAAATCCCCCTCCCGCTGCCAGCCAAAGCGGAAATCATCCCCCACCACCAGATAGCGCACTCCCAGCTTGCGCACCAATATATCGGCAATAAAGTCCGGAGCCAACATATCGGCCAGCCGCTGATTGAAGCGCAGGCAGAACACCCGATCCACAGCATAGCGGCGCAGCGCCAGCATCTTTTCACGAAAACGGGTCAGCCGGGACACTGCCGCTCCGGGAGTAAAGAACTCCTGCGGATAGGGTTCAAAACTCATCAGCACCGAGGGTAGATGCAGCTCCGCCGCCTTCTCGGCCAGCTGGCCAATTACCGCCTGATGGCCCAGATGTATCCCATCGAAATTACCGATGGTCAGTACGCACCCTTCGTGATGCGGATGGAGGTTGTAAAGATCCCGAATGAGTTCCATGACAGTATGGCTAAAAAGGCCAGAGTATAACGGCTATCCTCTGCCACGTCCCAACAACTGGGCAGGCCGGATCCCCAACAACCACAATACCGCGCCATAGGCAGCTGCGCCAGCCGCAATGCAGAGCGCAAGCCGCCCCGCCCGCTCCATCCAGCCCCATACCAGCCAGTCTGCCGTAGCGCCTGAACCATAGCTCACCACAACGGCAAGCACCAGATTGGCCAGCAGCACCTGCAGCAGCAGCCGGCTCCATCCCGGCTGTGCCCGGAAGACCCCCTCCCGGCGCAGCCCCCGGAACAACAACCCGGCATTGAGAAACGCTGAACAGGCAGTAGTCAGCGCCAGCCCGGCGTGCGGACCGGGAACGTCAAACCAGACCAGAGGCGCAACGAATAACACATTCAGCACCATATTGGCCAGCATGGCAATGACTCCAATGCGCACCGGGGTACGGGTATCCTGACGGGCAAAATAGCCCGGAGCCAGCACCTTGACCAGGATGAAGCCGAGCAGCCCCAGCGCATAAGCCATCAGGCTCAGTGACGCCATCTGCACATCGGTCGTGGCAAATTCACCATAGTGAAACAGGGTAGTCAACATTGGCCCGGCCAGGATAAACAGCCCGATGCTACAGGGGGTGCCGAGCAACAGCACCCAACGCAGCGCCCAGTCCAGCGTTCGGGAAAACTCCTCCGGTGACCGGCTGGCATGCTGCCGGGAAAGACTGGGCAGGATGACCGTCGCCAGCGCAATGCCAAACACCCCCAGCGGGAACTCCACCAGCCGATCGGAATAATAGAGCCAGGAGACACTGCCGGTGACCAGCAGCGAGGCCAGCAGCGTGTCGAACAACAGATTGATCTGTGCCACTGACGAGCCGAAGATAGCTGGCAGCATCAGCTTGATGATCCGTTTTACCCCCTCGTCATACCAGTCCCAGCGCGGCCAGCCAAGCAGGCGCAGGCGGACCAGAAACGGCAGTTGAAACAGCAGCTGCGCCACACCGGCGATGAACACCCCCCACGCCAACGCTGTCACCGGCTGTTCCATGTGCGGCGCCAGCCAGATGGCAACGCTGATCATGGAGATATTGAGCAGCACCGGAGTAAAGGCCGGTACACCAAAACACCCATAGCTGTTCAACACCCCGCCAGCCAGCGCGGTCAGCGAGATGAGCAACAGATAGGGAAAGGTGATGCGGAGCATGCTGGATGCCAGTTCGAATTTCTCTTGCTCATCGATGAAACCCGGCGCAAATACCATCATCAGCAGCGGAGCGGCAACCACCCCGACCAGCGTCACCAGAAACAGGATGACACCCAGCGTCCCCGTCACATTGCGGATCAGTTGCTGGACTTCAGCATGATCGCGGTTGGATTTATATTCCGACAGCACCGGCACAAAAGCCTGGGAAAAAGCCCCCTCGGCAAACAACCGGCGCAGAAAATTCGGGATCTTGAACGCCACGAAAAAGGCATCAGTATCCATCCCGGCACCGAACACCCGCGCAATCACCATGTCGCGCACAAAACCGAGCAGGCGTGAGATCATGGTCATCGCGCTGACCACGGCCGTAGACTTCACCAGTTTTTTGCTCATGCTCGAGATACTACCAGCCGGTTTTCCGCTTCAGGGCACCTATCATTAACCCACTGCGGTAAATACGCAAGCGCTGTCACAAAAGCGTAATATTTCTGTAATATACTGGTCATCATAATCATGCATAGTGGATGCAAATCAACCACAGGGGTATCAACCACGATGAAAAAACCTTTTCAGGAATTGTTTTTCGCCGCAGGCATAGCGATCGCAGGTGGCAGCGCCACGGCCGCCACTGAACTGGATCCCAACCTACCCGAGTACACTGCCGCAAGCGGGGTATCCGGCAATGTCTCCAGTGTGGGTTCCGATACGCTGGCCAACCTGATGACGTTGTGGGCCGAAGAGTACAAACGCATCTACCCGAACGTCAATATCCAGATTCAGGCAGCAGGTTCATCCACCGCGCCACCGGCGCTGACCGAAGGGACTTCCAACCTGAGCCCGATGAGCCGGAGGATGAAAAGCAAGGAGATCGAGTCATTTGAAAAACGCCATGGCTACAAACCAACCCCGATCCGGGTTGCAATCGACGCGCTGGCAATCTATGTCAACAAGGACAACCCGATTAAGGGGCTGACCATTCCCCAGCTCGACGCCATCTTCTCCTCTACCCGCAAGTGCGACTACAAGGAAAATATCACCAAATGGGGGCAACTGGGACTGACCGACTCATGGGTAAACCGCAGCATTCAGCTATACGGACGCAACTCGGTATCCGGCACCTATGGCTACTTCAAGAAGAGGGCGCTGTGCAAAGGTGACGCCAAAAACACCGTGAATGAGCAGCCCGGTTCCGCTTCGGTGGTGCAGTCGGTTACCGCCTCCATCAACGGGATCGGTTACTCCGGTATCGGCTACAAGACCTCCGGGGTGAAAGCGGTGCCACTGGCCAAAAGAGAGGGAGCCGAGTTTGTGGAAGCCACCCCGGAAAATGCTGTCCATGGCAGCTATCCGCTCTCCCGCTATCTCTATGTTTATGTTAACAAACACCCTAACAAACCGGTCGATCCACTGGTCAGGGAGTTCATCAAAATGATACTGTCCCGAATCGGCCAGGAGGTTGTAATCAAGGATGGCTATGTTCCAGTACCCGCCAAGGTCGCGGAAAAAGATCTGGCTAAACTGGATTAGCTCCTCTTCTTTACACTTTGCAGGTCTCTAGGAGTCTGTCGGGTTTGGGTAATCGTAGCGAGCTGGTGGGAGATCGAGTCAAAATATTTCTGGTTTTGAGGCGAATAGTGGGGCTATTTAACGAAAAACCGGGGATACTTTGGCCGCTCTCCCATCAGCGCAGTAGATTATTCCCAAACCCGACAGACTCCTAGGCCAGCGGCCCCGTATAACGCGGGGCTGCTTTATTTGAAGCCTTTCGAAGTAACAGCAAGAGTGTGAAATATTTCCGTTGATAAGGTAATATTCGACCAACCGCAAAAGCAATAACGACCTGAAACCCGTATGGCCGCTCCCGGAAACGACTCCACCACGGTATCACTTACTGAAGTACAGATTCGTCAACGAACACGCATTCTGAAAGACATCGTGGCGCGCTATGCCATAACTGTCGGTGGTATCAGCGTCATCATGGCTGTGGTGCTGATTTTCTTTTATCTGCTGTTCGTGGTCATTCCACTGTTCAAGCCGGCAGAGATCGAAGAGATCGCCAGCTACCGGCTGACACCACCCGGTATTGGTGATCAGACCCTGCATCTGGCGATGGAAGAACAGGCGGAGATCGGTGTACGCTTCACCCGTTCAGGCCTTGCACAGTTCTTCTTTACCCGCAGTGGGGCCATTATAACGAAACAGTCCATCCCGCTGCCGCCGCAAACCACCATCACAAGCTTCGCCAGCGGAGCGCCCCATAGCGCAATCGTGGCTTTTGGTCTCTCCGATGGCAGCGCTATCCTGGTGCGCCACGCATACCGAGTCATCTTTCCCAACGACAAGCGGGTAATCACCCCCCGTCTCGACTATCCGTTGGGGGAAACGCCTCTTGTCATCGACAGCACCGGTCGTCCCTTGCGTCTTCTAGCTGTACAGAGCAATGAGGAACAAACCAGTTTTGGTGCAATCACCGAAGATAACCGCCTGCTATTCACTCATTTTTCCAGTGAAGAGTCTTTTCTCGACGAAGATGAGAGTGCGCTGGAACGCTCCAGCGTTGAACTGAAGGGGCAGCCGAAAAACACCCGCTTTCTACTGCTCGACTCGGAACAACAGCACCTTTATACTGCTAACAGTGAAGGCGCACTCAGTGTTTTCGACCTGTCTGACAAGCAACAACCTAACCTTGACCAGCGCCTTCCCTCGGTAACCACGGGCAGCAAAATCACAGCCATGAATTTGTTGACTGGCGGGATCTCCCTGATGATTGGCGACTCTGGCGGGCGCATCTCTCAGTGGTTTCCGGTTCGGGATGAGTCAGGAAAATCCATCCTTACTCATATACGTGATTTTGATGCGCAGACGGCACCCATCAGATTCCTGGTTCCCGAGTTCTACCGCAAGGGTTTTCTTGCCGCGGACGGCTCCGGGCAACTGGGAATTTACCACTCAACAGCCCACCGTACCTTGCTGGTGGAACAGGTTGGCCAGGATAAACTGAACCAACTGGCTATCTCCCCGCGCGCCAACGCACTGCTTGGCGAAGACAGCGGTGGAAACATCCATTTTCTGCGTATTGACAACGAGCACCCGGAGATCTCCTTCTCGTCATTGTGGGGGAAAGTGTGGTACGAAAGTTACGCCGAACCGGACTATATCTGGCAGTCATCTTCATCCAGCGACGACTTTGAGCCCAAGCTCAGTCTGACACCCATCACCTTCGGCACACTGAAAGCTGCTTTTTATGCCATGCTGGTCGCCCTCCCTCTCGCTATTCTTGGAGCCATATATACAGCACAGTTCATGGCGCCGCGCATGCGGCAGATTGTAAAACCAACCATTGAAATCATGGAAGCCCTGCCCACCGTTATCATCGGCTTTCTGGCTGGACTGTGGTTGGCGCCGGTACTGGAAACCCATCTGCCCGGAGCTTTTGCCCTGTTGCTCATTCTTCCGGTGGGTATCCTGCTGTTTGCCTACCTGTGGACACACCTGATACCTGGCTCCATACGGCACAGGGTTCCCGATAACTGGGAGGCTGCCCTGCTGTTTCCCGTGGTACTCTTTCTTAGCTGGTTCTCATTTGCAATTAGCCCGATACTGGAAAACCTGCTGTTTAATGGCAATATGATTCAGTGGCTTACCCATGAGATGGGCATCGCCTTCGACCAACGTAATTCGATGGTCGTGGGTATTGCCATGGGTTTCGCGGTTATTCCCACCATTTTCTCCATGGCCGAGGATGCCCTGTTTGGTGTACCCAAACACCTGATTCGCGGCTCCCTTGCCCTGGGAGCAACTCCCTGGCAAACATTGATGCGCGTCATACTGCTGACCGCCAGTCCGGGAATCTTCGCCGCAGTGATGATTGGATTGGGTCGCGCCGTCGGCGAAACCATGATCGTGCTGATGGCCACCGGCAACACTCCGGTGATGGACTTGAGCATCTTCCAGGGAATGCGCACCCTGTCAGCCAACATCGCCGTGGAGATGCCCGAAGCGGAGGTGGCCAGCACCCATTACCGGGTTCTGTTCCTGGCAGCGCTGGTTCTGTTTGCGTTAACCTTTGTTTTCAACACCCTGGCGGAAGTGGTCCGGCAGAGGCTCCGCAAAAAGTACAGCTCACTATGATACACAACTGGTTCAAAAGCGGTTCACCCTGGATATGGCTGTCCGCTGCCGCCGTCAGCATCAGTGTCTTGCTAGTGGTGGCTCTGCTCGGTCTTATTGCCGCCCGTGGCCTAGTTTTTTTCTGGCCCAAAGACGTACTGCAGGCACAATACCAGGATCAAGCCGGCAGCAGTTACCGCCTGATTGGTGAAATACAGGAAACCGAGGAGATCCCCACCGCCCGACTCAAGGAGAGCGGAGTCGAGCCACCCGGTGATCAAGTTGCTTACACCCGTTACCTGGTTAAAACCGGTAACCGTGACTCGTTGGGGATGGACTTCCGTCTCGTACTGCCGGATTTTCTGACCAATATCGAATACCCAACAGATTTGATAGTAGTGGAGCGCCGCGAATGGGGTAATCTGTATGGCTATCTGAAGCAGGTCAAGGAGAACGGACAGGTTGTTGCCGAAGGTAAGGCAGCCGTTGCCGAACTGAACAAGCGCCTGGAACGCACCCTGGATCTGTTCCGCCAGATCAGGCATATCGAAAAGAATCTCATCGGTGCCATCAATTACGAACTGGAGCAATTGCGGCTGGAAGAGCGCAAACTGAATCTCGACAATAACCATGATCCTGTCAAACGCACCGCTATCGCAACCCGGCGCAGTGAGCTGCAAAGCCGGTATGAAGTATTGCAAAAACAGCGCAATAACCTCTTTCCGCAGTTTAACCGTGACAGTTTCAGTGCCGAGATCATGGATGGGAGAGTCGTTGAAGTATCTCTGTCAAAGGTAGTTCGGTTCTATTTTCCCAATGCCATGGGTTTGGGGGGGAAAATCAACCACTATTTCGGCAAACTGTGGGAATTCGTCAGCGATGAACCCCGTGAGGCCAACACAGAGGGTGGAATCTTCCCCGCCATCTTCGGTACAGTGATGATGGTACTGCTAATGTCAATACTGGTGACTCCCTGCGGGGTGGTGGCAGCGGTCTATCTGCGTGAATACGCGAAACAGGGGTTCATCGTGCGTCTGATTCGTATTGCGGTAAATAATCTGGCCGGTGTCCCGTCCATTGTTTACGGTGTGTTTGGCCTTGGCTTTTTCGTCTATTTCCTGGGCGGCAATATCGATGCGCTGTTTTTCCCTGAAGCCCGGCCGACACCCACCTTCGGCACACCGGGTATTCTATGGTCATCCATCACCCTGGCTCTGCTTACCCTGCCGGTTGTCATCGTGGCAACCGAAGAGGGACTGTCCCGGGTTCCTCGTTCCATCCGCGAAGGCAGTCTGGCGCTCGGCGCCACCAAGGCGGAAACCCTGTGGCGTACCGTATTGCCCATGGCCAGCCCGGCAATGATGACCGGACTGATTCTGGCCGTTGCCCGCGCTGCCGGCGAAGTAGCACCGTTGATGCTGGTCGGGGTGGTTAAACTGGCACCTTCCCTGCCTCTGGACGGTAATGCACCGTACCTGCACCTGGATCGAAAATTCATGCACTTGGGTTTTCACATCTATGATGTCGGCTTTCAAAGCCCCAATGTGGAAGCTGCACGGCCACTGGTGTACGCAACTGCCCTGCTGCTGGTGCTGGTTATCATTATTCTGAATCTGGCGGCAATCCGCATCCGCAACCGTTTGCGTGAAAAATATCGCACACTGGAGTCCTGATAGACTTATGCACGAGAACAATACCAATATCCCGACAGTTGATGTCAGCGCCTTGCAGGGAAGTTCTGCATCAACCGGCTCCCTGGATGATGAAGCCATTGCTCTGCAGGTCAAAGACCTGGACTTTTACTATGGCAGCAGCAAGGCACTGAAAAACATCAACATGGTCATCCCGCAGAAGCGGGTAACCGCCTTCATCGGACCCAGCGGCTGCGGAAAATCCACCCTGCTGCGCTGTTTCAACCGGATGAACGACCTGATCGATGATATTCACATCGATGGTGAAATCCTGCTGCAAGGGCAGAATATTTATGACAAGGCAATTAATGTAGCCAGCCTGCGCCGCCGGGTGGGAATGGTGTTCCAGAAACCGAACCCGTTTCCCAAGTCTGTTTTCGAAAACGTTGCCTATGGACTGCGCATTCAGGGAATGAATGATCGCCGCCGCCTCGCGGAAGTGGTGGAGAAATCACTCAAGGATGCAGCACTATGGGATGAGGTCAAGGATCGATTGGATGACAATGCGCTAGGACTGTCCGGTGGACAGCAACAACGGCTGGTAATCGCGCGCGCCATCGCTATTGAGCCTGAGGTGCTGCTGCTGGACGAACCGGCCTCGGCGCTGGATCCGATCTCCACTCTCAAGCTGGAAGAGCTGATCTATGAGCTGAAATCCAGTTACACTATTATTATCGTTACACACAACATGCAGCAGGCGGCACGGGTCTCCGACTACTGCACATTTCTGCTGCTGGGCGAATTGATTGAGATGGCGAATACCAACACCCTGTTCACCAACCCCCAACAGAAGCAGACCGAAGACTACATTACTGGCCGATACGGATAGCATCATGAACGACACGACACTCCCGCACCACATCTCCCAGCAGTTCGACGCCGATCTGGAGGAGGTACGCAACAATGTGCTCGCCATGGGCGGCCTTGTGGAGCAGCAACTCGCCGATGCACTGACGGCGCTCACGGAAAATGATGTCCGTCTTGGCGAATCGGTGGTTACCAACGACTACAAGGTCAACGCGCTGGAGGTCACCATTGATGAAGAGTGCAACCGCATCCTGGCGCTACGCCAGCCCACCGCTATCGACCTGCGCCTGATTGTCGCCATTATCAAAACCATTACCGATCTGGAGCGCATTGGTGATGAAGCGGAGAAGATCGGCCATCTTGCTGTACAGCTGGCATATCAGGGAAGCAATGACAAATTCAGCGCTTTGGCACATCTTGGCGAACATGCTCGAAAAATGGTTCACGAAGCACTGGATGCCTTTGCCCGTCTGGATGTAGAACAAGCCATTCATGTCGTAAAGGAAGATCTGAAGACCGACCGGGAGTATGAAGCCATCTCCCGCCAGCTAATCACCTTCATGATGGAAGATCCGCGTTCGATCAGCCGCTTCCTCAATGTCATGTGGGCGGCCCGCTCGCTGGAGCGCATTGGCGATCATGCGCGCAATATCTGTGAATACATCATTTATCTGGTAAAAGGCAAGGATGTTCGCCACACCAGTCTCGAACAGATGGAACAAACGGCAAGGAACCCACATTAACTATTTCGGTGCCAGAAAAGACGGCAACACCTGAACTTTCAGACTTCACCAGAGAAAAAATTACTTGATGATATAAACTTGCTCATCGTCGCTTACGACGATACACAATCACTTACTAGAGTTTAGAGCAAACCAACCCCCATCGAGCTAATCTTGTCTGCCCGAAAAGGTTGGTTGCTTTGTCGTTACGTCTTGTATTACGTGGATTTACACAGTTCATGCCCGAATCTTCCGTTTTCTTCCCTGTCCGGGGGCTCGAATTTTTTGCATTTGCGGTTCCACCATTCTCTTACAGCCACATGCCGAAAAAGATACACGAGTCCTTTGCGGATTTGTCCTGCCGTTTTGGATATTCCCTGCCGCCAGGGTGAGTGACGGCATAAATCCTTCACCTTCTGGCTCTCCAAACAACTCAACATCTGGATAAGGCCGTAGCCAACCATGGTGATATGCACCCAGCGATGCAAGGTCTGGCGTGTCCGTTGCCAGGCTTCCTTCATCCCCCAGGCCAGCTTCAGTTGAT
>JAJRUV010000010.1 GCA_024277595.1 Gammaproteobacteria bacterium
CGTAGCGAGCTGGTGGGAGAACGAGTCAAAATATTTCCGGTTTTGAGGCGAATAGTGGGGCTATTTAACGAAAAACCGGGGATATTTTGGCCGCTCTCCCATCAGTGCAGTAGATTATTCCCAAATCCGACAGACTCCTAGCCCGCATTTCTCACCGGGCGGGTTCGGTAATCGAAAAATGGTGATACACTTTGAAGATGTTGCATTGACATAGACCTGATGATCTTATTAACAGTCCGCCCTGTTCCGTTTTTGGAACAATCCGGCTTCGCATTCTCGCCGATCCCCCTTGACTCATGGAACAACCGTGGCTTGGCGGGTGACCGACCAGCCTGCTTTGCCGGATTGCCCCAAAATCCGGAATCCCGGTGAGAAATGCGGGCTAGTGTGTTGGTGAAAAATAATGGGCGATAACTTTCAGTTTATAAAAGTGCCACGCACCCTTCCGGGCAAGAGACCAGCATCGGAGCGGATAAAAAACTATGGTGAGATCTATCAGCCGTTTGATCCGAAAAGTGCCGCCGTGCAGGCGGATCGCTGTCTTGAATGCGGCAACCCCTATTGTGAGTGGAAGTGCCCGGTGCACAACTATATTCCCAACTGGCTCAAGCTGGTGGAGGAGGGCAATATTTCCGAGGCTGCCGAACTGTCCAATCGTACCAACAGCTTGCCGGAAATCTGTGGACGCGTCTGCCCGCAGGATCGGCTCTGTGAGGGAGCATGTACCCTGAATGACGGTTTTGGCGCAGTGACCATCGGTGCTGTGGAGAGCTTTATCACCGATACCGCACTGAAGGCGGGGTGGCGTCCGGATCTGTCCAGGGTTCAGAGCAGCGGCAAGCGGGTGGCGATAGTCGGTTCCGGTCCTGCCGGTCTGGGTTGCGCTGATGTGCTGGTGCGCAATGGCGTCAAACCGGTGGTCTATGATCGTAATCCTGAAATTGGTGGTCTGCTTACTTTTGGCATCCCCGAATTCAAGCTGGAGAAGTCGGTTGTTCGCCAGCGCGGGGAACTGCTGCAAGAGATGGGCGTGGAGTTCGTGCTTAACACCGAAGTGGGCAAGGATCTCCTGTTTCAGCAGCTACTTGATGAGTACGATGCTGTTTTTCTCGGTATGGGTACCTACAATTATCTCCAGGGTGGTTTCCCGGGTGAAGATCTGCCGGGAGTGCATTCGGCGTTGCCTTATTTGATCGCTAACGTCAACCGCTGTCTGGGGCTGGAGAAGGATGAGTCGGAATTGATCAACCTGTATGGCAAGCGGGTGGTCGTGTTGGGTGGAGGCGATACTGCGATGGACTGCACCCGCACCGCGATTCGCCAGGGTGCGTTGAACGTGGTGTGCGCCTACCGCCGTGATGAAGCCAATATGCCCGGTTCCAAACGGGAGGTCACCAATGCCAAGGAGGAGGGAGTGAACTTTATGTGGAACCGGCAACCGGTCGAGATTGTCGGCAGTGATACGGTAGAAGGAGTGAAGGTGGTGACCACCGAGCTGGGTGAGCCGGATGAAAAGGGTCGTTGCCGGCCCCAGCCAGTGCCGGGTTCCGAAGAGGTTATTCCCGCTGATGCCGTTATTGTTGCTTTCGGGTTTCGTCCCAATCCTCCCGGTTGGCTGCAGCAGTTCGAGATAGAGACCGATGAGCGGGGCCGGGTCAAGGCCGCCGGACAGCAGCCCTACCCGTTTCAGACCGGCAACCCGAAAGTTTTCGCTGGCGGGGACATGGTACGTGGCTCTGACCTAGTGGTCACTGCTGTGCATGAAGGCCGCGAGGCGGCGCAAGGTATTCTCGACTATTTGGAGATCTGACTCTTGATGGATGCACTTAAAAACGATCGTTTTCTGCGCGCCCTTTTGCGCGAGCCTGTTGATGTTACGCCGGTCTGGATGATGCGCCAGGCAGGCCGTTATCTACCGGAGTATCGCGCCACCCGCGCACGTGCCGGCAGCTTTATGGATTTGTGCAAATCGCCGGAGCTGGCCTGTGAAGTTACCCTGCAGCCACTGGAACGTTTTCCGCTGGATGCGGCCATTCTGTTCTCCGATATTCTGACCATTCCCGATGCTATGGGACTGGGGCTCTATTTTGCGGAGGGCGAAGGCCCACGCTTCGAGCATCCGGTGCGCAGTGCGGCGGATATCGACAAACTGGGTGTGCCCGATCCGGAGCAGGAGCTCAAATATGTGATGGATGCGGTACGCACCATTCGCCGCGAGTTGCATGGCCGGGTTCCCTTGATTGGTTTTTCAGGCAGTCCCTGGACGTTGTCCACTTATATGGTGGAAGGCAGCTCCAGCAAAGAGTACGCCAGCGTCAAGGGGATGCTGTTTGACCGCCCTGACCTGATGCACAAGCTGCTCGACACCCTGGCGCGGACAGTTACCCTTTATCTCAATGCCCAGATTGCCGCAGGTGCGCAGGCAGTAATGATTTTCGACACCTGGGGCGGCATTCTTACTCCGCGTGACTACCGGGAGTTTTCCTTGTGCTACATGGAGCAGATAGTAGCCGGCCTGACCCGCGAAGCAGATGGACGCCGGGTGCCAGTAGTGCTGTTTACCAAAGGTGGTGGCGGCTGGCTGGAGGTGATGGCGGATACCGGTTGTGATGCCCTCGGTGTGGACTGGACACTGGATCTCGCCGATGCCCGGCGCCGGGTCGGTGATCGGGTGGCGCTGCAGGGCAACATGGATCCCACCGTGCTGTACGCCTCACCGGAACGAATCCGCCAGGAGGTGGTCACAATTCTGGAGAGTTATGGCAAGGGCAGCGGACATGTATTCAACCTGGGACATGGTATTCATCAGCATGTCGATCCGGAGCGTGCTGCGGCCTTCATTGAAGCGGTACATGAATTGAGTGCACCGTGGCATCAATAAAGAAAGCAACTATTCAGCATAGTTGAAAATGAGTATGTAACTGTTCAGATTGCCCCTGAGATTTGTCAGTTCAAGGCGAAAAATGCAAGTTTACACGGGTAAATGATCATTTTTTAACGCAGAAATGGCGGATTTCAGGGGTGAGCTGAATAGTTACTAAAGAAATACATAAAAAGGAGTATGGATATGAAATTACAACGTGCTTTTTTCCTGCTGGTGGTCTTGTTGTTTACCGTTGCTGCCTGTGCCAAATCTACAGACGGAGCCATGGAAAAACAGGCATGGAAGGAGATCCATAGTGGTGCTTTGCTGGTGGATGTCAGAAGCCAGAAAGAGTATGAGGGGGGGCACCTCGAAGGTGCTTTGTTGATGCCTTACGACAAGATTCCGGAACGGCTGGCCGAGTTCGGTGAAGACAAAAATCGCAGTATTGTCGTCTACTGCCGTAGTGGCAAGCGAGCAGGTGTTGCTGAACAGACACTCCGGGAAGCCGGTTTTACCCAAGTGTTGAATGCGGGTGGTTATGAGACGATGAAGGCGGCGGAACGTTAGTTTGCATTCAAAATAACCTGGATTTCTCCGCTTCCTTCTATTCTTCCTGCCGATCAGCGTTGGTTTTTCACTGAACGACTTCTTGTTGTGATAATGATAATCCCGGGATTATCAGCCCTGCTGGTGGGCAGGACGGGTTCGGCAGATATCGCGGAACTGCAGTCCACCATCTAAAAAAATTAGGTAACTAACCCGAACTCGGGTTAAGGCCTAACATGACAAAATTAAAGAAAGAGAAACTGTGGATACCGTCATTCCGGTATGCTCCTGGCCGGAATCTATAGTTCAAGGTACTGGATTCCGGCTAAAATCATGCCGGAATGGCGCGATTTTTAGTTGCGTGTCCGTTTTCAGATGAAATATTGCTTAACCCGAGTTCAGGTTAACTACTCAGCTTGTCCCTGAAATCCACCATTTCTACGTTAAAAAAATGGTCATTTACCCGTGTAAACTTCCGTTTTTCGCCTTGAACTGATGAATTTCAGGGGCAATCTGAACAGTTACATACTCATTTTCAACCATGCTGAATAGTTGCAAAAATTATTGGTCAACGCCATATTGTTTTCGGTAGGTGGTTATTTTTTCCTGCCACTCTTTCAATTTCGGCTGCCTGGCAAGATGGCTGAGCAGTGTATCCAGATTGGCGATACTAATAACCGGGATATCCAGATTCTGCGTAACCTCTTGGATGGACGAGTTTTTTCCCTCTCCCCGTTCCTGGCGATCCAGAGAAATGACCACACCGGCCAATCGTGCTCCTGATGTCCGAATGAGATTCGCAGATTCACGTATCGATGTTCCTGCCGAGATCACATCGTCGATTATCAATACCCCGCCTTGCAGTGGAGCACCAACAATGCAGCCACCTTCGCCGTGGTCTTTGATCTCCTTTCGGTTGAAAGCGTAGGGCAGATCCCGGTTATGTTGTTCGGCGAGGGCGATGGCCGTAGCTGTTGCCAGCGGAATTCCCTTGTAGGCCGGGCCGAATAGCATATCAAACTGAATGCCGGATGTTACGATCGCCTGTGCATAGAATTTCCCCAGCCGAGCGAGCTTTTCTCCACTGTTAAACAGGCCGCTATTAATAAAATAGGGGCTTGTCCGCCCGGACTTTAGCGTGAATTCACCGAAGCACAACACCTTGCTTTCGATTGCAAATTCAAGAAATTCAGTTTGGTAGTTCTGCATGGCAATAGTGCTGACTGGTTCCGGACAAGCTATAAATCATACAGGATTTACAGTTATCAGACATGCCTGGGTTCGGGGAAGTTGCATGCAGCTGTTACCGCAAAAGCAGCGCAACTGCTCTAGAGTATGTCCTGTCCGGTGCTGCCTGATAATTCCGTCCAGTTCCTTTTGCGGTGGGCAGACATGTGCTTACCTTGGACCTCGCTTGATACTCTGCTTGTCTGTCATGGATGTGGGTTGTTCACCTTTCATTGTTCGTGCAACTGCTGACTTACTGGTTTCTACTGTATAGGGGTTCCAATACCTCCCGTATCAAATACTTGCTATTGATTAAAGTGTCGTTATAATCGATTTATCGAGTCATATTATTGAACTAGTAGTCTGTCGGGTTTGGGTAATCTATAGTGGGCCCTGGAGTCAAGACAAAAATCCACTGGGTTTACGTTGTACATTCGACTTCATTAGCAGCTGGACGGCGCTGCCCCGGGTTTGTCTTTGCTTTTGATCTTGGTCTTGTGGAGGAGGAACCCTCCGTGCCGCCGAATTTATCTACTATCACTGCTCCGCCACCTGTAGCGGTTTGATATACGGCGTTGGGTCTCTTTTGACCTAATGACTGGTGCGGACGCTCACCGTTGCAGAAGGCGAAGTACTCCGCCAGACCCAGCGTCAATTCGCCCATCGACCCATAGCCCTTCAGATACACGTCCTCGTGCTTGACGCTGCGCCAGAGCCGTTC
>JAJRUV010000137.1 GCA_024277595.1 Gammaproteobacteria bacterium
ACCTGTATCGGTATCGGTGGTGATCCGGTACAGGGAATGAGTTTTATCGACTGCCTGGAGCTGTTCAGGGAGGATCGCAAGACCAAGGGGATCATCCTGGTGGGCGAGATTGGTGGTACGGCGGAGGAAGAGGCGGCCGAATATATCAAAAGCCACATCCGCAAACCGGTGGTGGCCTACATTGCCGGGGTTACCGCCCCGGCCGGGAAACGGATGGGCCATGCCGGGGCCATCGTCACCGGCGGCAAGGGGGGCGCGCGGGACAAGTTCGAGGCGTTGCAGGGCGCCAACGTGATGGTGGTGCGTTCTCCCGCCGACATGGGTGCGCGGATGCAGGAGTACTTCAGTGGCTGAACTGCGTATCGTGATGGCTCAGATCAACACCCTGGTGGGTGATGTGAATGGAAACAGCGATAAACTCATTGCTGCCGCCAACCGGGCGCGGGACGAGTTTGATGCAGATGCCGTTCTCTTTCCCGAACTGGCGCTGAGCGGTTACCCGCCGGAGGATTTGCTACTGCGTCCCGGTCTGGCCCTGCGGGTGGTGCGCGGTCTGGAGCAGATCAAACGCACGGTACGAGGGATTGACGTTATTGTCGGCTATCCGCGCCGGGCTACTGGTGGTCTGTACAACGCAGCCTCCCTGCTGCGGGACGGCAGGGTGATTGCCACCTATCATAAACAGCACCTGCCCAACTACAGCGTATTCGATGAAAAACGTTACTTCAAGCGAGGTGATGCCCCCTGTGTGGTGGCGGTCAAGAGTGTGCCAGTTGCCATCCTGATTTGCGAAGATGTGTGGTTGCCGCAACCACTGCAACAGGCGCGGGATGCCGGTGCCCGACTGGCTCTGGTATTGAATGCTTCACCGTACCGCATTGACAAGGGGCGCAAGCGCGAAGAGGCACTGCGTCAGCGCGTGCAGGAGAGTGGCCTGTCAGCGCTGTATGTCAATTTGGTGGGGGGACAGGATGAGCTGGTGTTCGATGGTGAATCCTTTGTGATTAACGCCAGCGGAGAAGTGACTCAGCGAGCTCCGGCGTTTCAGGAGGGACTCTATCCGGTTGATCTGGATGTTTCAGCGGAACAGCTCGCGCCCCGGCCGGCAACCTGCGCAGCCGTGCTTTCAGAGGAGGCCAGCGTTTATCAGGCGCTGGTGCTGGGGGTGCGCGACTATGTGGAGAAAAACGGTTTTCCCGGTGTGGTCATTGGCCTCTCCGGCGGTATTGACTCCGCACTGACACTTGCTGTGGCGGTGGATGCCCTCGGCGCGGAGCGGGTCGAGGCGGTGATGATGCCCTCCCGTTATACCCGCGATATCAGTGTTAAGGATGCACAGCAGCAGGCGCAGACTTTGGGTGTGGAGTATCGCGTCATCTCCATCGAGAAGGTATACCAGGCTTTTCTGGAGAGTCTGGCGCAGGAGTTTGCTGGCACCGAACCGGATACTACCGAAGAGAACATCCAGGCTCGCTGCCGCGGTGTGATTCTGATGGCTATCTCCAACAAGCGCCACAAGATGGTGCTTGCCACCGGCAACAAGAGCGAAATGGCGGTTGGCTATGCCACCTTGTATGGCGACATGGCCGGTGGTTTTGATGTGCTCAAGGATGTGCCCAAGACCCTGGTATTTCGTCTTGCGGAGTACCGCAACAGCGTTGGTGAAGTCATTCCCCGGCGCGTCATCGAACGACCTCCCTCGGCCTAACTGGCGCCGGATCAAGAGGACACCGACAGCCTGCCATCTTACCCGGTGCTGGATGGTATCCTGGAGCTGTATGTCGAGCAAGACAAATGTATCGAAGATATTGTCGCCGCTGGTTATGACGAGGCGGTGGTCAGGCGGGTGGTGCAGATGGTAGAACGCAACGAATACAAACGCCGTCAGGCAGCCCCCGGCGTACGGGTAACCCGCCGTGCCTTTGGCCGTGATCGGCGGTATCCGATCACATCGGGATACGGCCGATCAGTTACCGGTTCGCGGTGAGTTCCTCAGCGGCTCCGAGTGAAAACACCGCTGTGCTACACTGGCAAAATACTATTGGCTCTTTGCCGGAGGCATAAAAAATGAGTCGTTTTACCAAGGCATTGATCGTTTCACCATTGGCGGATGGAAAGACGTGGGTGCTGATCGAACCCTTTGCCTATGATGTCGGAGAGCTGGGCAGCGGCGATACCATAGAGGTCAGCAAGGGCTTCAAGACCGATTTTGCCTCCATTCCCCGAGTGTTCTGGATAGCATTGCCGAAGTGGGGCAAGTACGGCAATGCGGCGGTGATCCACGACTGGCTCTACGCCACGCAGCAGCGCAGCCGGGAAGAGGCGGACAGAATCCTGCTGGAAGCCATGAAGGTGTTGGCGGTGCCAAAGTGGCAGCGATTTCCCATCTATAAGGCCGTCTGTTATTTCGGCTGGTTTGCATGGATCAGAAACCAGTGGGATCGGGAAGCCGGCTACAGCAGAATAATGGATAAGACCGAACTCGAGTCAATCGATATCTCCGGGCGTCCGGGTTTTATCCGTCAGGGTATCGCCCATCTCCGGGCGCAGAAAAAACCGGAAATACCGCATTGAATTATGTTTGAAGCAATCGACAGCCCCTGGCTTGTTCCCTTTGATGGTGCGTTCAGATACCGGGATGCTGCAACCTCACCGCCGGAGGAGGGAGCCTCGAAAAAGGCGTTAAAGCATCGTCTGAAGATGCAGATTCGCGCCCTGGACGGGCTGCAGCACAGACTCTATGCTCACGATCGTTTCTCCCTGCTGCTGGTTTTCCAAGCGATGGATGCCGCTGGCAAGGATGGCACCATCCGTGCCGTTCTGAGTGGGGTTAATCCTGCCGGTTGTGAGGTATACTCCTTCAAGCAGCCGAGCGCGGAAGAGCTGGATCACGACTTTCTCTGGCGTACCACCAGGCGGCTGCCCCAACGGGGTCGCATCGGGGTATTCAACCGCAGCTATTACGAAGAGGTACTGGTGGTGCGAGTGCATCCCGACTATCTGCAGCGCCAGAAACTACCGGATGGTTTCAACCCGGACACCATCTGGCAGCAGCGTTTCTCATCCATCCGCGAGCATGAGAAACACCTTGCGTTGAACGGCACGGTGATCCTGAAATTCTGGCTGAATGTTTCCCGTGAGGAGCAGCGCCAGCGGTTTCTTGCCCGTATCGATCGACCGGAGAAAAACTGGAAATTTTCCGCTGCAGATGTCAAGGAGCGCAGTCACTGGGAGAGCTATATGAGCGCCTATGAACAGGCGCTGGCGGAAACATCCCGTCCCTGGGCGCCGTGGTATGCGATTCCGGCGGACAACAAGCGCTATATGCGGACCACTGTTGCCGAAATCATCGTCAATACGCTGCGGACACTGCAGCTATCCTATCCGGCTGTTGAAATAGAGCAGAAGGCGCAATTTGCCCAGATGCGAGCCCTGCTGGAAGCAGAGTAGGTTAACTGGAGTAACTACTCAGCGAGTAATCAATATTGCCGGTAACTGCTCAGATTGCCCCTGACATTCGTCAGTTCAAGGCGAAAAACGGGAGTTTACATGTGTAAATGACCATTTTTTAACGCAGAAATGGCAGATTTCAGGGGTGAGCTGAGTAGTTACAATCTGGATTCTGTAGTTGAACATGGTGCGGAGTACACCGGACACAAAAAAACTGAACGCAAACATCTTTATTTTAGCAGGCTGTTGAAAAACCCTCACGCGGCACGATTCGGCGTTGGAATCCGGCTCAAAATGCTCATTTACTCCGTGTAAACTGCGCTTTTTCGCCGGATTCCGCCTTGTCTCGCACTTGCCCGAGGCTTTTTCAACAGCCTGTTAGAACGTGGATTAAATGCTTGACACGTCGAACGATCTGCTTTTCAAAGCTGGAAAAAATGCATGATGTCGTGACTGGATTACTCATCAATAAAGTGGAATTTAGACGTGATATTCATGCCTAATCACAGATTTGACCCACTACTGTCCAAGTCCCTGACAACCCCTTTTATGGTTTTTCAGTGGCCTCTCAAAACCCGGCAAACAGTTGAAAGATCACCCGGTCATCCTGTCTCCTTTTCGTAAAAGAATTCAAACCGCACATTGGGGGTGTACATGTCATTTCCCCCAGACCCATATGTCATAGTCAGCACTCTCTACAGTGCCGATATCCATGGATCGATAGGCAGCATTAGATATCGGCCATATTTGGCAGGAATCCCAGTTGGGCCAACAGGCCGAAGGCTGTGGCATCATCGTCATTCGTGTGGTTTTCGGCAAAATTCCCAGCGTTGCCCTGGCAGCTACCGTAACTGGCATGCGGTGCTGACGCAACCACGTCAGCTTCGCTTTCCCAAAATGCTGGATGTCCTTCCCCCCTCCGCCCCGGATAATATCGCCGTTACCACAAGAAAAACCACATCCAGCAGCTCATGGCAAATGTTGATGCCGGTACGGCCATCTTCCAGCGGATTGAAGTGTTCGATGAATGACATGGGGATCTCCGGGGGTTAGTGAGACTTTGGAGATCCGATCCGGGCAGGGGCATAACGTTCCTCGGGCACAAGCCTTTTTCTTCAGGAAAGTTTGATCCGGCCCTGTGGCAGTACCATTACTCCGGCTTATAACACTTTCCGAGTATCCTCTGTTTTGATACTCTCTTAAGCGATGAAAACTGGCGTAACTCAAGAAATCGTGGTCGACTACTCTCATGTCATATCGAGCTACTGATATACAGGTTATCGATTTTGATCTGCTTGTTCACCTGTCGAGTGAATCATGCAATGGTGCAAATTGTATACTTCATGCTGTTCAATTGCGGTTTCCAGGATAATGCGAACCCGCGTCAAGATCTGTGGAATCATCTGCCCCGAAGATGGTGTGGTGGCGGCTGAGGCTGGGGCGGATGCCATCGGACTGGTATTCTATCCCGCCAGTCCCCGCGCCGTGACAATTGGCCTGGCGCGGGCTGTGGTCGACCGGTTGCCTCCTTTTGTATCCGTTGTGGGTCTGTTTGTGAATGCGCAGGAGAGGGCTATCCGTGATGTGCTGGCCGGGGTGCGGATCGATTTGTTGCAGTTTCATGGTGATGAACCGCCGCAGGCTTGTGGTCTTTACGGATGCCCCTATATCAAGGCGCTGACCATGCGCAACGGGATGGATGTACGGCGACAGGCAGCAGACTATTCTGATGCGGCGGCTCTGTTGCTGGACGCTTATCACCGCGATTTGCGCGGCGGCAGTGGCGAGTGTTTCGACTGGGCGCGATTCCCGCGCGATATCGACAAGCCGCTGATTCTGGCCGGTGGTCTGAATCCGGACAATGTCATGCAGGCAATCGAGGTCACGCGCCCCTATGCGGTTGACGTGAGTAGTGGTGTAGAGCATGACAAGGGGATAAAAGATCCGGTGCGGATTGCGGCGTTTATGCGCAATGTAACGGGCTTTCGTTGTAAAACCCGTGACCGGGATAACAACGGAACATCAGAATGAGAAAATCAGGCGAGTTATGGCGAAGCAGTTGTCAAAGGAGAATATCCGATCAGGAAAAAAATCCCGAAGTGCGTTTTCAGAGATCGAAAGGAATGAAATTTATGTAGTGCTTGACAGCCTGAAATGTGCTCACAATATCGGGACGATTTTAAGAATAGCTGATGCCATCCTGGTGAAAAAGGTATATATCTGTGGCGACACTATTCTTCCGCCCAACCGCAAATTGCGGGCAGGATCACGAGGGGCTGAAAAGTGGGTGAGCTGGGAATATCGAGAAAATGCACCGGGGGTGGTTCAGGAATTAAAAGAAAAAAATATCACCGTCATTGCTGCTGAAATTGCGGATTCCAGTGTTCCTTATGACGAAATCAGATATCGACATCCAGTCTGTCTGGTTTTTGGCAGGGAGTATGACGGGGTATCCGAAGAAGTTCTGAACATATCAGACTTCATCGTATGTTTGCCAATATCGGGTATGTCGAACTCGCTGAATGTTTCATCGACAGCCAGCGTAATCATGTATGAAGCGCTCAAGGAGCAAAAATCCGGTAGAGGGGCACCGGTTCTGCACGGAAGCTTATCTTTTCGTGTTCCCGGTGCCAAGTAGTTACAATTAGCCTGTTGACCAATCAGGCCAGGAGAGAGATGACGGACATTGATTATGCCGACTTCCCGGATGCGGGTGGTCACTTCGGCCCTTACGGTGGTCGTTTTATTGCCGAGACTCTGATGGGGCCGGTGGATGAGTTGCGCCAGGCTTACGAGCACTATGCACAGGATCCGGGGTTTGTTGCCGAATTCGATCGCGATCTGCGTCACTACGTGGGGCGTCCTTCGCCGCTGTATCATGCGGAACGCTGGTCGCGGGAGCTGGGTGGGGCGCAGATCTACCTCAAGCGGGAGGATCTCAACCACACTGGTGCGCATAAGGTAAACAATACCATTGGTCAGGCACTGCTGGCGCGGCGGATGGGCAAGCGCCGGGTGATTGCGGAGACCGGTGCCGGTCAGCACGGGGTGGCGACCGCCACGGTGGCGGCGCGCTTCGGGCTGGAGTGCGTCATCTACATGGGTGAGGAAGATATTCGGCGGCAGGCGATCAATGTCTACCGGATGCGTCTGCTGGGCGCCGAGGTGGTGCCGGTGCTCTCCGGTTCGCGAACCCTCAAGGATGCCATGAACGAGGCGATGCGCGATTGGGTGACCACGGTGGATGATACCTTCTATATTATCGGCACTGTGGCCGGGCCGCATCCCTATCCCGCCATGGTGCGCGATTTCCAGGCCATTATCGGCCGCGAGGCGCGGGAGCAATGTCTGGCGCAGACCGGCCGACTGCCGGATGCGCTGGTGGCTTGTGTTGGCGGTGGTTCCAATGCTATCGGTCTGTTCCATCCCTTCCTGGCGGATGAGCAGGTGGCCATGTATGGCGTGGAGGCGGCGGGTGAAGGGCTGGACACGGGTCATCATGCCGCGCCGCTGTGCGCCGGCAAACCGGGGGTGCTGCACGGCAACCGCACCTATCTGATGGAGGATGGCGATGGCCAGATTATCGAGACCCACTCCATCTCTGCCGGGCTGGATTACCCCGGTGTGGGTCCCGAGCATGCCTGGCTGAAAGATATCGGCCGGGTTCAATATACGGCGGTTACCGACGCGGGGGCGCTGGCGGCATTTCATACCCTGACCCGCGTGGAGGGCATCATGCCCGCGCTGGAATCCAGCCATGCCCTGGCTTGGGCGGACAAGCTGGCGCCGACCTTGGACCATGATGCTATCCTGGTGGTTAATCTCTCCGGCCGGGGGGACAAGGATATCCATACCGTTGCCGCACTGGAGGGGATCGAGGTATGAGCCGTATCGGAGCGCGTTTCGACGCATTGCGGGTGGAGGGACGTACTGCCCTTATCCCATTCATCACCGCTGGCGATCCGGAACCTGCGGTCACCGTTCCCCTGATGCATGCGATGGTGGAGGCGGGGGTGGATCTGATCGAACTGGGGGTGCCGTTTTCCGATCCCATGGCGGACGGCCCAGCGATCCAGCTCGCCGATGAACGGGCACTGGCGCATCATGTCAGCCTGCGTCAGGTGCTGGAGATGGTGCAGCAGTTTCGTGACCAGGATGACATCACCCCGGTGGTGCTGATGGGGTATCTGAACCCCATCGAGGTGATGGGTTATGCTGCTTTTACGCAGGCTGCGGCAGTAGCGGGAGTCGATGGAGTGATCACGGTTGATCTGCCGCCGGAGGAGGCGGGGGAGATTCTGCGACTGTTCCGGGAGGCAGCCATCGATCCCATCTTTCTGCTGGCTCCTACCTCGAACCGGCAGCGCATTGAAACTATCTGCGCTAGTGCCGGCGGGTTTATCTATTATGTCTCCATCAAGGGAGTGACTGGTATCAATCAGCCAGACAGCACTGAGGTACAGAAGCGGGTGACGCAGATCCGCGCTGTTACCGATCTTCCGGTAGGGGTAGGCTTCGGGATTCGGGATGCCGCCAGTGCCGCCCGGTTTGCCCGATTTGCCGATGCTGTGATCGTGGGCAGTGCGCTGGTGAACAAAATAGCGGAACTCGCTGACTGTCCGGCCGGGATTCCGTCCCATGTGACCGGCCTGCTGCGGGAGATGCGGCAGGCGATGGATGAAAAATGATTTGAACGTGATGAAATGAATTGGAAATTACAGAACTAGAGTTTAGAGTTTCAGAGGAGAAAAAAACATCAGAAAGTTTCCCAAATAACTTGACATGGCGGCAGGAATCGCGCAGCCGCGCCTTGTAGACTTTTTTAAAAAATTATAGTGGACCCCGGTATTAAGACAGTAGTTTAAGCTGTGCGCTGTCAATGAGGAAAAGAAGAATGAGCGAAACAAAAAAACGGAAGGTCCACACACTGGAGTTCAAGGCGAAAGCAGGTCTTGAGGCATTGCATGGAGTGAAGACGATCAACGAGATTGGCCAGAAGTACGTTGTACATCCAGTGCAGGTTGGTCAGTGGAAGAAAGCAATTCAGGAGCAAGCGAAGACGCTATTTGAAGGCAGGCGAGGCCCCAAGCCGGTGGCTGCGCACCGGGAGCCTGAGTTGCTGTACAGCGAGATTGGCAAGCTTAAGGTAGAACTTGACTGGCTTAAAAAAAAGTCCGGGATGAGCCTGTCATGATACGGCGAGCATGGATCGACAACGAGGATGAGGTAAGCGTGGTTCAACAATGCTCACTGGCGGGGGTATCT
>JAJRUV010000138.1 GCA_024277595.1 Gammaproteobacteria bacterium
GCATAGTTGAAAATGAGTATGTAACTGTTCAGATTGCCCCTGAAATTCGTCAGTTCAAGGCGAAAAATGTGAGTTTACACGGGTAAATGATCATTTTTTAACGCAGAAATGGCGGATTTCAGGGGTGAGCTGAATAGTTACACTTTTCCCTGCGGCCTTTGCCGCAGGGAAAGGTCGACTACATTGGTTGGGTAATACTGAAGGCGCCGCGAATATCCCCGGCCTTAAAGCCGCGGGCCTGATCATCGGGATATCTTTTATCCAGAGCGGCTGCAATATTTGGCTTTATGTTGGTGCCGTGACAGGCCAGGCAGGGTTTCTCTGCGGTGGGAATCGCTTTCATGTAACGGAACTCCTTTCTTCCGTTTTGTTCGACTACTTCAAAGTACTCCATTTTTGCCAGGTTCTCACCTGCTTCTTTGCGCGTCTCAAATTTTTTCAGCACGGACTTTTCCCAGCTGTCGGGAGCCTTGTCCGGGTTGCGTAGCTTGAGGCTGGTTCTGTCAATATGCCAACCATGTTTTAGGGATTGCTGCCTGGCAATAGCAGGAGCTGTTGTGCCGCAGACGGTGATGGCTTGCAAAGGTCCGCCCTGTTTCAGTGCGCTTTTGAGTTCCGCCTTTAGTGCACCGGCAAACTCTTTTACTACTGTGCGGCTCTGTTCAGCCCTTTGTTCCAGATCACCAGCAGTAACTTGGGTCAACGGAATTCCGCATAGCAGGGCCAGAACGGCATGTTTTTTCATTTATAGTTCTCCTTATGTCTATTGAAAAACCGGGTATTACTCTTTCTTCGTGGGGCAGGTTTTTATACCCAGCAGGGTGTAGGCTGGACACCATCCCATCAGCCCGGTAGCAAGGGGGACAATACCGATCCAGGCCCATACCCCCAAGGTGCCGGTTGCAGCCAGAATGAGTAGCAGTGCTCCGACCACAATGCGAGCGATTTTATCGATTCCACCAACATTAACTTTCATGCCGTTATCTCCGGTTAACTATTCAAGGGTTTTATCATAGAGTGTTGGCGGAGAATGTCAGTAACAAAATCACATAAAACATCAATTGCTCTTCATGGCGGTCAGCGATGGCCGAGTTGCGCCCTTGTGAGCGCGCATTTCAGATCGTCCAGCGGTGGTTTCCAGGTTGAAAAATATCAGGGCATTCTCTGGTTCACGGTTTGCCATCTCACTCCAGCTCCGCTAGCTGCTGGTAGCGCTGATAACGCTCCGTCACCTCTTGTTGTGCCTGCTTCAGCAGTTGCTCGGCATGCTCCGGGCGGGTTTGCCACAGGGCGCTGAAGCGGGTCTCGGTCAGGGCGAACTCCCGGTAGGGAATGGTGGGGGGTGGTGAGTCGAGGCGCAGGGGGTTCTGGCTCTGTCGTGCGCGGCGCGGGTCGTAGCGGAACAGGGGCCAGTGGCCGCTGTGGACCGCCAGTTGCTGCTGGCGGTGGTTGTGACCCAGATCGACGCCGTGGGCAATGCAGGGGGAGTAGGCGATGATCAAGGAGGGGCCGGGGTAGCTCTCTGCCTCCAGGAAGGCGCGCAGGGTCTGCAGATCCTTGGCGCCGTAGGCGATGTGGGCCACGTAGATGGTTTCGTAGTCCATGGCGATGCGCGCCAGATCTTTTTTGGCGGTGGCCTTGCCGGCGGCGGAGAATTTGGCCACGGCGCCGCGTGGGGTGGCCTTGGATGTCTGTCCTCCGGTGTTGGAGTAGACCTCGGTGTCCAGTACCAGGATGTTGACGTCACGCCCGGCAGCGAGGATGTGATCCAGTCCGCCAAAACCGATGTCGTAGGCCCAGCCATCGCCACCGATGATCCAGATACTCTTGCGGCACAGCTCTTCGGCGATGCTCTTCAGCTCCCGCGCCTGTGGGGTGTCGATGTCGGCCAACCGTTGGTGCAGACTCTTTACTCGTTCGCGCTGCTCATGGACGCCGGTCTCACTGGATTCATCGGCGGTGAGAATCGCCTTCACCAGCTGTTCGCCGATCCTGCTGCGCAGGCTCTTCAGCAGCTCCTGTGCGTACTCGCGCCGCTTGTCGATGGCCACCCGCAGGCCGAAGCCGAACTCGGCGTTGTCTTCGAACAGGGAGTTGTTCCAGGCCGGGCCGCGCCCCTCCCGGTTGGCTGCCCAGGGGGTGGTGGGCAGGTTGCCGCCGTAGATGGAAGAGCAGCCGGTGGCGTTGGCTACCACCATGCGGTCGCCGAACAGCTGACTGGCCAGCTTGATATAGGGTGTCTCGCCGCAGCCGCTGCAGGCGCTGGAGAACTCGAACAGCGGCTGGTAGAGCATGGAGCCTTTGAGTGTCGTGCTTTTGACCCGGCGGCGGTCGTACTCCGGCAGGGTCAGAAAGAATGCCCAGTTGTCCCGCTCCGGTTTGCGCAGGGGGGGGGGTGCCATGTTGAGCGCCTTGCGCTCCGGATCGTTTTTGTCGCGGATGGGGCAGATATCCACGCAGAGGCCGCAGCCGGTGCAGTCCTCCGGCGCTACTTGGTAGATGATGTGGTGGTCTGCCGGGTAATCCTTGCCGCGCACCGGGGCGTGCTTGAAGGTGGGTGGTGCCTGTCGTGTCAGTTCGACGGGAAACAGCTTGCTGCGGATGGCGCTGTGGGGGCAGACGAAGGGGCACTTGCCGCACTGAGTGCAGAGATCGGCCTCCCATACCGGGATCTCCGGCGCCAGGTTGCGCTTTTCAAACGCGGCCGTGCCTGCGGGAAAGCTGCCATCGGCGGGCAGCAGGCTCACCGGCAATTCGTCACCATGCCCGGCGATGATCGGGCCGGTGACCTGTTGTACGAAAGGCGGGGCGTCTGCCGGCACCGGTGGCGGGATTTCCAGGGTGCCTGTCGTCTCATCGGGCAGCGGAATTTTGTGTAGATGCTCCAGCGTCATGTCGATGGCGCGGAAGTTGGATTCCAGCACCGCCTTGCCCTTGCGCCGGTAGCTCTTTTCCACCGCCTGCTTGATCAGGGCGATCGCCCGCCGTTGCGGCAGGATGCCGGAGATGGCGAAGAAGCAGGTCTGCATGATGGTGTTGATGCGCCGACCCAGTCCGCACTTCCTGGCTACGCCGTAAGCGTCGATGGAGTGGAAGTGCAGCTTCTTGTCGATCATCTGCTGCTGCACGCTGTGCGGCAGTATGTTCCAGACCTGCTCCACGGCGTACGGCGAGTTGAGCAGAAAGACACCCCCCGGTTTCGCTTTCTCCAGCATCTCGTAGCGCTCCAGAAATACCGGCTGATGACAGGCGACAAAATCGGCCTCATCGGCGTCAATGAGGTAGCGGGAGTGGATGGGGCAGGGTCCGAAACGGAGATGGGAGATGGTGACGGCACCGGCCTTGCGCGAATCATAGACGAAGTAACCCTGGGTGTGCAGTCGTGATGACTCGCCGATGATTTTGATGGAGTTTTTGTTGGCGCTCACCGTGCCGTCCGAGCCCAGCCCGTAAAACATCCCTTGGAATAGGTCTTCCCTGTCGGCGGCGTGAAAAAGGGGATCCCACTCCAGGCTGGTGTGGGTCACATCGTCATTGATGCCAATGGTGAATCCGTTGCGTGGCCGGGGTTGCTTCAGCTCGTCGAACACCGCTTTCACCATGCCGGGGGTGAACTCCTTCGATGAGAGGCCGTAGCGTCCGCCGACTGTCTGCGGCAGCTCTGCGAAGCGTCCCCCGTTGCTGTAATCCTGGGCCAGGGTGGTGACTACATCTTTATAGAGCGGTTCACCGCTGGCCCCCGGCTCCTTGGTGCGATCAAGTACCGCGATGCGGTGCGTGGAGGGGGGCAGCGCATCGAGCAAGGCGGAGTCGTGGAATGGCCGGTAGAGTCGCACCCTGACCAGCCCCACCTTTTCGCCGTTGCGATTGAGCTGCTCCACCGTTTCCTGCACCGTATCGGCACCGGAACCCATGATGATAATCACCCGCTCCGCCTGTGCGTCCCCGGTGTAGTCGAACAGCCGGTAGCGGCGGCCAGTGCAGGCGGCGAACCGGTGCATCACCTCCTGCACCACGGCGGGGAAGTCGCGCTGCCACGGGTTGACTGTCTCGCGGGCCTGGAAGTAGACATCGGGATTCTGCGAGCTGCCGCGCAGTACGGGGTGTTCCGGGGAGAGGGCGTGGGCGCGATGGGCGTGGATCAGGTCACTGTCAATGAGCGTGTGTAGGGTGTCCTGTTCGAGCTGCCGGATCTTGGCGATCTCATGGGAGGTGCGAAAACCATCGAAGAAGTGCACGATGGGGATCCGCCCCTGTAGCGTGGTGGCCTGGGCGATGAGCGCGAAATCCATTACCTCCTGTACCGAGCCGGAGCAGAGCAGGGCGAAGCCGGTGCCGCGCACTGCCATTACATCGGAGTGATCCCCGAAGATGGAGAGCGCCTGTGCAGCCAGCGAGCGGGAGGCGACATGGAATACCGCCGGAGTGAGTTCGGCGGCGATCTTGTACATATTGGGGATCATCAACAACAGACCCTGGGAAGCGGTAAAGGTGGTGGTCAGGGCACCGGCCTGCAGCGCACCGTGAATCGCTCCGGCGGCGCCTCCCTCACTCTGCATCTCTATGATGCGTGGTACCGTGCCCCACAGATTGGGCCGACCCTCCGCCGACCACTGATCGGCATGTTCCCCCATCGGTGAGGCGGGGGTGATGGGGTAAATTGCAATTACCTCATTGAGCTGGTGAGCTACCCAGGCGGCGGCTTCGTTGCCGTCGATGGTGATTTGCTTTTCGGTTTTCACATTTTTCATCCCGGTATTTTTCCGTATCATTTCTGAAGTATAGTATGTTGATCACATCCAACGACGGAGCAGGAAAAGAGAGATGACTCAGCAAGAGATCAAGATCGGTATCGTGACGGTTTCGGATCGTGCCAGCCGGGGCGAGTATGAGGACAAGGGGGGGCCGGCCATTCAGTCATGGCTGGAGAGGGGGTTGAGTTCGCCATGGCAGGCGGTGAGCCGGCTGGTGCCGGATGAGCAGCCGGAGGTGGAGGCTGTGTTAAAAGAACTGTGTGATCAGCGGGGGTGTTGTCTGGTGGTGACCACCGGGGGTACCGGGCCGGCGCCGCGTGATGTTACTCCGGAGGCGACCGAGGTGGTCTGTGACAAGGTTCTGGATGGCTTTGGTGAGCAGATGCGCGCAGTCTCCCTGCAGTACGTGCCCACTGCCATCCTGTCGCGCCAGATGGCGGGGATTCGGGGCCGCTCGCTGATCATTAATCTGCCGGGCAAGCCTTCCGCTATCGATGAGTGTATGGATGCGGTGTTTCCCGCCGTTCCCTACTGTATCGATCTCATCGAAGGGCCCTGGCTGGAGACCAACCCCGATGTGCTGGTCGCCTTTCGTCCCAAGTATGCGAGGAAGCCGTCTTAGTGCCCCGTCATTTTTACCTTGACAGAGCACCAGCAGGCTGCGTCAGCAGCGGGATATGTTAATATCACCGGCTGATTTCTGTTTTCTTTCCTTGTCATAATAAATTAAAGGGATATCCACGATGGAATTGATCGAACCTCATGGCGGTAGTCTGAAAAATCTGTATCTCGATTCGGAAGCTGTGGAGGCGGAAAAGCTCACGGCGCAGCGTTATCGTTCCTGGGATCTGGCCGAGCGGCAGGTGTGTGACATCGAGCTGTTGCTCAATGGTGGTTTTTCTCCCCTGGAAGGATTCATGAGCCAGGCAGACTATAACGCTGTACTGGAAAATATGCGTCTCGATAACGGTATGCTGTGGCCCATGCCAGTGACGCTGGATGTGGATGAGGCGTTCGCTGCGAAGTCGTCTGTCGGCGAGTCGATTGCCCTGCGTTCTCTAGAAGGACGGCTGATCGCCACCATGGAGATCTCTGATATCTGGACACCGGACAAGACCCACGAAGCCGAGCAGGTTTTCGGCGCCAATGATGAAGCCCACCCGGCGGTAGCCTACCTGCATCATCAGGCGGGAAAAGTTTATATGGGTGGAAAAATAAAAGGGGTTGAGTCCCCGATTCACTATGATTTCCGTAGTTTGCGAAAGACACCTGAAGAGATGCGCGCATTTTTCCAGGAGCGAGGCTGGAGCCGGATAGTCGCTTTTCAAACTCGCAACCCGATGCATCGTGCCCATGTAGAGTTGACTTTCCGGGCGGCAAAAGAGGTCAAGGCCAATCTGATGATCCATCCGGTAGTGGGCATGACCAAGCCGGGGGATATTGATCACTACTCCCGGGTACGTTGCTATGAGCATGTGATAAAAAACTACCCGCGTCAGACCACTACACTCAGTTTGCTGCCACTTGCCATGCGCATGGGCGGTCCGCGTGAGGCGGTATGGCACGCCATTATCCGCAAAAATTTTGGTTGTACCCATTTCATTGTCGGCCGGGATCACGCTGGCCCGGGCAGCAATAGCCAGGGTGAGGATTTTTATGGCCCTTATGATGCTCAGGAGCTGGTGCGCAAATATCAGGATGAGCTGGGAATCGAGATGATTCCGTTCCGGATGATGGTCTATGTGGAAGATCGGGCGGAGTATGCCCCCATCGATGATATCAAGGAGGGCGAGAGCGTGCTGAAGATCTCCGGCACCGAATTTCGTCGCCGCCTGCAGCAGGGGCTGGATATCCCGGACTGGTTCTCTTACCCGGAGGTGGTGGCCGAGCTGCGTAAAACCCATCCGCCGCGTCACAAACAGGGTTATGTGGTGTTCTTTACCGGCCTGTCCGGTTCCGGAAAATCCACCATCGCCAATGCCCTGATGGTCAAATTGCTGGAGATGGGCGGTCGCCGGGTGACGTTGCTGGACGGTGATTTGGTGCGCAAGAATCTCTCCAGTGAACTGACCTTCTCCAAGGAGCACCGGGATCTCAACATCAAGCGGATTGGTTTTGTTGCCGGGGAGATTGCCAAAAATGGCGGCGCGGCCATTTGCGCCCCTATCGCCCCTTATACCGCAACCCGCCGTCAGGTTCGAGAGCTGATTGCGCCGCTGGGTGGTTTTATTGAGGTGCATGTGGCGACTTCGCTGGAGGTGTGTGAGCAGCGTGATGTCAAGGGTCTGTATGCCAAGGCCAGAGCCGGATTGATTCCGGAGTTTACCGGCATCAGCGATCCTTATGAGGCACCGGAACACCCGGAGTTGTGTATTGATACTGAAAACTGCACGCCTGACGAGGCGGCACAGCAGGTACTCATCAAGCTGGAGAGTCTTGGTTTCATCAAGTAACCGGAGGATAGCGGTGCCTCTGTCGGCGGCCGATCTCGATCAGCTTCATACTCTGCGGGATTTCATCCGCTTGGGGGTCACCCTGTTCAATCGGGAGAAATTATACTTTGGGCACGGTACCGACAATGCGCTGGACGAAGCCGTGTGGTTGGTGCTGCATGCGCTGCATCTGTCACCGGATTTTCCTGCGGACTATTTCGATACGCGGTTGACCGCAGCAGAAAAGTGTGAGGTGGTAGCGCTGTTCGAGCGGCGTGTGGAGGAGCGCCTGCCAGTTCCCTATCTGATCCACTCTGCCTGGTTTGCCGGGTTGGAGTTCTACGTGGATGAGCGGGTACTGATTCCCCGTTCACCCATTGCCGAGTTGATCGAGCAGGGTTTTTCCCCTTGGATAGAGTGTGAGCGAGTGGGGCGGATACTGGATCTCTGCACGGGCGGGGGGTGTATCTCCGTTGCCTGCGCCATGGCTTTCCCGCAGACGGTGGTGGATGCCAGCGATCTCTCGACGGCCGCGCTGGAGGTGTCCGGAATCAACCGCGAGCGCCACCAGTTGCAGGAGCGGATGAACATCATCCATTCGGATCTGTTTGCAAACTTGCAGGGAAGACGCTACGACATTATTGTGAGCAATCCGCCCTATGTGGATGGACGCGATATGGCTGCGCTGCCGCCGGAGTTTCATCATGAACCTGGACTGGCTCTGGCGGCCGGTGATGATGGCCTGGATATCGTGCGGCGAATTCTCGGGCAGGCGGCTGAACACCTGAACCCCAACGGCATTCTGGTGGTCGAAGTGGGGAACAGTCAGGAGGTGCTGGTAAACCGCTATCCGGAGATACCTTTCGTCTGGCTGGAGTTTGAGCGTGGTGGGAACGGGGTGTTTTTGCTGACGCGGGAGCAGTTGCTGAAGCGATTACAGATGCAGGAGCGGCAATAGGGCAATCGTGTTTTGTTTCGTCTCCCGGAGAAAGAGGGACAAAACCATCAAAGCGGTCAACTGCGGAATCTGGGTTGAACAGTCAGGCCAGGAAAGCTGAGAAGATGAAACGTGAAATTTTAATGGGAACAAAGAAAAGCCAAGTCCAACCATGAAGAAACATGGTGTTTCTTTTCAGGAGGCTGCCACCGTGTTTGGTAGAGCGAATCCATGAGAATTGTTAGTGCTCGACTAATAACGAAACAAGAGAGACGGATATATGAAGAAGGTTAAGAAAGAAGATGAAATGAGGTCTGAATACAATAGAGAATACCTTGGTGTTGGGGTACGTGGGAAATATTACGAAGCGTACAGAGAGTCAAGCAACGCAGTATTGCTCAAGCCGGAAGTGGCAAAAGCATTTCCGACCGAAGAGGTTGTAAATGAAGCCTTGATTTCGCTAATCAAGGTTGCTTAAACACCAGTTGCTCCAACAAAAGGTTCAACCTAAACACAAAAACAGCGATACACTATCATTGTCGTATGCCACAGGAGTCACTGGATGCAATTCGATGAATCGGTAATTTTCGACCCGGAACTGATTGGCCGTTATGACAAATCCGGACCCCGTTACACCTCTTACCCCACGGCGGTACAGTTTACCGATGCGTTTGGTGAGGCGGAATACCGTTCATGGGCAGCAACAAGCAACACATCGGGGCGGCCGCTCTCGCTCTACTTCCACATTCCATTCTGTGACACGGTCTGTTTCTACTGCGCCTGCAACAAGGTGGTGACCAAGGATCGCAGCCGTGCGGCCCCCTACCTCGAGCGGGTACACAAAGAGATTGTCATGCAGGCGGCGCTATTCGACTCTTCCCGGCCGGTCGATCAACTCCACTGGGGCGGGGGAACGCCCACCTTTCTCAGCCATGAAGAGATGACCGAGCTGATGCGGGTGACCCGCGAGCATTTCAGACTTCATGATGATGACACAGGTGAGTACTCCATCGAAATCGATCCGCGTGAAGTCAGTGTCGATACCGTCAGGCTGTTGCGCGAACTCGGTTTCAACCGCATGAGTCTGGGTGTACAGGACTTTGATCCAAAGGTGCAGAAAGCAGTCAACCGCATCCAGCCGGAGCAGATTACCCTTGCTGCACTGAAGGCGGCGCGGCAGGAGGGTTTCAAATCGGTCAGCATCGATCTGATCTACGGCTTGCCGCTGCAGAGCAGAGAGAGTTTTGCCCGTACCCTGGACAAGGTGCTGGAGGTCGGGCCGGACCGGGTCTCGGTATTCAACTATGCGCATCTGCCGGAGCTGTTCAAGCCGCAGCGGCGCATCAATGTTGGCGAACTTCCTTCATCTGCCGAAAAGCTGGCGATCCTCAAACTGACCATCGAACATCTGGGGGAGGCGGGATATGTCTATATCGGCATGGATCACTTTGCCCGCCCTGATGACGAACTGGCTGTAGCGCAGCGACAGGGAACGCTGTATCGCAATTTTCAGGGCTACTCCACCCATGCCGGTTGTGACCTGGTGGCGATGGGAGTGACCTCTATCGGCATGGTGGGGGATAGTTATAGCCAGAATATGCGCACCAACGATGAGTACTACGAGCGCATTGATGCTGGATACATTCCCATATTCCGGGGTGTCGAACTGGATGCCGATGACAAGCTGCGGCGGGAGGTGATTACCCGGCTCATTTGTCATTTTCATCTGGACAGGCAGGCGATTGAGCAACAATTTGACATCGTTTTTGATGACTATTTTGCTGCGGAACTGGAGCAATTGCAGAATATGGATAAGGATGGGCTGCTCAACCTCGACAACAACGGCATCCAGGTGCGCCCGGAGGGCAAGCTGCTGATTCGCAATATCTGCATGGTATTTGATCGCTATTTGAAGGATCAGCCGCAACGGCGTTTCTCCAAGGTTATCTGATGTCCGGCAACACCACAGGAAAGCTGTTTTCCGTTACTAATTTTGGCGAAAGTCACGGCGCTGCCATTGGTTGCGTGGTGGATGGTTGCCCGCCGGGAATGGAGTTGTGCGAGGCGGATATCCAGCAGGACCTGGATCGGCGTCGGCCGGGTCAATCGCGCCATACCACCCAGCGGCGGGAGTCAGATGAGGTGCGCTTTTTGTCGGGGTTGTTTGAGGGTAAGACTACCGGTGCGCCGATTGCCTTGCTGATCGAAAACACTGATCAGCGCTCCAGGGATTATTCTGAGATCAAGGACCGGTTCAGACCGGGTCACGCGGACTATACTTACCAGCAGAAGTACGGAATCCGGGATTACCGGGGCGGCGGGCGCTCTTCCGCTCGTGAAACAGCTGCACGGGTGGCAGCCGGAGCAGTTGCACGCAAATATCTGGCCGAACAGGGGATTCGTATCCGCGGCTATCTGGCTCAGCTGGGTCCCATCAAGGCAGAACTACTGGACTGGGAGGAAGTAAACTGTAACCCGTTTTTCTGTCCCGATACTGCCAAGGTGGACGAAATGGAGTCCTTCATGGATGCGTTGCGTAAAGCAGGTGACTCTATCGGGGCGCGGGTCAATGTGCTTGCTGACGGCGTTCCACCCGGACTGGGGGAGCCGGTATTTGACCGGCTGGATGCGGAGATCGCTCATGCTCTGATGGGGATCAATGCGGTGAAGGCGGTGGAGATCGGGGCCGGATTCGCCAGCGTGGAGCAGAAAGGCAGCGAACACCGTGACGAGTTGACGCCGGAGGGGTTTCTCGGCAACAACGCCGGTGGCGTACTGGGCGGCATCTCCACCGGGCAGGTGATTACTGCCTCTATCGCCCTCAAGCCCACCTCCAGCATCCGTATCCCGGGGCGTAGCGTTAATATCTTTGGTGAACCGGTCGAAGTGGTAACCAAAGGGCGCCATGACCCTTGTGTGGGAATTCGAGCGGTGCCGGTGGCCGAGGCGGTGCTGGCTATTGTGTTGATGGATCATCTATTGCGGCATCGGGCGCAGAACAGTGATGTAGTATCACAGACGCCGATCATCCCGGGAGGCGTGGAGGGTTGATCCGCACGCCTCGATGCCTTACCAAAGCCTTTCCCGCTTTTACTTTTTCTATTTCGCCAGCCTTGGCGCACTGATTCCCTATTGGGCTCTCTATCTCGAATCACTGAATTTCTCACCACGCCAGATTGGTGAGCTGATGGCCATTCTGATGGCCACCAAGATTGTTGCCCCGAACATCTGGGGGTGGATTGCAGACCATACCGGCCAGGGTATGCGTATTGTGCGGCTTGGTTCGCTTTTTGCCGTTGCTGCATTTGCCATCGTTTTTTTGGGGCATAGCTATCTGTGGATCGCTCTGGTGATGCTGCTGTTCAGCTTTTTCTGGAATGCGATACTTCCCCAGTTTGAGGCCGTCACACTTGACCATCTCGGTGGTGAACAGCACCGCTACAGCTCCATTCGCCTGTGGGGTTCTGTTGGGTTTATTGTTGTAGTGACAGGCCTTGGCCCGTTGCTGGACTGGTATGGTGCAGGTTTGCTGCCATGGGTGATGCTGGCGCTATTGGTCGCTATCTGTATCGCTGCCTGGCGTGTGGCGGAGCGCAGGGTAGCCGCCTCGGAACAGCCGAATCAGCCTCTGCTGAGCATCCTTTCCCGACCGCAGGTGATGGTGCTGTTGTTCTGCTGTTTTTTGATGCAGGCCAGCCATGGACCCTACTACACTTTTTTTACGCTCTACCTGGAGCAATACGGGTACTCCCGCAGCGTGATTGGGCCGTTGTGGGGGTTGGGGGTATTGGCGGAGGTTGGGGTATTTTTGATCATGCACCGTCTGGCGCCCCGTTTTGGTTTACGCAATCTGCTGTTTTTTAGTTTGTTGTTGGCAGCATTGCGCTGGATGCTTATTGGGCTGTGGGCAGAGAGTCTTTATATCATACTGTTTTCCCAACTGCTCCACGCTGCCAGCTTTGGCGTTTTTCATGCTTCCGCTATTGCCCTTGTACACTGTTTTTTTGCGGATGGACATCAAGGAAAGGGACAGGCGCTGTACAGTAGTATCAGCTTTGGTGCGGGTGGAGCGGTCGGCAGTCTGTACGGTGGCTACCTATGGGAGCAGTTCGAGCCCTCCTCAAGCTTTTTTGCAGCAGCGGCATTTGCCTTGCTCGGAGCTTTGTTGGCGGGGCTGTTTTTGGGTGTTTTCCGAGGTGTTATTAAACCGTAACTATTCAGCTCACCCCTGAAATCCGCCATTTCCGTGTTAAAAAATGATCATTTACCCGTGTAAACTTACATTTTTCGCCTTGAACTGACGAATTTCAGGGGCAATCTGAACAGTTACATACTCATTTTCAACTATGCTGAATAGTTGCATTCTCAAGTTTCAGTGTTCAGACTTGGATTCCCGCCTTCGCGGGAATGACAGAGAGTGCGCCGGGATAGTAGAGGGACTATACTATCGTCATCCCCGCGAAGGCGGGGATCCAGCTTCCACCGCAGATGGTATTTCCCGATTTCTCTTCCTCGCGGGAATAGTGTCCGGTCGGTTTCGATAGATTATCTAAAACAGGGTTTTTTTGATGTATATTATTTTCCTAGGAGTCTGTCGGGTTTGGGTAATCGTAGCGAGCTGGTGGGAGATCGAGTCAAAATATTTCCGGTTTTGAGGCGAATAGTGGGGCTATTTAACGAAAAACCGGGGATATTTTGGCCGC
>JAJRUV010000139.1 GCA_024277595.1 Gammaproteobacteria bacterium
ATCTGCACCCTCACCGGACTGGTGATCGTGGTCACCGGCAGCCATCTCCAGCATCCCGACGATGCGGTGGGCGCGGCGCTGACCGCCTACGCCTTCAGCACCACACTGGGCAATGGCGGTGCGGTGGTGGTGGGAATCGGCCTCACCCTGTTCGCCTTCTCCACCACCATCGCCTGGTCCTACTATGGCGACCGCTCGGCGACGTTTCTGTTCGGCGAACGGGCGGTGATGCCCTACCGGGTGATCTTCACCCTGCTGGTGGTGGTAGGCGCCGCGGTGCCGCTGCAACTGGTCTGGAACCTTGCCGATATCACCAACCTGCTGATGGCGCTGCCCAACCTGCTGGCGCTGATTCTGCTCGCAGCCACGGTGAAAAAACTGCGTGACGACTACTTCTCCCGCCCCTACGAAAAGGAGTGACCCATGTTTCCCCCCTATCTGACCGAAACAGAAATTCGCCGCCAGGTTCGCAACGCGCTGGAGGAAGATATCGGCGACGGGGATCTCACCGCCCGGCTGATCGACGAGGCGGAGTCCGCCCAGGCGGAGATTATCTGCCGCGAACCGGCCGTGCTGTGCGGCACGGCGTGGGTCGATGAGGCGTTCCGGCAGTTCGACGACTCGGTGGAGATAGTATGGCATGTGGCAGATAGCGATCACCTCACCGTCAACCAGCATCTCTGCACCCTGAGCGGCCCGGCCCGTTCCCTGCTCACCGTGGAGCGCACTGCGCTCAACTTCCTGCAGACCCTCTCCGGCACCGCCACCCTGACCCGAGCCTATGTGGACGCCGTTGCGGCAACCGATGTGAAGATCCTCGACACCCGCAAGACCCTGCCCGGCCTGCGCCTGGCCCAGAAATACGCGGTATTGTGTGGCGGCGGCCACAACCACCGCATCGGCCTGTTCGACGCCATCCTGATCAAGGAGAACCACATCATGGCCGCCGGCTCCATCAGCGAGGCGGTCCGCCAGGCACGCACCCTCTCCCACGACCGGATATTGCTGGAGGTGGAGGTGGAAACCCTGCAGGAACTCCACGAAGCCCTGGCCGCCGGCGTCGAACGCATCCTGCTGGACAACATGGACAACGAGATGCTGCAAGAGGCCGTTGCCACCACCGGCGGCCGGGCCGAGCTGGAGGCCTCCGGCGGTGTCACCCTGCAAACTGTCCGGGCCATCGCCGAAACCGGGGTGGACTATATCTCGGTGGGAGAGCTGACCAAGAATCTGAGAGCGATTGACCTGTCGATGAGGTTTTCATCAGGCTGACTGTTCTGCTAGGGGGGCCACTTTGCAGCTGCATGATCAGAAACGAGAAACAGGCACGCATCACTTTGACCCGGACCTGAATCCGTGAGTTCGGGGCAGAAATAATCAGAACAGCAATTGAGCCTGTTTCACCCAGGAACTTACTCCAGATCGCTGGATATGAACATATGAACTGAACGGTTCAGCCAAGGCGCAACGACGCGCGACCGCCAGGGATGGCGAAGGCTCCCGGGAGGCAGGATGCCGGGAGCGACGAACGGCCATTCCATTCCAGGGAGTCGCAAAGCTTGCCGCTCCATGCTCACGCCCCTCGCCGCCGTGCACCACTGCAAGCGGGCAATTGGCCCCGTAGCGTGGCTCACCCGGCGGGTGAATCGTCAAATCGATCCCTTTGGCAAGCATATCAATAACCTGGTGTCAGAATGGAGCAGTCAACTGCGGATTCCAGTATCATGCAAAAAGCATAAAAACAAACCTTCATGTCGGGTTTCTTTACAGCTATAACCAGCTGAAGTGTTTAGCGCAACAGCCCGGCACAGGCTGCTACGTTGACATACAATGCCGGTAGCAGTACCAACGCTGGAACACTAACGTCTATTTCAGGCAGCAACGACTATGATGCATCGATGCTTCACAATGGGACGAGCTTTACGGATATGTGGTCCCTCGATGTCACCGAAAATCCTGGAGCCAATATCAGCCTCTCTTTCACTGACTTTACGGTTGCAAACATATTTGACGTCTCGTTTACAGGTGGTTCCGGTCTTGCATTCACCTCTACCGGTGCCAACAGTTACCTGTTTACAGGGCCATTGACCACCGGCACATATAATATTTCACTTAGCGGAAATACTTCCGGGTTATTTGGGGGACTATACCGCATTGAACTCAACGCAACCCCGACTGCAGCACCGGTTCCACTGCCGCCGGCAGCCCTGTTGTTCGGTTCGGCCCTTGTTGGCCTGGCTGGTCTGAAACGAAAGAAATCAGACAAGGATACTGAATCCTAACCACCCTTTACTCCATTGACCCCGGCAGCCATCCGCCACTCCGGCGGACGGCTGCCAGGCCAGATTAACCCGGTCGATTACGACTCGTCTGAACGACGAACAATCAGATACCGAGCACCAAAACCGCCGAGAGCAGCGATCCGTGGGCAAGCATGGCGAGGATGGTCATACGGATGGCCGGTGCCAGTTTTTGAGGATCGCCGGCGTAGCGGAGCAGCACCCCGGCCGCCCGGACACTCAACAGCAGCGGCAGGGCTGCCACTACCGCCAGCCAAGGCAGTAGTCCCGCCACGATCAGCAGTGCAAGAATCACTCCCGCCAACAAAGCGATGAAGGGATAACCCCAAGCAGCGGTTGCCGGCGTGAGGCGCGCTACCCAGTGGAGTTTTCCGGCAGCGATGTCCGCCTTACGATCGGGAAACTGGTTGATATAGAGCAGATTGGTGGTCAACAGCGCCGATGGCAGCGCCACCAGCATCAACCGCCAGGAGAGTTCGCCAGTCTGGACGAAGAAGGCCCCCAGCGGCAGCAGGCCGAAACCGGCAAGGACGGCGAGCTCCCCCAGTCCGCGGCTGTTCAGGCGCAACGGCGGCGCCGAGTACCCCCACCCCAGCAGCAGACCGCCCAAGCCTAGCCAAAACAGCTCCATCCCGCTCTGATTGATCAGATAGATTCCAATTATCACCACAGTCAGAGTCAGGCCGATACCGAAGTTCAGCATCTGTTGCCGCTCCAGGATGCCGTTCTGGATGAATCGGCTGCCGCCGGTGAAAGGGTAGATGCGCTCCGTGTTCAACTCATCGGTACCGTTGAGCGCATCGTAATAGTCATTCAGGACATTCACTGCCGCGTTCAGCAGAACGGCGGCCAGCAGGGTGAATCCGGCAGTGATCCCGTTGAGGGGGTATCCCAGATAGAAGGCGAAACTCAGTCCGAGAAAAATCGGGACAACGGAGGCGAGAATAAACGGCGGGCGCGTGGCGGCAAAATAAGCGGCAAACGGGGTCGGAAATCGCTCTGCAGTTGGTTCGGCATTGTCCATGGCAGGCTTCAAACTCCTTCATCATCTGCTCAACAACAAACACTCCCGTTAACTATAGCAGAGCAGCAGGGGTACTCTTCACAGTCACAGAGTTACCTCTTGCATCCGTAAACCTCCCGGGCACGCTGCTTGAACCGCCACAGCAGTTCGCCACTGCCCTGTTTCAGCAGTTGTTGCAGAGGGTGTTTCAACGAGCCGGGATTCAGTGCCAGGTCGATGGTCAGAAAGAGTTCACAGCGGGCATCGTCCTGTGCTGCAAAACGCCACTCGATGCTCATCTCTCCAAACGGAGCATCGCTGCTGGTAATGAGTATCCGCTTGCAAGGATCGAGCTCGGCGGTGGAGTGGAAACGAACGGGAACCGGCCCGAGCTGGAGCTGCTGTTCCACCTCCAGCCGGTGTTTGTCCGCGTACAGGATGTGCACCCATGACCAGCCAGGCAGAAACTGCGGATAATTTTCAATGTCTGCCACCAGCGCAAACAGCCGGGAACAGCTGAACGGGAAAACTTTTGAATCCATATACTGCATGATCGACTACACTCCGAATATCGCCTCGTATTGATCTGTATCAATCAGCAGCCGGTTTATTTCCAAAGCCGCCGAAGGGCTCTACTATACTTTTCACGAGGGAACTCGGCTCGCCTTTCTCCCTTTCCATCCGACCGGCCGGAACGCGCCGGTCTCTGTATCCAGTACCGCATGTTCGGAGGAGAACAGCATGGATACCCAACCGACCCTGTATGAAATTCTTCGGCAGCAAGGGATTTCCCGGCGCCGGTTTCTCAAATTCTGCAGCCTGACCGCCGCATCGCTGGGGCTGGCACCGGAGTTCGCCGGCACCATCGCCCATGCCCTGGAGACCAAGCCGCGGCTGCCGGTGATCTGGCTGCACGGGCTGGAGTGCACCTGCTGCACCGAGTCGTTCATCCGCTCCGGCCACCCGCTGGCGTCGGACGTGATCCTGTCG
>JAJRUV010000140.1 GCA_024277595.1 Gammaproteobacteria bacterium
ACGTTCTTCCCGCGTTAAACGAACTACATAGCGCTTTTTCATTTTCAAACTCCTCAACAGGTTATACAAGTCTATTGAAGAGCTAGTTTAACATCCTAATTTATATTATTGAAGGAGTGCTAGGATACGTCCATATACCCAAACTACCTGGAAATGCATTTTTTTGGGCCCGTCTGAAGCCGCAATGCCGCATTGCAGTTCTTGAAAAGAGCGAGCCATTCTCTGCGAACTGCGCCTTGCCTTGCGGTTTCAGTCAGACTCAACAATCCCGCATTTCCAGGTAGTTTGGGTATAAAAAATGCTTTTCTTGTGAGAACAAGAGCAGGAAATTGCGCCACGAGCTGAATCACAGCATGTACGAAAACACATACGCGTTAGCGCGGTGCTGATGCTGCTATCGTGAAAAAAGGGGTTTTAAGCACCCATAGCAACCGCAGGAGATCCTGCCCATCTGTTACAGTTTTTTCTGTACAATAGTCGAAACTTGAATATCTCAAAGGAGAACCGGTCATGGCGGATAAAGATAGCGGACAGCAACAGCACAGTGGCGCAGAGTTCGCCATTCAGAAAATCTATACCAAGGATATCTCTTTTGAGGCTCCCAACTCGCCCGCTGTTTTTAAACAGCAATGGCAGCCACAGATAAACGTTGATCTGAATACCAATGGCACTACGCTGGAGGAGAGTGTGTATGAAGTAGCGCTTTCCCTCACCGTCACTGCCAAGCTGGAAGAGAAAACCGCCTTTCTGGTAGAGGTCCAGCAAGCAGGAATTTTTACCATAAAAGGGATAAGTGAAACTGATCTGCCAGTGATGCTGGGCAGCTTCTGTCCCAATATCCTGTTTCCGTATGCCCGTGAGGCGGTTTCCGACCTAGTTGCCAAAGGGGGCTTTCCTCAACTACTGCTTGCACCGGTCAACTTTGATGCCCTCTATGCCCAGCACAAGGAAAAAGCCAAGCAACAACAAGCAACCCACTGAGAATATCGATCGGCGCAGATGTTTTCCCTACCCCGTGCTCCGATCGCTGTCGTAGGTGCTGGTTCCTGGGGAACCGCCCTGGCTATTCAGTTGGCGCTCCGCGGCAAGCCGGTCATTTTGTGGGGGCACAGTGCCCGGCAGATTCGACTGATGCGGGAGAAACGAGAGAACAGCCGCTATCTTGCTGGCGTTCATCTTCCTCCCAATCTGCATCCGGAATCCGATCTGGCCCGCACCGTCAGTCACACCGACGATATCCTCATTGCAGTCCCAAGCCACGCTTTCCGCGAAATAATATCGACCATGGTCCCTCTTCTTCCCCCCTCAACCCGCATTGCCTGGGCAACCAAGGGGCTGGAACCAGGCAGTCATAAACTGCTATGCGAGGTAGCGCAGGAAGTCGCCGGAAACCAGCGTCCCATTGCGGTGATTTCCGGACCTACTTTTGCTCGTGAAGTGGCAAAAGGCCTGCCCACCGCCGTTACCATCGCCGCTAACGATACCCTGTTTGCCTCCGAGCTGGCGAATCACCTGCACAGCGGTCAATTTCGCCCCTATACCAGCACCGATATGATTGGCGTGAGCGTGGGCGGCGCAGTAAAGAATGTTCTGGCCATTGCAGCCGGAATCGCCGATGGCCTGGGTTTTGGCGCCAACACGCGCGCTGCCCTCATCACCCGAGGACTTGCCGAAATGATGCGCCTGAACAAAGCACTGGGCGGCCAACAAGAAACACTGATGGGACTGGCCGGGCTGGGAGATCTGGTACTGACATGCACCGATGATCAATCCCGCAATCGCCGTTTTGGTTTGTATCTGGGACAGGGGAAAAATCTCGAACAGGCCAGAACAGCAATCGACCAGGTAATAGAAGGGGTGCAGACCGCTCGTGAAGTCTATACCCTTGCCCGGCAGCGAGGGGTTGAAATGCCCATTACCGAACAGGTTTATCGAGTTCTCCATCAAGGACAAACCCCCGGCAAGGCGGTTGAGTCATTGCTGGCCCGTGAACAAAAAAAAGAAATAGATCATTAACCCGGGTGATTACATCTCTGTTGCACCACAAAATCCCTGCTGCCGCCACGCTTCGTACAACATCACCGCCGCTGCATTGGAAAGATTCAAGCTGCGGTTATCAGGCAGCATGGGGATGCGCAGCACCTGTTCCGGCGGCAAATTGGCAAGCACCTTTCCCGGTAAACCCCGTGTTTCCGGCCCAAACAGCAGTGCATCATCCTGTTCATACTTTATATCCGCATAACAGTGCCCGCCGCGCGTGGAACACGCCAGCAACCGCTGTGGACGGACCACCAAAGCAAATTCATCCAGTGTGTCATAAAGCTGAACTTGCGCATATTCGTGATAATCAAGGCCGGCACGGCGTAATCTGCTGTCATCCAGCTCAAAACCAAGCGGTCGAATCAGATGCAGTCTGGCACCGGTATTGGCGCAAAGACGCATGATATTTCCCGTGTTGGGAGGTATCTCCGGCTGGTAGAGAACGAGATGGATCATGGGCAAAAACTCCCTTACAGTGTAACCCTGTTCCCGGACAGGCTTCCAAGTTCAGACAAACAGATCAATTAATCCTGAACCACCATATACGGCGCGGCGAATAGCAGGCGCCTCCTCAATATCAAGGCTTTCCATGCCATGCGAGATCAGATGGCTGTCATGATGCCGGGGTTCCCCCTCCTGTTGTTGTCCACGACCGGTCTGCTGTTGTGAAACATCGGCATTCGCCAGCGCCAGCCCAGCCTCTCCCAGCATTTCACGCAATCGGGGGACAGCCGCCTCCAGGGCATCCCGAGTGACCGCATGGTGAGCAGAAAAAGTGATACTGGCCTGCTCATTACGAACCTCGATACGAACCTCGACTGGCCCCAGATGACGGGGATTAAGGCTTAATTCGGCCTGTTGAATGTCCCGCTTGACCAACCAAATCATTCGCTCTCCCAAGGAGTTTTGCCACTGTGGTGAATTCATCGGTGACGACAACAACAAAGAGGGAGAAGGCGTCACTGGCGCCGGACTACTACCCGTTGCCGATACTGCGACAGAAGGAGTTTGGTGTATAACGCCGGACAACAATTCCGGGCTCTCTTTTTGACTGGCTGCCGCCAGAAACATTTGCGGTAAACGTATCTCTGTTTGCAATGGTTCCGGCTCGCCATCAATACTCAACGATAGCTCAGCCAGCTGAGACAGCAACTCGGGCTTGCCCGAAGTGGAAGTTTGTAGTGCCAGCGCACTCTTTTGCTGCAAAGTATCCTTTATCGCCAGAGAAGGAAAGTTTATCGCTGGCGCACCGCTGTTGCTACCCGCTCCTGCCACCAGCGCAGGAGCGATTTGAGTCAGGGTATCGGACAGTAGAACAAAACTCTCCTGTTTTCCAGTCGCCGCCGTTGCTATTTGCGGTAACTGCAGGGCCGCTTGTAACAGTTCTGGCTCACCATCAACATTCAGCAATGCCTTGGTCGGCTGGGGCAGCAGCTCCTGTGGATCCGGAACAGGGTTTTGCAGCACCAATGGAGAAGTTTGCAGCGAGACATCTTTTGGCACCATCGAGGAGGATATATCCCCTGCGGGTGCCAGACGGCTGCTGCGCTCCCCCGCCACCAGCGCTGGAGAGGTTTGGGCCATGGCAGCAGGGAGTAGATCTGAACTCTCATCTATTCCCGCCACCGCCGGTATCGTTTGCGGCAACTGCGGTGATTCTGGCTCACCATCACTATTCAGCGGCGTATCCCCCGGCTGAAGCAGCGGCCTCGGTATAGCTGGAACGGGGGTCTGCGGCATCAAGGAACTGGTTTGCAGCAATGGACTCTTCATCTCGCCAGGTTCACTATCTGGCCAGATTCCAGCAACGGGTTGCGCAAGTGTTTCAGCAGGGGGGATTGTTGCCGCCGGGAACGCTGCAACCGGCAAGATGTTGCCCCCTTCCTCAATCAGAGGCTGTTCAAGAGCAGCCCCTTCTCCATCTATCATCGAAGGTGGATCACCATTTTCTGCGGTTAACAGGGTTCCCAACATCTGAAGAAAAGCACCCGTATCCTCTTCTTCCTTCAGGCTGGAAGGCGCCCCGGACCGCTGTCCGCCACCAATACCCGGTACGGTTGCAGCAAGACCACTGGTTTGCAATTGCATGGGAGAACTCATTATTCGCTCCTGTCTGTTCAAGGACTGCCGAGCAAATCATGTGCCACAATCCGTTACCCTAGAAACCGCAGTTGGATAGTAATCGGGATAGGGGGATGCCTCATGACATCCCTCCTCCCACACCACCCGGCATACGGATCACGTACCAGGGCGATTCATTAGGTCAAGTCCCAATTCTGCTGTAAATTCCTCTCCGCAGGATCAGCATTGCTCCTGATTCAGTAGTCGATGCCGACCACCCTTTCTTCATCCTGGTCGGCAGGCCGCTTGGCCTCCCACCATTCATGGAAAT
>JAJRUV010000141.1 GCA_024277595.1 Gammaproteobacteria bacterium
CCCGAAGGGTTGGCCTGTCAGCGCCCATGGCGGCGTTGCGCCTCTTGCAAAGGGCGATGGCCATTCGCTGCGAGGCGCGCCTTGCCCTGAACGCTGACAGGCCAACTGTATCCTGATTTATCACCTTGACGGAGTACTAGATTACCCCGGACACACTACACACCACTAAACAACCACCGGCTTTAGCCAGTGGTTGTTTAGTGGTGCAGACATGGGAGTTAACATCGTCTATTTGTGATGCCACATTTATACCATCAATCCGTTTAATGCCCTGTGCCAGATGGCAGATTATGGGACAGCAGGTGCTGATGGGACGGATGGAGTTCTCTGGGCCACTGATTACCCACCAGCTTCATATAGGGTTGCATAAATAATCGCATAATGCATGACAATGGACAAAAACCTCATCGTGCCGAGCGGTGATACCCACAACGCCAGGGCGAATGATCTGATGACTGATGATGGACACCCGGCCGGGGTGGAGTTCGCCTCGCCACCTTGGGAGTGGCCGCACCGGGACTGGATAAAGACTTCCAGGACAAACACTCCGCTTGGTTCAATGAAAATGATTTTATCCTGATCATCGTCATGACAAACCCCTGTAATCTTTTGGGAAATAGAGTATTATTCCACGGTGGTTTAGATGGAAAACAGATTAAAGTGATGACTAACAGTTCCTGTCAGAGAGTGTTACTGCTGCTTTTGTTATCAGTGGTCACCGTAACGGTTGGGGCAGCACCTGGAGAGCGTTCCGGCTGGTCTATGTTTCTTGGCAACCCATCACACAGCGCAATCGCGAAATCGGAACTCACCCCCCCTCTCAAACAACGATGGATCTTTGACGCTGAAGGAGCCATTTATTCATCCGCTGCGGTAGCTGAAGGGAAAGTCTATTTTGCTTCCCTGCCTGGCCGGGTATTTGCGCTTGATACTGCTACCGGACAACCGGTATGGACGTTCGAAACCGAGGCCGAGATCAATTCATCTCCTGCCGTTGCAAACGGGAGGGTCTATATCGGTTCCAAGGGGGGAAAACTGTTTTGCCTCGACAGCAGCAATGGGGAAGTGCTGTGGAAAATCGACACCGAAGGGAAGATCGCTGCTTCGCCGGTTATTGACCGTGGTATTGTCTATTTTGCTTCTCACGATATGAATCTTTATGCCGTCCGGGCAAAAAACGGCACAATCATCTGGAAAACAAAACTTCCTACCCAGGCAACGGCAAGCGGTATCTACTCTTCACCAGCTGTTGTTGATGACAGGCTGTATGTCGCAGAAAAGGCGCATACCTTATACGCCCTCGATGCAAAAAATGGCAAAGTCCTCTGGCAGCATGCCACTGACTCTGCCGTCTACTCCTCACCCTCTGTAATGAACGGGCTGGTATTTATTGGCGGTTATGACCGTTATCTCCGTGCAGTTGATGCCAAATCCGGTAAACTTCGGTGGAAATCCCGGCTGGATGAATGGATTTACGCAACCCCCGTCACGTTCAACGGGAGTGTATACGTGGGAAGCAAGGATGGAATGTTGACCGCATTCAGGGGCAAGACCGGGGAGAAACTCTGGTCGCTTGACTTGCGCGGCACCATCAGTTCAACCATGGCCATTTCTCAGCAAGGTATTGGCTATGTTGGAAGCGAAGATAGTGAGTTGTATGCACTGGATCTCGGCAAAGGCAAAGTCCTTTGGAAAGAGATAGTAGCCGGAGACGGGTTTCATGCCTCTGCCGCTCTGTCGGGAGACAATCTTTATGCAGGTACCTTGAATGGATATTTCATCGCCTGGGAAAAAGAGGGTGACAGCAAATGAGTAACAATATCTCACGATGGGGAATGATACTGTTGTTGGCAGTTTTTTTGCCCGTCACGTGGGCAAATGAAGATTACCAGTCATACCAAAATCCCCACTGGTCAGATTCACCTGATGCCTGCCTGCAATGTCATGAGAAAACGCCAAAAAACGGGGAGCCGCTGGCCCTTCTTCTTGACGGTGATATCTTGAACCTGTGCAATCGCTGCCACGCTACCATATCAAAAGACAAATATATTCATGCCAGCGGCATGGTCCCACCACGGCAGATGGTAGAAAAAATGCCAGAAGATTTCAAGGCAGCACTGGAGCAGGACCCACAAGGGAGAATAACCTGCAGGGTCTGCCATGAAATGAAATATCAGTGCCTCAGCGAAGAGTTTTACCGCAGGGTTGACAACCCTCTGTTCCACCGCGGCGCCCCCTACAAAAAACGCACCGATCTCTGTTACAATTGCCACAACAAATCAGAATATAAAGACAAGCACAACCCTCACGATCAGATCAACGACGAGGGCGAACTCGTGACCGATGTCTGCACCTACTGTCACGCCAAGCTGCCGGATCGAAGGAAGGCAAAGAGCATTGCGGACGTCAGTTTTGAGTATGAAAAACTTGATATGCTCTGCCTGCGTTGCCATACGGATGATGCCTACGCATACGGTTGTGTCACCGGTTATGAGGATGACGGTCGCCCGATATACCACGGTGACAAACCAGACGAAAAGATGTTAGCCAGGATTGACCAGCACACCAAGGAGAATATACTTCCAATGGAGCTTGTTACCGGCAATATTTTTTGCGGGACCTGTCATAATCCGCATGAACTCGGCGTGCAGCGTCAACATAAAGCGGATGTCGGTGCAGATGCCCACAAACGTCTCAGAATAAGCAAAAAAGATGCCCATCTTTGCCTTGGCTGCCATGATGAAAAGGATATCCGTGAATTTCAGATTGGAGAGTAAAATTTGAGTGCATACCCTGTCAGCTGGAATTTAGCATTCATGAAACATGGTAAGCCAGCAGCATATAGAAAACTGATTTCCGTTCTGTTTCTTTTCACCAGCATCTGCCTGTTACCTCAATACTCATTTGCGTTCACCAGCAACGAACTTGTTCCGATTAAACAGGTGGCAGCGATCGGAGGAAAAGAAGGGAAAGCCAGACTGCGCCAGCCCAGTTCTGTCCTGGTGGGTAAAGACGGAAAGATTTTTGTGCTGGATGGCTCGGTCAACAGGGTTGCCGTTTTCTCCTCTGGCGGGAAATTTCTCTTTGATTTTGGCGCAGACTATCTGAATATGCCGTTGGGCATGGCTATGGACAACAAAGGCAGACTTTATGTCGCTGACACGAAGAATAGCCGAATCCAGCTGTTTTCTTCACAGGGAAAACACCTCAAGCAGATTGACTTGCCCAAAAGCGAGAAAGGCCTCCCGACAGAGCCAGTCGATGTGGCGATTGATGATAAAAAAAACATTCTCTATATCGTAGACAACCATAACCACAGGCTACTGATCTATGACCTAAAAAAAAATTCCGTAGTTAAAATTGTTGGAAAAATGGGCATGGCAGATGGAGAGTTCAGGTGGCCATTTTCCCTCGCCATCAATAGTAAGGGAGTGGTCTATCTGGTTGATGTGGTCAATACCACCGTTAGAACTATCCACCCTGCTGAAAACTGGGCATTTGGCTATGACATCGGGGGTTGGGGCATTCAAAAGGGTGAATTTTATCGCCCTAAAGGTGTTGCCGTTGACTCCAAAGGACGGGTTTTTGTTTCCGACTCCTACTTGGGCGTCGTGCAGCTATTTGACCAGAAAGGCCGTTTTTTAGCCGTTTTGACTGACGCTAATAAAAAAATCCACCGCTTCACAACGCCCGCCAGGTTGTTCATCGACAAACAGGATCGGCTCTATGCAGTAGAGATGTTCGCCAACCGGGTAACTATCTTCGAGATCGGCAGATGAACATGCCTCGTTTGTCCATGTTTCTGCTATTTTTATTATCGGCGGTTGCTACTGATTTATTTGCCTCCTCCGAGGATCTGGCGCCCAACTCCTCCAGAGAGTGCTCCACATGCCACATCCGCTGGGTGGATGAATTCAGGACTGAAGGAGCCAGAGATCTGCTGTTCGACTATCCCGACACAAAGCAAGTTGCTACTGAAATGATGTGTTACAGTTGTCATGATGGCTCAATAGCGGATTCCCGCTGGCGGGTGTGGGAAACGTCCCATCATAAGACCGGAGAAAAACCCTCTGACAAAATAACCATACCTGAAGGCTATCCTCTGGACAAAGAGGGCAACGTCCAGTGTTACACATGTCATTCTGCACATGGTGTTGAGGGGGGAACAGATATGGCTACGGCCATCTTTCTGCGCGAACCCAATATAAACTCTTCCATGTGCCGTAAATGTCATCAGGGTAAAGATGAAGGCCCGGATCAAGGGAAACACCCAATTGACGTAGAGTTTCCTGACTTTCCAGAGAAAATACTGCAAGCCGGAGGTAAGGCAGGAGAAAATAATACCGTTATTTGCGAGTCTTGCCACATACCTCACGGCAGCACCAGCAAGCACTTTCTGGTTGTCCCGAATGAAGGCAAAGGCAGTCTGACCCATTCCATGCTATGTGAAACTTGCCACACGGTTTCACCAGACATTGGAAGTAAGGATGCGCTAAGACATTTCTCTCATCCCGTGGCAGTCAAGTTACCGGAAGATGCTGAACTCCCGGAAAAATGGGACAATGGTGAAAAACCCTATCTGGGGGAAAATAGCGCTGTCAATTGCCGCACCTGTCATTCACCACACAATGGCACCAAAAAAAATCACCTCCTGACCACTCGAAAAAAAGGAGATAAACTATGTTTGACTTGCCATACCTCCAAAAAAACAATCTATGACACCAAACATGATATTAGCAGTCATTTTCCGGAGAATGAGAATGCCGATGGAGAAAAGGCCTCCGAAAAAGGAACCTGCCGAAGCTGCCATTTCATGCACAAAGGTTATGGTCCCAAAATGTGGGCAAGAAAAGGAGCAGATGCCACCATGGAGGGGATTTGCATTTCCTGTCATGCAGAAGGAAAAATCGGAAAAGACAAAACCACCGGAAAATACAGTCACCCTGTCGGCGTAAAACCGAAGCGGATTAAACAAGAAGAAGTCACATTGCCTCTGTTCACTGACAAGGGGGAAAAAGATCCGGCGGGGAAAATATCTTGTGCCTCTTGTCACGACCCGCACCGCTGGACCCCCAATAGTGAAGACAGTGGTAAAGATACAAAAGACGGAGACATCAATAACAGTTTCTTGCGAAAGGCCGGTACACCGGATGGAGAGTTGTGCAAAACATGTCACTCCGAAAAATGGTCGGTACTCGGTAGTAAACATGATATGGGGCTGATGGAACCCCGCTCAAAGAACAGTAAGGGACGAACAATAGAAGAGTCAGGCGTTTGTGGAGCCTGTCATACTCCACATAACGCCAAGGCCGAAAAGCTTTGGGCAAGGAATATCAAACAAGGAGAGGATGTCATTGAACGCCTTTGTACTTCATGTCATGCGAAAGGAAGGGAGGCTGAGAAAAAAACCACCGGGGAGAATAGCCATCCATTAGAGGTCAAGCCGGACACAGTCATAGCGGAAAAAAGCGGGTTGCCATTTTTTGCAAAAAACGGTGAGCGAGACCGGCGAGGAAATATTTCCTGTGCAACCTGCCATGATGTTCATCGCTGGCAAGCCGGAGTAGAGAAAGGTCTGGGAAAACGCAATATTGAGGGCGACCGGTTCAATAGCTTTCTGCGCAAACCCAATGATGATTCGGCAATGCTCTGTGCATCCTGCCACAAGGAAAATGCACTGGTTGTGGGCACTGATCACGATATGAACATAACCGCGCCCAGAGAAAAAAATCTCAATGGCGAGAAGGTTAAACAGTCCGGTGTGTGCGGCGCATGCCATGCCGTACACAATGCTTTTGGTTCTCTTTTATGGGTAAGGGGAGTTGGTCCTGGAGATAATCGCAACGAAGCACTATGCAAAGGTTGCCATGCAAAAAGAAAAGCGGGTACCAAAAAGATTGTCGGTGATCCGAGTCATCCAATGAACAAGTCCGTCTCCGATGCTCGTCCTACCCTGAGACGGGAAACCCGTGTTTTTTACGAGTATACCAGAGAAGATGGGGCTGGCACTGAACTCCCGTTGTTCAAGGCTAACGGAAAACGTTCAGATGAAGGGGATATCACTTGTTCCACCTGCCACAATGTTCACCGCTGGAATCCGGAACAGTGGGCAAAAGGTAGCGACGAAAATATGGAGGGGGATGGAGGCAACAGTTTTCTGCGCAAATCAAATCTTCCGAACTCGGGCCTGTGCGCCACCTGTCATACGCGGAAAAAATTTGTAGTTGGGACTGATCACGACATGTCAGTTACTGCACCACAACAGCAGAATAGTTTGGAGCAGACTGTGCGACAAAGCGGCGTGTGCAGTGCCTGTCATGAACCCCATGGATCGACAGCGGGTGGCTACCTTCTTTGGGCCAGAAAACTCGGAAAAGGAAGCGAATTACCACAGGAACAGGTCTGCCTCAGCTGCCATAATAAAAACGGGGTTGGCAAAGACAAGGTGGTGACAGAGTTCAAGCACCCCCTGAATGTCACCATTACCGAACAAAATCATCCCGGGCAAAATTTTTACGCACCGGTTTATGATGAGAAGGGACGTAAGGTTGATGCAGGAGTGCTCTCTTGCCCTACCTGCCATAATCCCCATATCTGGTCTGCTGAAAAACCGGGGCCAGGGAGCGGAAAACAGATAGAAGGAACCGCCAGAAACAGCTTCTTGCGTTTCAGCAGCAGCAGGAATATATGTAGAAACTGCCACGGCCTGGATAGTCTGGTCAGATACAAATATTTCCATACAAAACGGGTTAGAAAAGCGAAACGCCAATAGGGTTGTTCTTTCTCAAGTGTCACTATTCAGCTCGTTGGTGGATTATTGCTCTGGAATTTTCCGTACAGTTGGTTTGGTTTCTCCTCCTCCGGGGGAAGGTCGGGTTGAAGGGGGCAATATTATACGTTTTCTTTTCTCCATCCGTGGATAAGCAAGTTTGGCGATATGCCTTCGGAAGCCAGGCAGTATGACATGATCCAGTGGTTCCGGAGACCTCAGTTAAGCATAATTCGCCTGACTGAGCATTTGGACCATGTCAACAAAGCATGGTGTCAGCATCAGGTACAGACGGTGCGCTGGCGGTTATACCAGATCGCCGGAAAAATCGTACTCATGGGGGGCGGGTTTACCTGAAGGTGTGTGAACAGGCTGCGGCGATCCTCTTTGAATCCATTCGCGAACGCTGCCGGGAGTTGGCAGTGGAGGGTTCGGCGTAACGACAAGGTCAATTATGGCTTGATGGTGGAGTTGCAGGCACCCAAGGGTGAGTCTGTCCAAAATCGCTATAGCGGAGCATAATGACCAGGTATTGTCATGGGTAACCGTGCAAATCTGAAGCAGATGAACGACTAATGATGGGACAGGATCGAAAACTTACCCTGTAACGTGCAGGATACCCCATGTATTCAAATCAGTCACGGATCTTGGGAAAACAAACGGAATTGACAAGTTAATCAAAACAGTCCTGTGGAATTTTTGTTGAAACAGCTTGTCTGTTCTGTATTATGCTGTAGTGATGAATAGCGCACTGTAAGTATTTTCGAACTTTTTACTAATCGAAAAAATGGAGAGGAAATGGGAAGTTATACTGGGTTTGTTTCGCGGCTGTTTATTAGCGCCATCTGTTCCGCTGCTTTGCTTTTTTCATTGAGTGGTTGTGGAAAAGAGAAGGCGGCGTCCACCCCCGAGGAAAATGCAGTAACCGAAACTGGAGCGAAAACCGGGGCCGGAACCGCAAATGAAAACGATCCCTATCAACCGGGTGCGCCGCTGCCGCCCAACCATCCTCCTATGGACAGTATTGCAGATAATACCGGGTTCGCTGATCATGCACCGAAGGTCGCAGAAAGTGAGATGATAGGACATCCGCCTGAGGTGGCATCGTCCGAAGCAAAGGATGTTGAAGTCGTGATCCCCGAAAATATCAAGGGAAAGTGGGCAGCGGTGCAGCTGGCAGTCACTGGCAAGGATAGCGGCAAGAATGAACTCACGGTTCCCATTGGCGGGAAAGCAGATGTGTCGGATGGCGTGGTGGTTGTTATCGATGCCTTCCTGCCTGATTATACCAGTGATTTTGAGCAAGCCACTTCTGCCTCGGACACATTGAATAACCCGGCTGCCCTGGTACACTTGATGAAACAGGACAAGCTGCTGGCGAAAGGATGGGTGTTTAAAAACTATCCTGAATTTAATACCTTCAACAGCAAGGAAGTACAAATTGAATTGCTGGATGCGAAGCCGACAGAGAACGTGAGTCAGGAGTAAACTTATGAAACCGGTTTCAGTTTTTGTTGTGGCAGCAGTTCTATGGCTAGGAGTGTCCACCTTGTCGCATGCGGTTTTTGGTGATCCCGAGCGTGGAAAGCAGGTCTATTCCCAACGGTGCGCTATGTGTCATGGCATGAATGGTGATGGTAATAATGGAATGGCTGCCAATTTTCAGCAGGAGTGGCACCGTTTTACCAAATCCGATGAAGAGTTGGCAGAGAGTATTCGCAACGGTTTTCAGACCTCGGGGAAACACTATACGGCAGGAGCCATGCCTCCCCAGTTTCTGACCGACCGCGAACTCGACGATGTTATCAGTTATCTGCGCGAAACATTTGGCGGTGAACCGAAATTTTCTGATAGCCCTCCGCCACGATAACTACTGTCTCGGAACAATTCGCTGAAGCAGCGGTTCTACTTGTCGCCTCATTCCCCGGACCGCATGTTTCACCGGAATCCAGAATTTTTCCGGAGAGGTTTTTGTTCAGGTTGTTGGAATGGATAAAAGTCGATATTGTTCACCAGCTTGCAGGCCATTCGGACAAGCTGAACAAAAACCTCTCCGGGGAAAACTGGATAGCGTAACGGATACAAGGTGTAACCGGAAGCAATTCAACATAATATGATGAATAGCAAGAATAAACACCGATATTCTGAGCGTTCTGGTGAAATATGCGGGCTAAAAAATTGCTGTATCCCTGTTTTGTCCCTGCAAGGCTGATTCCGGGTTAATAACTATCTCAAATGCCAAGCCAACTGCTTGTTCGGATCGTTTCATCCCAACCTTGTCCCGCAAAGGGGTGGGGGAGCAAATGATTTCCTGGTTCCTATAGAGTGGGCAGTGCTATTGGATCCTCCTGAAAATGCACTTTTTCACGATAGCTGCATTGGCAGCGCACTCGATTCCTTTCGCATTCATGTACATGCCGTGGTTATACGCATGATACTGTCATGCTCTCGCGAGCAAGTCCCTGTTTTCAGCTGCGCCCTGTTATTCGTATTGGCTTTATCATCTCCGGTAGATATCGCCATTGCCCGCTCAGAGCAGCCGCTTGTCATTGTGACTTCGTTTCCCGAGCAGATGACGGAACTGTTTAAAACCACCTTCGAAAAAAACAATCCGGGTACAAAAATCAACATTATCAGCAAAAAAACTTCGGCGGGATTAAAATATCTGGATCATAACAGGAACGGTGTCGATCTGTTCTGGGTGTCTGCCCCGGATGCGTTTGAGGTATTGAAAAAAAAGGGGATGTTAAGGAAGTACCGCCCTGGAGCAAAAGGTATCCCCAGGCGTCTGAGTGGATATCCGGTTCATGACAGAGATGGTTACTACTCCGGTTTTGCCGCCGCCGGATACGGGATCATGTGGAACAGTAATTATTTGCAAGCCCACAGACTGGCGGTGCCCAGGGAGTGGATTGATCTCACGCGGCCGGAATACCGGGGCCATATTGCTCTGTCTGCGCCATCGCGTTCCGGTACTACCCATCTGATTGTCGAGGCGATTTTACAATTGAGAGGGTGGGATCGTGGTTGGTCCCTGGTCAGGGCCATCGCCGCCAATGCCAAAACGATTACGGCAAAAAGTGGAGGTGTGCCTGACGGAGTTGCTGCAGGTGAATTCGGAATTGGAATTGTGATTGACTTCTATGGACTGACGACACGGGCTGGAGGAGCACCGGTAGAGTTCACCTATCCTGCCGAAACCGTTCTGGTTCCAGCCAGTATCGCCATTCTGGAAAAGGCTCCTCATCCTGAACTAGCCGGCCGGTTTGTTGAGTTTCTGCTTTCAGCCCAGGGGCAGCGGTTACTGCTGGAGCCACAGATTAGCCGCCTGCCGATTCGCCCTGCCAGTTATCAGGACAATAGCCTGCCGGCGTATTTTCCGCGCCCGTATGGCGCCAGGGAACTGGGATCCCACGTTGCCTTTGATGTGCTGAAAAGCCGACGGCGTTATAATGTAGTCAATTCACTGTTTGATGTGATGATCACCTATCGGCTGGAAGAGTTGCGTGCTGCGATGTCAGTCATTCAACAGGCCGAAACTGTGCTGCAATCCACAATACAAGCACAGCCTGCACTTGCTGGAGCAGCGGCAAGGGCGCGTGATCTGGTCAATCAACTCCCCATTGACGAGCTGACAGCTGGCGGCCCGCGTTTTGTGGCCGAATTTACCACAAAACGCAAGAAAGCAGCCGATGTCGTAACGGGAGAGCAAGGGAAAATTGAGAAAAACTGGGATCTTCTTGTGGCAGACAACTATCGTAAGGCAAGAGAGATTGTCGAAGCCGCCTTGCCAGAAAATTGAGTTATGACTCTGAATTTTTTTGGTGGGTGGTTGACTGTCTGTTTCTACCCAGCAGTCGTCTTAGATTCGCGGTATGAACACGGTTGTCTCCCCGCGCAGTACGGTCACTGCGCTGCAATATAGAGTCAATGATTTCGAGACGGGATTCAATATCCTCTTCAAGCTCCCGGGCAAACTGCGGACTGGATTTTAATACCTGTTCGACGGATTTCAACGACAAACCGGCAACCTGAATGTCGTTGTTGGCATAAACATTAATCATGTTTTTGCAGTGTCGCAACGCAGCCACCACTCCGATCAGATCACCGGGATCTGCGGTTCCCATACTTTGCTCGCGGCCTTCACGATCCAAGACATATTTTTTCGCGTTACCGGACAAGACAACAAAAAAACTCCCGTATTCTGCCCCGGCACGAAGAATCTGTTCCCCGGTGCCGAAACGCTGAATGAACGCCCCGTGCGCAAGCTGCTCCATCTCCTGTTGTGACAGATTAAAGACCTCCAGATCCAATAGTTTTTCAACCAGTTTTTCCGGCATGACAAGATCATCACTACCCAGGTTCATCTCCGAACCGGCAAAGTGATAGAGCTGATAATCCGCATAGGGGAATACGATATTATAGCGCTTTGCAGCGTACCAGGCATGGGTCAGAAAGGCATCGCGGATGCCATCAATCTTGCCGTAGTCATCAAAGTACAGCAGTGCCTCATATGCCCCGGCATCGTCGGCGAGTTCACGCAGCATCACCTGGGGGGAAGGTTCATCCAGTACGCCCGGTGTGGCGCTGGCCGCCTCCAGCAGCGCTTTTCTCACCAGGTTGGGTGGATGCTCTTCCCAAAACTGGATAACAATACGTTCCATGTGAACTGACGAGGGTTGGCTGTAGTTTCGAAAAGTGTCCCGTGCCAGCACCGAGTTGGGGATGATCAGCAGGTCGTTTTCCAGTGTTTTCAAGGTTACCGAGTACCAGTTGACGGTCACTACCTGGCCGGTTACATCGCCGGTTTTGAGCCAGTCGCCCACCTTGAACTGGCGTGCCGAGATGAGAGTTATTCCGGCGAACAGCCCGCCAAGGGTGTCTTGCAGTGCCAGACCAAGTACGATGGATCCAACCCCCAGAGCTGCAAGCATTTTGCCCAGATCGATTCCCCATACGGAGGAGGTCACGAAGGCAACCCCCAGCAAAATAAAGAACATTCGGGCAATATTCAGTACCAGGGAGGGGATGCGGCTCTGCCAGCCTTCTGTTTCACTCCGGGCAGACCAGAACAAGTTGAATGCCGACAGGCTGAGATAGAGAAGGCTGATCCAGAATATCGATGCGGCAATCTGTACCCAGACGTTGTTGTCATCGAGTTCCAGAACACGGGTCAGCAGTAGCCAGATTACCAGACTGGGCAGCACGAAATAGAGCGTGTTCCCCAGGGATGTTCGTGACTTTCCACTGTTGTTCTCAATACGATAAAGCATCTCCCCGAACAGAACAGTCAGTAACGGGAAACCAATCAGCAGCCCGGCACCCCAGGCGAGCCAGCTCTCCTGCAGCAGCGAGTCAAGCACGGGGCAGCTCCTGCCGAACCGGGTTGCTGCACCAGATCTGCATGGTTTTTCCACCATCTATCCTGACCTGGCCGTCCTTGCTGAATCCTTCTTTATCGTGCAGTTGCGTATATAGTTGTTCAGAAATACAGATGGAGCCCGGAGTAGCGGCAAAACAGATCTCACTGGCGAGATCCACGGTACTACCCCAGATATCATAGGTAAACCGGTGTCGGCCAACCACGCCCGCCAACACGGTACCGGAGTGTATGCCGATACGCATCTCCAGGTTCATTTCATATTCCTGGCCGATATGCTGGACGATTGCCATCATCTCGCGGGCAAACTCAAGCGCTCGCTTACCATGATCCAGCCGTGGTGTCAGCAGGCCACAGGCCGCGATGTAGTCATCACCAACGCTCTTGATCTTGTCCACGCCATGAGCCGCAGCAGACTCATCAAGCTCAGTAATCATGTGATTCAATCTGGCAATGGAGTATTCGGGGTTTTCGTCTTCACTCTGGCTGCTGAGTCCCGTTAATATGGTGATGATCACGGAGACATTGGGAATACGATCGACAATCTGTTCCTCCCCCGCCCTCATCCGTTCTGCAACTGACTCCGGCAGAATATTGTGCAGCAGCAGGGCGTTCTCCTGCTCTTTGTCCTCGATGATCTGTTTCTGCTGCCGGATGCCATCAACCATGGTGTTGAACGAGGTCGCCAGTTCGCCAAATTCATCCCGGCTGTCGATATTCACCCGAACATCAGACTCCCCAGCTCCCACCCGGCGCATACCCGCCACCAGTGCATGAATCGGCCGGGAAATATAGCTTGCCAGAAGCAAGGCCAGAAGAGTAATAATCACCCCCAGAATAGTGGCCGAAACAATCACATGACGCCGGAAGTGATCGATGGGTTGCTTGATCTCGGCGACATCCATCTCGGACAAGATAACCCAATCCATGCCATGCACACGCAGAGGCGCGTAGGTGCTCATCACCGGAACGCCTCGATAATCCACCACCTTCTTCGTTCCCGTTTTGCCGCTCAAGGCCAGATCCACCGTCTCTCCATGCACTGGCTGAAACAGGATGGTGGTGCTGTTTTTTTCAATACGCCGGATCTCATCGGCGGGCATGCCAATTCCGCGCAGCAGTTGCAGATAATGTTCCTGATCCTGAAGCAGAAAACGGGAGTCAGAGCGCATCAGGTGATTGCGCCCCACCAGATATACCTCACCTGTTTCGCCCATGCCACTGCTCTTCCATTCTTGATTGCTGGTCATTACGTTGTTCAGCTCATCACTGGGAACCTGCAGGGCGAGAATGCCTGCGATATCCTTGCCGTCAAACACCGTCACTGCAACAAAAGCCGCAGGAGCCCCGTAGGAAGGGGTATAGATATCGTAATCCTGAAATCTTACCCGGCCACGCTCCTTGGTGCGCATCACCTCCTTGGCCAGCGCAGCAAAATTGCTGGAGGCATAAGGTCCTTTCAGCAAGCTTGTGGCGAAATCGGTCTCCTTGAACACTGAATAGATGATATTGCCGCTCTCGGGATCGATCAGAAACAGATCATAATAGCCAAATTTTTTGATCAGACTGCGCAGGCTCTCATGATAGCGCTCATGGACTTGCGCATAATAACCATTATCACCTGGCGCACGCATTAATGCGTCCTTGCTACCCACTTCGTTCGGATTGGCAGCGATATAGTGATATTGGAGCCAGGCGGCTGCGGTGTCATCTGGAAGATAGTGTTTCACCTCTGGCTCGCCACCCATGCGATCTTTCAGTCGGGGAATAAACTCCTTGCGGTAGTACTCGGCCAGTTGCTGTTTTTGAGGTTCAGAAACAGATTCACGTTCAACCAGGTGGTATGCGGTGCGAAACTCATTCAGCGCCTCGATGATGGTACGGTTTTCCGCAAGTGCCAGCACCTGATCATGAATATCTGAAAAGTAGGCATTGACCTGCTGAGTCTTGGCCGCCCGCAGTGTTGTCAGTTCTTTATATACTGCTTCATTCAAGGCATCCCTGGCGGAACGAAACCCCTGGTAACCAACCACTGCAATACTGACAAAGCTTGCAAGTAACAGCAAAATCACCAGTTTGGAACGGATACTCAAATGACCGCTAAAACTCATCCATTACTCCCTTCACGAAAAAAAACTGTTGGTGTTTTCGCTCATTATACATAAACACCACCGTATCTACAGGAGCCTAACCTACCGTTTTTCCGTTATTTTTCATCCGGTGTCTGGATGATGGTGATGGTTGTTGTTGCCGGGTTAAAAACAGCCGCCGCAGATTCAACTTGCTAATGAAACCGGTGAATCGATCCCGAAAAATATCTGATTAGGTATTCTAAATCCAAGGTATTTTTGAGGACGATTGTTAAGTTTGTCCGCGATGTTTTGGAGATCTTGCTGTGTGAGTGACTGAAAATCAGTCTCTTTCGGCAGATATTAACTGTTGCATAAGTATTGTTAATTTGCACCTAAATTTGACCCACTACCCCCCATATTTGCACCAAAAATTGACCCACACGCAATCCTGTCCTGCTTACAGATAAGCAGGAGATAAAAGGAGTGATAGACGTGGCATTATCAAGTGTAATTCGACGCTGGCATCACCGTGAGGGGATGTCCATCCGGGAGATTGTCAGACGAACAGGACTCTCTCGCAATATGGTTCGCAAGTACCTGGCCAGCGGCGTGGTTGAACCGCAATATCCAAAGCGCAACACCTCAAGCAAGCTTGATGAGTATTCGCAGGCGTTGACCAACTGGCTGAATCGTGAGTCTCACCGCAGCCGTAAGCAACGAAGATCTGTTAACCAAAAAGGGAACCCCCCCGGCAGTGGATGAGTACACTCTTCAGGCAGTAACCTCCGGGTTAATAATATGAGACTATGATTTGTTGCCGGGCAGTTCCGTTTTCTTTAATGCTACTTCCATGGTTACCGTTGCAATATCTTCCGGACCCATGCGCAGGAAAGGGGGAGCAAGGGTTAGTTTTTGAAGGTGCGGGATGCTTTGGTAGTCAATTTTCCGGTTGTATTCCAGGCAGTGAAAACCATGCTTCCGGAACAGTTCCAGGAACTGGGGTGCCCGCAGCCGGTTGATATGTTTCAGGGAGTGATTGAACCACCGGTTCCACGCCTGTTCGCTGTATTTCAGGTATTCCAGGTGATTTCTTCCGGATCCCGGACCCGAATATTCATCAGACATCCGAATCCGGTGCAGGGCGATCCCCCCGGGTTTCAATATGCGCCAGCTCTCCTGCAGCAGCAAGGGGATGAGCTCTTTCGGGACGCACTGCAAGACCAGGTTGCTGATGACCATATCCACCCGCCCGTCCCGGAATGGCAGGGCTGTGGTGTCAAATGGCGCGTGATAGGCTCCGCCGAGCATCTGGCTGGCTCCGGCAAAGCTTCCAGCCTGCTCGATCTGCTGCAGTCGCTGCCGGATTTTCGCAAGAGCGGTGCCGGAAGCCTTCGCCAGTTGTTCAGTGCGGTTGTGATAGACTTGTCGAGTTTGACTGAACAGGTCGTCTGCCGCCAGGCGGGATATATCGAATGTATCCACCCGGGCGCCGGCCAGGCCAAACCCCAGAGGTACTGCGGCGATCCATCCGGTGCCGATTTCTACTACATGTTGCCCTTCTACTTTGCCACTCCAGCGGCGGCCCATTTTCAGCAGCACTTCGGTGTTGTCAAAGCGGGTTGATGATGATGGCCGGGACAGTTCGCCGAATCTTCGCTGTATTTTTTCATAGAGAGGTCTGCCGCATGGCAGGTGTGAGCAGGTAAAGCAGATCCCCCATTTCATCCACCATCTGATTGCCATCGCAGTATTCCTCTATGTGTCGGCTATCTGACTCTTCTGTTGAATGTTACAAGGGGGTGAATATTCCGCATAATACAAAAAAACAGTTCGCCTGTCAGTCAGCGCGGTTCCCGACGCCTTGTCTGTTTCCTGTTGCGGGGACTGGCCGGTAATTTTTTGCTGTTTCGTACTATGCTTTGTTTGAATGTGTAACGGTTCTGTTTCACCTGCTTCCGGGAGACAGGGTTAACTTAAATTGATTGATGGACAATCTGACTTAATGACATCGATTTTTGGCGACGTATTTACTGAAATGGCGGTGCTGCTGTTGATGGCCGCCATCATCGGCGCTGTTGGCGTTCGATTGCGGCAGCCGCTGATTGTTGCCTTTATTGCGGTGGGTATTCTGGTGGGGCCATCGGTGCTTGGCTGGGTGTCTGCAAACGATCAGGTTGATTTGCTGGCCAAACTGGGTATCGCCCTGCTGCTGTTCGTGGTGGGCCTGAAGCTGGATCTGCATATTATCCGCACCATGGGGCCAGTGGCGCTGGCTACCGGTCTGGGGCAGGTCTTTTTTACCTCTGTTGTCGGTTATTTCATTGCCATCGGGTTGGGAATGGGGCCGGTGACTGCCATCTATGTGGCTGTTGCGCTGACCTTCTCCAGTACCATCATCATTGTCAAGCTGCTTTCCGACAAGCGGGAGGTGGATGCGCTGCATGGGCGCATTGCCATCGGCTTTCTCATCGTTCAGGACATCGTGGTAGTACTGGTAATGATTGGCCTCACCGCACTGGGCAAGACCGGCGATACGGCCACACTGGGGCAGGAGGCAATTGAGGTTCTCGTCAAGGGCGGCCTGTTCATCCTTGTCATCGGGCTGCTGATGCGCTATGTGTTGACCCCGCTGCTGCATCAACTGGCCCGTTCGCCCGAATTGCTGGTGTTGTTTGCCATAGCCTGGGCGGTAGCTCTGGGTGCGGCAGGGGTACATCTGGGGTTCAGCAAGGAGGTGGGAGCCTTTCTTGCGGGCGTATCGCTGGCCTCGACCCCTTACCGCGAAATTATCGGTGCGCGCATGGTGAGTCTGCGGGATTTCTTGTTGCTGTTTTTCTTCATCGACCTGGGAGCCGGGCTGGATCTGTCAATGCTGGGTGCGCAGGTGGTGCCGGCGATTATTCTTTCGCTGTTTGTTCTTGTTGGTAATCCGTTGATTGTCATGGTTATTCTGGGTGTCATGGGTTACCGTAAGCGCACCGGATTTCTGGCTGGCCTGACAGTGGCCCAGATCAGTGAATTCTCCCTCATTCTGGGAGCACTGGGTCTGAGCCTGGGGCATATCGATACGGATACCATGGGACTTATCACCCTGGTGGGGCTGATAACCATCAGTGCTTCCACCTATATGATTCTTTACTCCCACCTGCTCTATGAGCGGCTGGCTCCCTGGCTGGGAGTGTTCGAGCGCAAGCAGCCGTGGCGAGAGGAGGGCCAGGCCGGAAATGGTGGAGAGGATGGCTGCGATGTGATTCTGTTTGGTCTGGGGCGGTTCGGCGCGGGTATTGCGCGGGAGTTGCGGCAACGGGGCTATCGGGTGCTTGGTGTGGATTTTGACCCCGGCCTGGTTCGCCGTTTTGAAGAGCTCAGCTACGCCGTACGCTACGGTGATGCCGAAAACCCCGAGTTTCTGGCCACCCTGCCGATTGATACGGCGGACTGGATTTTGAGCAGTGTGCGTGAGACGGGGGTAAACCTTGCGCTGTTGCACGGTCTGCGTGATCTCGGGTACCAGGGGCGAGTGGCGGTAACCGCGCACAGTGCCCTTGATGCAGAAAAGCTGGAGCAGGCTGGCGCCGACCGGGTATTGATTCCGTATGCTGATGCGGCTGCAGAGGCCGTTGACAGTCTGTTTGACATACAACATAAGCATATGCAGGAATGAACAAAAAAAATGACTCCGGGTTCCTGTCCGGAAACAGAGACCGTATGCGGGCTGGAGGATGGCGTACTGTTCTGTTTGCCCTGGCATGGTGGATTCTGGCGGGTGGTGCAATGGATTCATGGCTAATCGGTGTTCCGGCAGTGCTTGTTGCAACAGTGGCAAGCCTGGTGCTGCTGCCTCCCATCTCCTTCTCGCCAGTCGGAATTGTACGATTCGCCTCTTATTTTCTCTGGCGCTCCCTGTATGGCGGAGTTGATGTGGCCAGGCGGGCCATGCATCCCGGCCTGCCCGTCTCGCCGGGATTGATCGAACACGAGTGGCGTCTTCCGCCGGGCCTGCCGCGGGTCTTTATGGCCAACGTTGTAAGCCTGCAGCCTGGCACCCTGAGTATGGAGCTTGGTGACGACTGCCTGCGTGTGCATGTGCTCGATGAACGGGGAGATTTTCTGCCGGAACTGGAGAAGGTGGAGGGAAAGGTGGCTGCGATATTCAGAATCCCTCTACCGCCCGGGAAGAGCGATGAGATGGAGGATTGAACGAAATGCAGTCTCTTTTTCTGGCGCTGGCGCTGTTTCTGCTGCTTAATCTCTGTGCCGGGATGTGGCGCATACTTCGTGGTCCGACCGCCGCTGATCGCATGCTGGCTGCACAGCTGTTCGGCACCACGGCAGTAGCCATGCTCCTGCTTCTCGCGCAGGCCGGTAACAACGCCGCTCTGCGCGACGTGGCGCTGGTGTTTGCTCTGCTGGCCGCGGTGACGGCAGTGGCGTTCGTGCGGCGTGGCTGGTTGGGCCGGGAGGAAAATCATGACTCCGGGTGATTATCTCACGGTGATACTGCTGATCGCCGGGGGAGGCTTCTTTCTGGCTGGAACTGTCGGGTTGCTGCGCTTTCCGGATGTCTATACGCGGCTGCATGCGCTGACCAAGGCGGACAACGTTGGTCTGGGTCTGATGGTGGCCGGACTGGCGTTGCATGCGGAGTCCTGGGCCGTGGTGGGCAAACTGTTGCTGATCTGGTTGCTGGTACTGCTCGCGGGAGCCAGTGTCGCCCATCTGGTGGCCGCGGCAGCGCGGCAACGAGGCGTCAGGATGTGGAAACGATGAGCCTGCTGCAGCCGGTATTCGATATCGTTCTGGGACTCGCCTTGCTGTGGCTGGCATGGCGGGCCGTGGCAAGTCCGGATCTGTTCAGGGGCATTGTACTGTTCATCGCCTTTGGGCTGGTGATGGCGCTGGTCTGGGTGCGGCTTGATGCGCCGGATATAGCCCTGGCCGAGGCGGCCATCGGGGGAGGGCTGACGGGAGCCCTGTTGCTGGCCACGCTGGCACGGCTCGAGTCCGGGGGTGGCGCGGGAACCGGGCGGGGAAAAGATCGTGAATCCGAACCCAATGATGAGTAACGGAAATAACTGTCAGCGGCTGTTCCGGCTGTTGCTGGGGCTGTTGCTGGCCGTTCTGGCGGCCGGGCTGGGCTACGTGCTGTCAAGCCTTCCTTCACCGGCGCCCGGCTTGAGCAAGCCGGTAGCGGAACATCTTGAAGCCAGCGGGGTAAGCAATCCGGTCACTGCGGTATTGCTCAACTACCGGGCCTATGACACCCTGCTGGAGCTGGGGGTGCTGCTGCTCGCCCCGCTTGGGGTCTGGTCGCTCGGGGTTGCCGCCCGACACCGCGAGCCGCTCGTTGACCCGGTACTGGACATGCTGGCACGCCTGCTGGTTCCCATGCTGATTCTGGTGGCTGGTTATCTGCTGTGGGCCGGTGCCCATGCGCCAGGTGGCGCCTTTCAGGCCGGTTCGGTGCTGGCTGCGGCGGGGGTGCTGTTGTTGCTGAGTGGCTGGTGGCCTGGCCCGGCGTTTTCCGGACTGCCTCTGCGCGTTTCCCTGACCGCGGGGCCGGGAGTGTTCCTGGTGGCAGGCGTAGCCCTTATGTTCGCGGGCGGGCGCATGCTGGAATATCCTCCACCATTCGCGGGTGCGCTGATTCTGCTGATCGAGGCGGCGGCAACCTGGTCCATCGGCATCACCCTGGCCGCGCTGTTTGCCGGTGGCCGTCCGGTCGCGGGGCCGCACAGGTGAACACTGCTCTCCTCTATGCCCTGGTGGGGGCCGGACTCTTTTTCCTCGGCCTGTATGCCTTGATTGTCCACGCGCATCTGCTGCGCAAGATACTGGCCATCAACGTGATGGGCAGCGGTGTGTTCCTGGTGCTGGTGGCGCTGGCGGCTCGTACCGGGGAAGCAGCACCGGATCCGGTGCCCCATGCCATGGTGATTACCGGCATCGTGGTGGCTGTTTCGGCCACCGCGCTGGCGCTGGCGCTGGCGTTGCGGGTGCAGGCCGAAACCGGTCGGGCCGAGCTCCCCGAAGAGCCTCTGGAATAGCCCACGGTGCCTGTCTCGATGCTCGAATTCCACTGGCAGGCGATACTCATTCTACTTCCGTTCGCCGGAGCCGCTGGATGTTTTTTGTGGCCGCAGCGTGCCGTGCCGCTGGGGCTGTTTGTTGCGTCGGGTATTGTTATCTGCGTGATCGGGGCGGGATGGCAGCTCGCGGAGCTGGGTACGCAGCGCTATGCTGTCGGCGGCTGGGGGGCGCCGCTGGGCATCGACCTCTACACAGACGGCCTGAGTCTGCTGATGCTGGCGGTAACGGCGCTGGCAGGGCTGGGGATCAGCATCTACTCCAGTGGCTATTTCAGCCATGAGAGGGCCAGGTATTTCTGGCCTTTGTGGATGTTTCTGTGGACTGCGCTGAACGCCCTGTTTCTGTCTGCAGACATTTTCAATCTCTATGTCACCCTGGAGTTGCTGGGGCTGGCTGCGGTGGCGCTGGTGGCGTTGGCCGGGGGTGCGGATGCCCTGAGCGGCGCAATGCGTTACCTGCTGGTAAGCCTGCTGGGTTCACTCGCCTATCTGCTGGGTGTTGCACTGCTCTATCACGGTTTCGGCAGCGTTGATATTGCGATACTGGCGCAGCGGGTGGAACCCTCTCCCGTGGTATGGGCTGCAGCGGGATTGATGAGCGCCGGCCTGCTGCTCAAAACTGCTCTGTTTCCGCTTCACTTCTGGTTGCCGCCAGCCCACGCCAGTGCTCCGGCTCCGGTGAGTGCGCTGTTGTCGGCACTGGTGGTGAAGGCGTCGTTCTATATTCTGGCGCGTCTGTGGCTGGAGATCTTCCCCTTTGCCGGACCCGGTCCAGCCCTTCTCATGGGGCTGCTCGGTGCGGCCGCGGTACTCTGGGGTGGGGTGCAAGCGCTGCGCCAGACACGGCTCAAGATGTTGATCGCCTATTCAACCGTAGCGCAAACAGGTTATCTGTTTCTGGCCTTCCCGCTGGCCAGCGTCACCGGCTGGACAGCCGCGCTGTATATGCTGTTGTCCCATGCCGCAGCCAAAACGGCCATGTTTATGGCGGCTGGCAACATACTTTACTTTGGCGGACATGATCGTATTGCGGATCTCGACCGTATAGTGCAACGCCTGCCCCTGACGATTACCGCCTTCGCCCTGGCGGGTGTCAGCATCATGGGGCTGCCCCCCAGCGGTGGATTCATTGCCAAATGGATGCTGCTGGAAGCGGCAATCCGTTCCGGCCAGTGGTGGTGGGTGGGGATCCTGATCGTTGGTGGGCTGCTGTCTGCCGCATGGGCTTTCAAGGTGATTGGTTACGCTTTTACCCGCTCCGAGGCTCCTCATGACACTCGAAAGATCCCTGTTGTCATGGAGTGGAGCGCGCTGCTCATGGCCATGCTTGCCATTCTGCTGGGTCTGTTTGCCCCGTGGCCTCTGGCTCTGATGGAAATCGGTTCGCCTTTTGACAGAGAGGGCAGCGGATGACCCGCATGGATACTTCTGCCATTCAGCGGCATCTCTGCCGCTACGGTATTTTCTCCTCCCTGTACACTATTCTTATTCTGGCCGTGCCTGAAGCCGGGGAGCGGAGACGATGAGCTGGAGTGCCACACTGCCGCTGCTTGTTCTGGCCAGCTCCCTGTTGCCGGGGCTGGTGATTTTCTTTCTGCCGGAGGAGCGTGTCGCAACCCGAACTATCCTGAACCTGTCTGGAGCGGTGCTCAAACTGGTGTTGGTCGGGGTAATGATTCGGGGTGTTTATCACGGCTATCACTATGAAACCAGCCTGGCTCTGTTACCCGGGCTGGATCTGGTGCTGCGGGCCGATCCCCTGTCGTTGTTGTTTGTGGTGCTCTCCAGCGTCCTGTGGCTGGTGACGACCGTCTATGCCATCGGCTATCTGGAGGGATCTCCCAACCGCAGCCGCTTTTTCGGGTTTTTCAGCCTGTGTGTTACCGCAACCATCGGTGTGGCGCTGGCCGGCAATCTGATCACCTTTTTGCTGTTCTACGAACTGCTCACCCTGGCTACCTACCCGCTGATTGTGCATCGCGGTACCGAGGAGGCGCGGCGCGCGGGCCGCACATACCTGTTCTATACTGTGGGAGGTGGTGCCCTGTTGCTGATCGGTACCGTATGGCTGTACGCCATTGCCAACACGCTGGAATTCACGGCTCGCGGTTTTCTGTCCGGGCTGGATGACACCTGCCATCCGGCTCTGGTAATCATATTTGTACTTCTGATCGCCGGCCTGGGTGTAAAGGCCGCGCTGATCCCGCTGCATGGCTGGTTGCCGCAGGCCATGATAGCGCCCGCGCCGGTAAGCGCCCTGCTGCATGCGGTGGCAGTGGTGAAGGCGGGCGCCTTTGGTATCATGCGCGTGATCCACGATGTATATGGCATTCAGTTTGCCGCCGGACTGGGGGTGCTGTTGCCGCTGGCAGTTGTGGCGGCGGCAACCATCATTTATGGTTCGATGCGGGCACTGTTCCAGGACGATCTGAAGCGCCGGCTTGCGTTCTCCACAGTTAGCCAGGTTTCGTATATCGTTCTTGGCACTGCCGTTGCCGGCCCGGTTGCTACCATTGGCGGCCTCATCCATCTGGTGCATCAGGGCGTAATGAAAATCACCCTGTTTTTCTGTGCCGGCAATCTGGCCGAAACCCTGGGAATCCACAAGATAAGCGAGATGAACGGGGTGGGACAGCGTATGCCCTGGACCATGGCCGCATTCACCATCGGCGCCTTCGGAATGATTGGTGTGCCACCACTGGCCGGTTTTGTCAGCAAGTGGTATCTGGGGCTTGGGGCGCTGGATGCCGGACAGGAGTGGGTAGTCTATGTCCTGGCAGGAAGCGGGTTGCTCAATGCAGCCTATTTTCTGCCAATTCTGTACGCCGCCTGGTTCAAGCCGCCTGCCGCCAGCTGGCCGTCAGAAAGCTCTTCCGGACGGTGCGAGACGGCCTGGACCCTGCTGGTACCTCCCATGGTAACTGCCGTGCTGACGCTGGGAATGGGGTTGCTGGCATCGGCACCGTTCAGTTTGCTGGAATGGGCGCGTTTTATCACCAGCCTGGAGTATGCCCCATGAATACATCTCCAGGTTTATTACTGCTAATCCTGACGCCCCTGTTACCGTTGTTGCTGGCGTTTCCCGCACTGCATTCGCGCATCTTCCGGCCATGCCATGCCGCTCTTGTGCCTCCGCTTCTCCTCCTGACTCTGCCGGCGGGTACCACTGTCGAGCTGCCCTGGCTGCTGCTGGGCAGCGGACTCGCTATCCATGACCAGACAGATCGTTTATTGCTCGCCATGTCGGTACTGCTCTGGGGTGCTGCCGCACTGTTTCTCCATACAACCGGAAAGAAAGAGGTGGATCACCGTCTCACTACCTGTTTCATGCTCGCACTGTCGGGCAACATGGGGATGATTCTGGCGACCGGGATGGCGGATTTTTTCGCTTTTTCCGTTCTGACCGGTTACGCATTCTACGGTCTTCTGGTTGCTGGAAGGGATACGGAAGAAATACGGCGGGCCGCGCGCATCTATCTGGTCTGCCTCATTCTGGCGGATCTGGCGCTGTTTGAGGCATTGTTGATAGCAGCCGCAACCACGGGGAGCCTGGAGTTTGGCGCAGTACATCATGTGCTGGCCCGATCATCCTCCATTGATTTGTATCTGTCGATGGTGCTTGCCGGATTTGCCCTCAAGGCGGCTCTCTGGCCGTTGCACTTCTGGCTGCCGCCGGCCTTTCGTTCAGCGCGGCCGGGAGTGGCCATACTGCTGGGAGGGGTTCCCGTTGCCGTCGGGTTGCTCACGGCCATGCGCTGGCTGCCGCTTGGTGAAGTCACCCGTCCCGATCTGGCGCTGCTTGTCCAGGGGATGGGAATCGCCGCCATGCTCTATGCCTCTGTTGCAGGGGTTGTGCGGGCGCAGCCAAAAACGGTAACGGCTTATGTTGTGGTCGCCGCTACGGGGTTGTTCACTTTTGTCCTGGGAACCGGATTGGCTGATCCCGCTGCATGGAGCCGCCATGAAAAATGGGTGTATATTCTGGTCGTTTTTCTGGGGATTGGCCCGGCGTTGCTGGTTGTCACCGGCAGATGGCTGGAGGATCACCGCCATGCTTCATGCACAATTGACAATCTTCCGGACACAAGACTCGAGCGTTGTTTCAGAGCAGCCCTGTATTGGGGAACGAGAACAGGAACCGACACCCTGCCCCGGCTGCGTGCCGCATGTCTGGCCAGAGCATCCCGTTTATGGCAACCTCGCTCATGGCACCGGTTTCTGGACGGCAGTGAACGCTTTCTGCAGCGCTGGGCCGTTGCAATTACGCTGTTTCTGCTGCTCGGAGTGGCCGTGGTGTTTTTCAGCATGTCATCCTGAACATGAAATTCATCGTCCCGGCAATATGGATATGAACACGGCATATATTGGTGCCGGGATTTACAATTTGCTGAATAGTTGCAAATCATTCCGGCTAGCAGGCTGTTGAAAAAGCCTCGGGCGAGTGCGAGACAAGGCGGAATATGGAAAACTGATTGTAACTATTCAGCGTAGTTGAAAATGAGTATGTAACTGTTCAGATTGCCCCTGGAATTTGTCAGTTCAAGGCGAAAAATGTGAGTTTACACGGGTAAATGATCATTTTTTAACGCAGGAATGGCAGATTTCAGGGGTGAGCTGAATAGTTACAACTGATTTTGATCTTAAGTTCTGGAGTTTAGAGTGAGTCTCCATAAAATTGTTTATTCACCGCATACCGAATATCAGCCATGCACACAGATAACGGCAGTATTGTTTACTCCCCCACCGATCTATGCCGTTTCATCTCTTCCCCTTTTTCTGCGTGGATGGAGCGTTTGACCGTTGAAAATCCCGGGCACGGTTTTGAACCTGATGAAATCGATGCCATGCTGGGCTTGTTGCAGCATAAAGGTGAGGCGTATGAGGCTGAGTTTCTTGGCAAGTTTAAGGAGCAAGGGAAGCGGATTGCGGTTATCGAAGGTAACACTGTCGATGTGAAACTCTCCCGTACCCAACAGGCGATGGCGGATGGTGTGGAGATCGTCTTCCAGGCCTGTCTGGAGTTGCCGCCGTTTCGAGGGTATGCCGACTTTCTGGTCAAGGCTCCCGGTGACAGCAGGTTCGGGGATTATCACTATGAGGTGTGGGATACCAAGCTCTCCAGATCACCCCGACCCTATTTCGCCGTGCAGCTCTGTTGTTATGCCGAGATGCTTGAATCGGTACAGGGCCGTTATGCCGGTGAGATGGCGGTTGTGCTGGGCAACGGTGAGATATCCCGGCTGGCCAGTGCTGATTTTCGTTTTTATTATCAGCATCTGAAGCAACAGTTTCTCGATTTCGAGGTGGCTTTCGACTCTGGACAGATGCCTGATCCGGCAGATTCCCGGGAGTGGGGGCGCTGGGCCGGGGTGGCCGGGCAGAGCTCCTTGACGAGCATGATCATCTGAGTCAGGTTGCGATGATAAGTCGGGGCCAGATCAAGGCGCTGGAAAAATCCGGCATAACCACCGCAGCGGAGCTGGCTGAAACCAGCGCCTCTCACGTTACCAAAATTTCCCCTGCTGTTTTTGACCGTCTCAAGGCTCAGGCGCGTATTCAGAAACGTTCTAAAGGTAGAGAAGTACCGGCCTTTGAGGTGCTGGTTCCTCAGCCGGGTGAAGCCCGGGGGCTGGCGCTGTTACCGCCGCCGTCGCCGTTGGACCTGTTCTTTGATATCGAGGGTTTTCCGTTGATCGAGGGCGGGCTCGAATATCTTTGGGGCAGCAGCTATTTTGATGAGCAAGGCGTTCGGCAGTTCAAGGATTTCTGGGCGCACGATTCAGCGCAGGAGAAGCTGGCCTTTCAGGAATTTATCCGGTGGGCGTATGCGCGTTGGCAGCAGGATCCCTCGATGCATATCTATCACTATGCCAGTTATGAGGTCGCTGCCTGCCGTCGGCTGATGGGGCGCTATGGCATCTGCGAGCATGAGGTGGATGAGCTGCTGCGTAACGAGGTGTTCGTGGATCTCTACAAGATTGTGCGCCATGGGTTGCTGGTTGGGGAGCCGCGTTATTCCATCAAGAACATAGAGCACCTTTACCGGGGCGGGCGTGATGCCGTCGTGGGTAGCGGCGGTGATTCGGTAGTGGTGTATGAGCAGTGGCGTGAAAATCCGGATGGAACCAGCTGGCAAACCTCAAGGATTCTCAGTGATATTCGCGACTACAACATCGATGACTGTGATTCGACCCAGGAGTTGGTGGAGTGGTTACGCGGGCAGCAGTCGCTTCATGGAATATGCTACATCGGCAAGACCGAGGTCGAGCAGAAGGAGATCCCGGAGGAGATCACCGCCCGTATTCAGCTGCGGGAAGCGTTATTGAGCCGCGCTGAAGCAGAGAAGAAAAGTGTTCCGCAGGCGGCTGCGGTCACTGAAATACTGGCCTGGATGCTGGAGTTTCACCGTCGGCAGGACAAGCCGGTCTGGTGGCGGCTGTTTGATCGTCTGGGCATGTCGGATACGGAGCTGCTTGATGATCTCGATTGTATCGTGATATGCGAGCGCACCGGGCGTGAGCCATTCAAGCCCGCGCCGAAAGCAAGACATCCGGCCTATGAGTATCGCTTCGATGCCAACCAGGAGTTCAAGCCCCCCAGGGAGGGTGGGCAGATGTGGGTGTTGGGGAAGGATGGCCTCAAAGTCACTTTGCATGAGTTCGATGCCGCCAACGGGCTGTTGACACTGAAGGCCGCGCAAGAGCCGCCGGCCATAGTGACGCTGATCCCCAATGATATTGTCCATGCCCGACCGATCCCCGAGGCGATTGAGTCAGTTGTGCGGCAGTATGCCGAGGGCAGATTGGGGAAATGTGCCATTGTCGATTTTCTGCAGCGCCGTCCGCCGCGCATTGCGCACCATAAAGACGGGCCCATTGTTGATGAAACATCTGAACTGTCGCTGCTGGAGCAGGTAACCGAAAGAGTCTTGAATCTGGATAACAGCTATTTGTGTATTCAGGGGCCGCCGGGCGCGGGGAAGACCTATCCCGGCAAACAGGTAATTGCCGACCTGGTGAAGCGCGGCAAACGCATTGGCATCGCCAGCAACAGCCACAAGGCGATCAACAATCTGCTGTTGGGCGTGGCGAAGGAGTGCCGGGATCAGGGGATAGCAGCCCATTGCTGTTGCACCAAAGAGACCGATCCAGAGTTGACCGAGACGGGCATTCAGGTGATCGCCAACAAGGATCTGGCAAACCATGTTCGGCCCGGATGCGTGCTGGGAACGACAGCCCGGGGCTTCGCCCGTGATGATATGGCAGGCGAGCTGGATTATCTGTTGGCTCTTCTCCGGTCGTGTGAGTGAAAAAAGATGCCGATTCTCATGTGCTCTGTTGATATACAAGGTCTCTCACAACTTTATATAGGGCAGGATATGAGTATCGACATCCGTAAGGGTATTTACGGTCTCAA
>JAJRUV010000142.1 GCA_024277595.1 Gammaproteobacteria bacterium
GATAGATGAATTGAGTGCCGCATTGAGCGGAAGCGAATACACAGCGCATTTGTCGGCACTGCGACAGCATCTGGCAGCCTATGATTTCAATGCTGCGCTGGAAGACCTCGATGCGATTTCTTCCCTTTGTGAAGGCGAGGTATAGGCGTTATTAATAGAACCCTTCTTGTAGATAATGTGGTGTGCTTCAGTTGACGTAATGCTGGAACAATTTATCATGTGTAGACGATGATTGAGGTAAATCACACGAATACATCTGTTGTTGCCAAGATTTCAAGACCGCTGAGATCGAATGTGCTACTTCGTCAGCGGCTGTTCGATACTCTTGACGAGGCTATTGGTCATGCCGGCATATGGATCAATGGCCCTCCGGGGGCTGGCAAAACAACACTGGTTTCAAGTTATATCCATGAACGGGCATTACAATTTATCTGGTATCAGCTTGACCCTGATGATAGCGGGGTGGGTTCTTTTTTTCATTTTCTAACGTTGGCCGCAAGGCAGGTTTACGGGGACAGAGCGATGACTCTGCCCAGATTGAGGCCAGAATATCTATCCAACCCTTTGGCTTTTTCCCGTCGTTTTTTTCGTGAGCTTTTCATCATGCAGGAGTCTCCGTTTGTATTGGTGCTTGATAACTATCAGGAAGTGCCCTCGAACGCGGTATTACACGAGATAGTCCGGCAGGCTCTGGACCAGGTTCCGGCTGGTTGCACTCTTGTTTTGATCAGCCGAACCAGCCCCCCGCCTGAGCTTCTCCGCCTGCAGGCCAACCGGCAGATGTATATTCTGGATGATGCCATGTTGCATCTTGATATGGAGGAGGCTGTTGCCCTGTCCTGCCTGTGGCCGCAATGGGAGAACAGTCCCGACACGGTGTCAAAGATGTGTGTGCAGGCACATGGGTGGCTTGCTGGCATGGTTCTGATGCTGGAATGCGGCCAGCACGATGAGAATGTTGAATGGCAGATGCCGGAAATGGCCAGAGAGTCATTTTTCAACTATTTCACTGCAGAGGTTTTTGCGACCATGGAAGAGGCTTCACGCAACGTGCTGATGTTGACATCGTTGCTATCCGTCGTAACTGCCGAGCAGGCTGAAAAATTGACGGGGGAAAAACAGGCGGATCTGCTTTTGGAAAAAATGTGCCGTCAGCATTTATTTGTCGAGAGGGTGCAGGGCGAATCACCGTCCTATCGTTTTCATCCCCTGTTTCGGGAGTTTCTGCTGTCGAAGGCGGAAAAAATTCTGGCGCCAGGGCAATTGCTGGAGAACAGATGCGTAGCTGCTGATCTTATGGCTTCTGCCGGTCAGACTGGTGAAGCTATTGAGCTCTATCGGCAATTCGGGGCGTGGTCATCTATCTCGGCGCTGGTTTGTCGGCAAGCGCCAGTGCTACTGGCTCAGGGACGTTCTCAGGTGCTTGCGCGATGGATTTCCATGCTACCCGAAAAGAAACGATTGACCGACCCCTGGCTTCTTTACTGGCTGGCTTGTAGCCGCCTGCCTTTCAATGCGGTTGAAAGTCGTGATATTTTTGAGCGCGCCTTTGGTTGTTTCAAAACAGGTGAAGAGCGGGTTGGCATGTTACTGGCCGCGGCCGGTGCGGTAGAGGCTGTCCTGACCGAGTGGGGAGACATCAAACAGCTCGACCGCTGGAGCAGCTGTCTTATCGAGCTGACGAAGGCGAGGGAAATCTATCCTTCCGCAGATGTCGAGGCGCGGGTGACTTTTGCCATCTTTGCCTCCCTTATGTTTCGCCAACCACAGCACCCGGACATGCAATACTGGACTGAGCGGGCGCGGCATCAGCTTCAGGGCGAGGCGGATTCGGGGTATCGCATCATGCTTGGCGGCTATCTGTCACACTATTATTTCTGGATCGGCGATATTGCCAGTGCCGGATTAATGCTGGAAACGGTGAATCAGCTCGCTACTGCGATGGACCTCTCTCCACTCGAATATGTTGTCTGGAAAATGCAGCAGGCGATTCTTTACTGGCATACAGCTTCATTCGAGGCAGCGCTGCAATGTGTGAACGAAGGCTTAAATGAAACGGAAAAAAACGGTATTCATCTGCTTGATAACTGGCTGATGGCGCAGGCAGTCTATGCCAGTTTATCAAATGGGGATTTGGAACGGGCCAGAGACTTTCTGGACATGATGCGGCCGATTCTTGGCGGCAGGCGGTATCTTGACGTTGGCCACTATCATTATCTCAGTAGCTTGTATGACATGGATGTCGGCAGGATAGAACAGGCCACACAACATGCCAGGATTGCCCTTGAGCTCGCGGAGCGAGCCGGAACGCCGTTTCCTGTTGGTCTTAACAGTATCAATATGGCCCGGATCTGTATTCAGGCCGGGGATAAAAAGCAGGCAAAGAAACATCTTTTACAAGCCCGACACATTGCCGATGCCATGGGAAGTTCGGTGCTGACACTGCTGGTTGATGTGATCAGGGCCGATGACGCGTTTAAAAACGAGAACCACAGCACTGGCCTTTCAGCCTTGCGCAGGGCCATGCGGGTTGGCAGGGAGAGGAATTTTGTCAACTTTCCCGGCTGGCAGCCGAAAATAATGGCCCGCCTATGCCAGCATGCGCTGCAAGCCGGTATCGAGGTGGAATATGTGCGGGGACTTATCCGCAAGCGGGGGTTGATACCTGATATAGCGTTGCCGGTGGATGAAAACTGGCCCTGGCCCGTAAAGGTCACCACTCTTGGTGGTTTCTCCCTGTGGCTTGATGGCAGGTTGTACAAAACCTCAGGCAAGGCTCAGCAGAAACCGCTTGAACTTCTCAAGGTGCTGATTGCGATGGAGAACCGTAGCCTCGTCCATGATCAATTCGCTGATATGCTATGGCCGGATACAGAAGGGGATAAGGCCCGACACGCCCTGTTCACTACGCTGCATCGTTTGCGCAAGCTTCTTGAGCATGAAGAGACAGTGCTGATTCAGCAACACAGGTTGACATTGAATCCCAGCTGCTGCTGGGTGGATGTGTTGGCGTTTGAGCAGATACAAGGAAAGCTGACGGAGCTGCTTGCGAGTACAAACGCATTGCCCGATGAGGTTTCCCGCCTGAGCGGCTACCTGCTTTCACTATACAGAGGTGAGTTTCTGGCGGGTGAAACTGATGCCTGGGTGTTGTCCTGCCGTGAGCATTTGCGCGGCAAATTCCTGCACTGTCTAACGGTTCTGGCCGATTTTTGGGAGAGGGGTTCCGAGTGGGAGCGGGCTGTGGAACTCTACCAGCGCGCCCTGGACACAGATGCGTTGTCCGAGGGGTTTTATCAGCGGCTGATGCTCTGCCAGCTTCGGCTCGGCAGGCGTGCCGAGGCTCTGGCTGCCTATCGGCGTTGCCGGAATAATCTGCGGACGCATCTGGGTATTAATCCCTCGCATCAAACCAACGCTATTCGCGATCGGATTATAAATACGCAATAATGGTCAATCTGTAATCAATCTGTAAACACCTCTATGTTATAAAGCACCTTTCAAGTGCTTTGTTCAGTGAGGTGAAAATGACGTCAGACAACTTCATCGTGCGAATCTACCGCCGGGATCGACCGGACCATCTGGTTGGTCAGGTGGAAAATGTCGATCTGGGATACAAGCAGTCCTTTCAATCCATGGAAAATCTCTGGCGCATTCTCGCCAGAGAAAGAACCAGCCAGGAATCCGGCCTCAATGGAGATCAATCCTTCGGGGGGAAGGAGTAAACCGTGAAACAAACCTATCGCATTCCGCAAATAAGGCTGCAAATGAATGCCTCAAGCAGGCAGAAACCGATCGCGCGATGGTTGGCTCTGTTCATGTTCGTCATAGCCGGAAGCATTGCTTTGCCCGGAACATCACTGGCTGGCAACCAGTGGATGCCTAATGGTCCAGCGGGTGCATTGACCGTTGTCTTGGCCATTGATCCGGTGACACCGTCAACCCTCTATGCCGGCACCGAGGGCACCGGCGTGTTCAAAAGCACTGATGGCGGAGCCACCTGGGCGGCTATGAACAACGGCCTGCCCTGGCTCTTTGTCAAAGCTCTGGCTATAGATCCGATCACGCCGACCATTATCTATGTGGGAACAAGTGGTGCCGGAGTTTCCGGAGTGTTCAAATCCACGGACGGCGGCGGAAGTTGGGTGGCAATAAATAACGGACTCTTTGCCAACCCCCGTCCTCAAACTCTGGCTATAGATCCGGTCACGCCAACCACCCTGTATCTAGGAGCAGGAGGAAATTCATTTAAATCCACCAATGGCGGGGCAACCTGGGCGTTCATGAGTGCCTTTACCAACCTCCAGGTCCAAGCCCTGGTAATTGATCCGCTCACACCTGCCACTCTATATGCGGGAACGGCCAGTGGAGTAAAAAAGTCTACGAACAGTGGGGCAACCTGGGTGACCATGAACACCGGACTGACCAATACCAAAGTTCTATCCCTAGCGATTGATCCAGTCACCCCCGCTACGCTCTATGCGGGTACGTTGGGTGGGGTGTTCAAGTCATTGGACGCCGGAACCACATGGACGGCGATGAACACAGGCTTAACCAACAGCCTGATCCGCAGCTTGGCAATTGATCCACTCACCCCCACAAGCCTATATGCGGGTACGTTTGGCGGAGGCGTCTTCAAAAGCACGGATGCTGGCACCACGTGGTCGGCCATGAATACCGGCCTGACAAGCACCGTAGTCGCATTCATAGTAATTGATCCGCTCACACCGGCCATTCTTTATGCGGGTACTGGTGCTGGCTTGTTCAAGTTTTCTTCCACCCCCAACCAGCCGCCTGCACCCACTGCAGTACCGAACCCCATTTTCACTAACGAGGATGTAGCCGGTAACAGTCAGGTAAGCCCGAACGATCCGGATGCGGGCGATGCCCACACCTATGCCGTAACCACACAGGCTGGCAACGGAACGGCTACGGTGAGTGTCGCAGGACTTGCCACTTATACGCCAAATGCCAATTTCAACGGCCCCGACAGCTTTGTGGTAACAGTAACGGATAATGGCGGCTTGTCTGGCTTAGTGACCATCAATGTAACGGTGAATGCAGTGAATGATGCGCCAACAGCGACGAGTGCTGTGATTGTGACGAATGAGGATACGGCAAGTACAGGTATAACGC
>JAJRUV010000143.1 GCA_024277595.1 Gammaproteobacteria bacterium
CTTCTACCAGCCGGGCTCCGGCCTCGCCTGCACCGTAGACTGCAACGCACTCTCCCTGCTCGGGCTGGTGGAGCAGAAATGCCCGCATGGCGAAGCGACTGCCAACTATCGTTAGAATAGAAAATGACCAGAAAATCAATGTAATAGCGGCATTTTCCAACAAGCCGGCCAGACCAAGCGAAACATTGACAGCGGCGATCACCAGCGCTGTAAGGGTGATACTTCGCAGCACCGAAACCGCCAGTTTCGTCCCCATAAAACGAATGATGGCGCGATACAGTCCCTGCTGCCAGAAAACCAGGATAGCTGTACCGAGAGTGACCGGATACAGCACCCAGATGTTTTGGATACTCTGGGATTCATAGGCACTTGTCAGGACAAGCGCAACAGCCAGCGCCAAGCTGAGCAACCCGGCATCCGCCAATATTACCAGCAGTCTCTTGGATCGACGTGGTAGCTGAATCAGACGAATCTGAAGACTGTTCGCGAGCATACAACCTCCCTAAGTGTTGTATTTGAGTCCCCTGGTATCAGCAACGTGCTCATGCCCCGTCGTACTGTGGATGGTGTTGAAGGATTATTCCGGCCCCAGCCTTTCAGCGCAGGATTATAACGATCTTTGTCTTGTAAATACATTTTTGGTCGAATTTGACCAGCTCCAAAAAATCAGCTCAAATCAGGCAACACTGGCACCCTTAAAACAGACTAACGTTTCATCTCCGTGCAGGATGACAGCACGACCAACTTATTTACCAGAATCTATCCGGATACCGGCGGACACATACAGATCAAACCATTGGTGTACGGCTGACCGGCAGGAGCAAAGCCCCCAACACCATAAAATTCCGGGGGGTCTTGAACCGCCCAACTGGCACGAATGGCATCTAGCGCATGGCGGCCGACATGACATTGAGGATGGCATCTGCTATACGATCCATATGTGCATCGTTCATGGTCGGATGAACCGGCAGCATGATGCTTGTCTCACCGAGCTCCCGGGCATGCGGCAGGGGTCTTTCCGGCCGACAAGCCAACTCCGAAAATGCTGCCTCCGAATATACCTCGGGACAGATGCCACTCCCAACGGGTATTCCCAGATCTGCCAGTTCTGCGAGGATCCGATCCCGTGACCATGAAGCCTTTAGTGCATGCGGCCTGACGAAGCAGTAATACTTGTAGTAGGCATGCCCAACCCCCGCACCAGGCGGCGTTGTACGCAACGCAGCGCAAACTTCGAGGCATACGTTCAGTCTGCCTGCATTGGCGCGGCGCTGGGCAAGCCACGCATCGAGTTTGCCGAGCTGTCGACGACCGATGGCTGCCTGAACCTCAGTCATGCGTCCGTTGGTTCCGATAGTTTCATGAACCCACTGAAAGGCATTTCCCGAGGGCCGCGACGACAACAGTCTCGGACTCTTGCCATGATCCTTGAAAGACCAGCATCTGCGCCAGTACGTCTCATCGTCTGTAACAATCATCCCACCCTCTCCACCGGTCGAAATGATTTTATCCTGACAGAAAGAAAACGCTGCCAGATCACCCCAGCTGCCGGTTTTCCGGCCATCCACGGTGGCACCCTGAGCCTGGGCGCAATCCTCGATCACCTTGATCCCGTGCTGATCTGCCAAAGTCATAATCATTGACATATCGCACGGCCAGCCAGCCAGATGAACCAACATAATGGCCCCGGTTCGGCGCGAGATCAGCGGTTCAATAGTTGCGGCGGTGATGTTCTGAGAATCCAGATCGACATCTGCAAACACCGGGCGGTGTCCGGCCAACAGGATCTCACTGATTGTCGCAACAAACGTACGCGGCGTAACAATGATTTCACTGTTCGGCGGCAACCGCAGCGCCCGCAAACCAGTACCTAGTGCAACGGAACCGTTGCTGACCGCAATTGCCCGGCCAACTCCGCAATACCTGGCAAATTCCTGCTCGAAAAGCCGGCCCTGCTCTCCGGTCCAGTAGTTAGTGCTACCGTCACGCAATACTGCCTGTGCTGCTCCAACTTCGTCTTCTTCATACTTCGGCCACGGTGGAAAATTCATAATATGTATCCGGACTCTGTCGCTCAGGTATCGAGCGGTCGTCGATATGGCGGGAAATAACCAACTGAAGCGGCCTCGCCTGTTTTCACCGCCATTCCCCTGATTTGATTCAATCGGTCGAATGTTTTTCGGTCGTGTATCACGCACATTGTCTGAAACACGTGTATATCGGTTCCAAACCCCAGCTTGAATCGAAGAAGAGAATCATTTCCACCCCCCAGCCCCCCACCGAGATGCAGCACCTTTGCTCCGGCTTCCTGCAGCCAATACCGTACTTCGGAAAACATAAGCTTGCTCGGTGCCTGAGACAAATGATCTGAATTTGTTGCGCCAAGATGGTACTGAGCGATACCGTTAACCATCCCGAATATTCCACCCGCAGCAACTTCACCTTCTGGAGAAAGCACAGAACACAAAACCAGCTGGCCGCCCAATGCCGATTTTAAGTTCCTGAAATACTGATCATTAAAAAAATAAAAGTCACTGGCACCGACGCGCTGCATAGTAACGCGGTACATCGAGCAAAACTCTGCGTAATCTTCCCAGTTGTTGAATCGAACAGTGTAGCCATTTTTCTTTAGCTTCCTGATATCTCTTTTATGGTTCTTGCTCAGATCCTGATCTAACTCAACCATCGGCCGGCCAAGGTCAACGCTAACCGTCTGCCCGTGGTTGATCACGCTGATACTTGAATCATCGAAAACCCAATCAGAAGCGCTGTTCAATAAAGGATGCAATCGAAGAAAGCTGCTGACCAAGCCGCAATCCCTTCCATCGCGTCGAAACCCTTCAAAGAATCCTATCAGATCCTCCCGCGCCATTCCCTCTGAAACTATCGGCCCGCCGTAGCCGTATGGACTGATCGCGTCATCCACGCCGCTGTGTTGATCCGGTATCGATCGTCGTACCAACGGAATCAAAATTTCACCATTCGAAGATTGGGCCCAATAGGCAACCGCCGCACCTTTCGCAAGAACAGCGTCGGCCTCAACGTAGCCAGGCAGATGATAGATATCGTGAGACAGATTCTTTAGCCGAAAGGTCCACTCACCAGTATCGGCAGTGAGCCATTTTACCATGCAGAAGTCTCCCCAGCGTCTCAACGAATCTTCGGTTAACGGGAGAACTTGCTGAACGCCCGCTCGATCCTGACCCGATCTGCATCCAACCCGTCACGCAGATCCCGATAACGAAATACAGGTACCGGATTGCCATTGCCGGTAATTGCTCCGCCAACCCCCTGCACCAGGTCCGCCACCCGCTCCAGGTAGCCTGAAGGCGACGCACAAAATTTCTCCAAATCAACTTCAAGGACTCTCGAAGGCGCAATCACGGCGATCTGGGCATCCAGTTCCTGCTGCAAATATCTCACCTGACCGGCTACCTGTGTCCAGCAGTCCTCATATTTCAGCCATTCATACGCGGCGGGTTTAGCTGAGGCCCACTTGTCCCGATCACCCAGCATATTTTCCCGCATATTCAGCAACGACAAAGCATTATCGGTAGCGTTCCGTTTCACGACGATAAAACAGGACCTGGACAAACTGGCCGCCAGATCTGAAGCGTGCCAGTTACACAGCAGATTCTTGAATAAAAAGGGTGCTCCCTGCGCCTCTGCCATACTATTCAGGACAGACGAGACACCTGCCCAGTCAACAGGAGCAGTCTCCGTCACTTTACCGTGCGCGAGTTCAGTGTATCCAAGATGCGTTGACCAGAAATAACCGAACTCATGAGGCTCTGACGCCCCTTTTGTCCGCCCGTAATCAGATTGGTAACAAGATAAATATTCCCCCGTCAACAATTTCCGGGCCAGTCTTACACCACAGACCGGCGCTTTCCAGAACGCCGCCGTCAGGTTTGATACATATCCAATTCCGAATCTCGAGATAATCGCCTGGGAAACGATTGTAGTTCCGGAACGCGGCAGGCCAAGAACGAATACCAGCGGGTGCTGACTGTCCCCGCTGACTTGAAGCGTGGCCTCGAGGCTTTCCAAAGCATCATTGAGCATGCTCAAAAAATGCTCTTCGTCCTCATTTTTCCTGTAAGGTTCCGTTACCTCCGGATCCTGTCTCATTTTTTATGCTTCATCGTCTTGGCCACCCCTTATCGCGGAGCCCCCAGGTCGTCGACTTTTTCCGGATTTCTATCCAGGCTCTGCACTCCGCCGGAAAGCAACATGATAACTGTTCTGAATATGATCTTCATATCCAGCAGGAGTGAAAACCGCCGGATATATTCCAGATCAAACTCAATACGTTTTGACCACGGAAGCTCGTTTCTTCCGTTGATCTGCGCCAAACCGGTGACGCCGGGTTTCATTGCGAATCGACCCCGCTGTTCATCGGTATACCGATCGTAGTGCTCAGGCAATACCGGCCGCGGCCCAACCAATGACATATCGCCCTTCAGAATATTGATCAACTGCGGTAACTCATCAAGACTAAAACGTCTTAAGAACCGTCCGACTCTGGTTACCCGCTCCCGCGTTGCTACACCGTTCTCGTCCAGAAAACGGTCGGCATTCACAATCATGGTTCTGAACTTCCAGATTTTGAATGCCCGGGCAGATCTCCCGAGTCGCTGTTGATGGAAGAAAACATAGCCGCCGTCGGCAGCCTTTATCACAATGCCAATCAGACACAAAACCGGGAACAGCGCTACCAGCAACAAAAAGGCTCCCGCCCGGTCCAGGATATCCTTGAACACGAGTTGTAGTTTTTTAACTCTCATTACAACTGACACTCGTCACCTGCTTGCGATTATTCCCATACACCGTCAAGTATGTCATGCCCCCCTGAAACAAATCATCGCAATTGAATATTAGCAGAGCCCATACGGCATGTGCCCCATCTTCCCGTCACACCATGCCAATCCACACTTTCCTTCAATTACCATAATGAAAATATATCGCCAGCCTCGATTTCGAGTCGAATGGCCCGACGGCTACCCCGATATGCCGCTGGTGCCGACATGACCGGAGTCAAACTCGTCGATAGCATGCCGCAATACATCGCAAAGCTGAGCGGCATGTTGCCCCCGCTCAAACCGTATCCGCGCAAGCTCGCGCCCGGCAGAGCCGGCTTTGCGCATCCAGTCTTCATCGCGAAGATGCCTTACCAGCGTGTTCGCTGCACCATCCGTATCCACCGGGTCCAGTATAAGACCCGCGCCGGCCGACTCGGCGACCTGGGCCTGCCAACCATTAAAGTTGTTTGCTATAGGCCGCCCCGCTGCAAGTGAATCGAAAAACTTGTTCTGAGTTGCATGCCGCCAAAGGATTTCCGGCCCGGAAATCAGCGCAATGGTCATGTCAGCAGCCGCATGCCAATCAGCTACGTCATTCTTTGGCAATCCACCGAGAAAAAATAGGGTTTCGCCAAGAACGCCCGCCTGCCGGGCTGCCTCGCGCACACTGCCCGCATCCCTGCCCTTACCGATTACGACAAATCGGACTTCCGGATCAATCTCGCGAGCACGGTCGGCCAGTCGCACCAGATAATCCACTCCATTTACGAGCCCTATGGCTCCGCAATAAAGCACCATCGGGCGAGAGCCCAACCAGTCATGCGACAGGCGGAGCGCGGAACCTGATTCTTCGCGACCCGAAAAAAAGTCAATATCGCATCCATTCGGAATTACCGTAACGTTTCCCTCCGGATAGCCGGAATCCACAATTGACTGTTTCATCCCCGGAGCCAGCGCTACGATTCGAGCGGAATTTCTGTATGCAAACTTCTGCAGCCACCGTGCCAACCCGATCGTAAGCGGACTGCTCAGCGCACCGAGTGCAATCGGAACTTCCGGCCACAGATCGCGAACCTCAAAGACCATCGGAATTCTGTTCCTGCGAGTTGCATATACCGCGGGCAACGCGATTGTCAGCGGTGTGCTGGTTGCATAAACCACATCTCCACCCAATGATGCCGCCTTGATCGCTGCCCGGTACGCAAATACAAAAAATGCCTGTATACGCTGTCGATAGCTCATGTCATTCACATAAGACACAGGCGTCCAGTGCACGTGAATCCCCGCCTCGATGCTGTGCCGCCACTTCGAAGTGCTCCCTGCCTCTGCCTGGCGATCAGTGGTCACAATGTGGACCTCATGGCCAAGCTCTACCAGGCGCCGCCCGAGTTCATAGGAGCGTGTCGATCCGATCATTGACGGTGTCGCGAAATACTGGTGCATGTAAATGACTTTCACGATAACAGCCTACTCAAATCCAGATTGCCAGACACAAAAACCGCTCAATTTCAGCTTCCCAGGTTGGTTGCGGCAGGCATCTTAGCGCAATTTCCCGGCTGGCGGGCGATTTCCCACAACGTGCCCGTGCACCAGAGTTACGACACACAATGGTTGGTCTCTATCAGAATGGAATGGTACCCTACCGAAATTCCAAGCACGCATCCCCTCCGGTTAATGGCTAACCCAGAATAGTTGAAGCAAGCTGTCAAAGTAATGAATCATCCAACACTTTCTGTCGCCGAGATTCTGGGCATTCTCAGAAACGAGGGAATTGATGCACAAACCAGCGGAAACCCCAGTTTTGAAGTAGTGCGCCTGCGGCATATCGAACAAACCGATCCGTCCTCTCTGAGTTTTTTTGTTGGCAGCGACGCCAATAAACTGGGGAGCCTCAAGACCTGTGTGGTTCTCACCCTGCCAACGGTATCCCTGCCGGATGAATCTGTCATTTGCATACATACAGAACATCCAAAGCTTGCTTTTTATATCCTGGCTCAAAGGTTTCAGCCTCCCTCAAAGCCTTCACTTGTTCATAAAACAGCTGTCATCGACTCGAAGAGCACAATTCATCCCAGCGCGTATATTGGACCTTATTGTGTTATCGAAGAATCGCAGGTGGGCGAGAATGCGGTGCTGGAGGCACATGTCACCTTGATGGGCAAAACGAAGATCGGTGCAAATGTTGTTATTGAAGCAAATACCTGCATTGGGGCCACCGGACAGGGCTTTGCCTGGGGATTGGATGGAAAACGCTGGGTAATGCCACAGATTGGCGGCACCACCATAGGCGATAACACATTTATCGGAGCCAATATCACCATAGTCAGGGGAACGCTCCAGGATACTAGAATCGGCAAGGACTGCAGGATTGCCCATGGCTCGAGAATCGGACACAACTGCCAGATAGGTAACGGCACTTTTGTTGCAAATCAGGTGGCAATCCCCGGTTCCGTAAAAATCGGCGAAAAATGCTTCCTTGGGTCAGGCTCGGTCTTTCGACCAGGTGTCTGTATCGGCGAATCCATAACTGTTGGAGCCGGCTCAGTTGTCACCAGAGACGTCAACCATCCGGGCGCGGTGCTGGTTGGCACACCGGCCAGAATGGTGAAAACAAGCAGGACTGGAGAAAAACTCTCCGGAGTGCCATCCGGGGCTCCTTTGAAAGACAAACAGTAAATAATTCGGTTAGGATATGCCTCTTTTCCAATTGTTGAGATTGGACTATTCGACGGCTTGAAAAAATAACAGGGCAGGACCATATCAATGAGCAAAATTGGACAATATTGCGTTATCGCTGACGATGTGGAAATCGGCGAAGGAACAGTAATCCAGGATTTTGTCGAAATTCGATCCGGGGTAAAAATCGGGAAAAATTGCTATATCGACTCTCGTGTAACTTTTACGGGCAATGCAATCGTGGGCGATAATGTTTCGATACGGAATGCTTGTATTATTGCCCGAGGTGTTGAAATCGCAGACGATAGCTTTCTTTGCCCGCAAGTGATGTTTAACAATCTCGATTCACATGAAAAAACAATTGGGGGAGCAAAGATCGGAAAAAACTGCTTTATTGGCACAAATGCCACCATTAATCACGGGATAACGATCGCCGATCATACAATTATTGGCGCAAAAGCATTCGTTGCCAAAAGCATTGAAGAGGAAAACTCAACCTGGATCGGTGTTCCTGCCAGAAAAATGGCCCCGAAAAACAAAAAACCGGAGACGTAGCAGGGCATCCGTTCATGGCGAGCAACACCCAGCGATAAAGAAAACCGTAACCGCTTGCGTTGCCTTGCCAGGCAAAACACTTAGTCCAGAGCTACCACTTGATCCTGATAACCTCATAGGCCTCTGCGTACTGCGTTTTCACCTGAACACCCCGAATCCGCGCCAACGACTCCATAAACTCCCCAGTGAAATACGGCAGATTCTTGGCTATCTGCGACTCATACGCCTGCAATGCCTCCCATTTCTTGTCGATATGCCTTGGCTCCAGGGCCACAAATGCCTGCGCCGGAAAAGTAATATGATTCCAGGGCAACTCGTATCCCCATACAGTAATATCCTTGAATGCGCGAAGGCCTTCATTATGCAGTACCTGATGATCTTGATGAAGATCGCTTCCACTGGGCAAAAGCACCATTTCCGGATTGATCTTACTGCGTAACTTGATCAACTCCTCCAAAACCTCCTGCCTCGAGTATGACAACTTCCTTACCGTATAGTCATAGACAACCTGGTTTGACTCAGGCACGCCCAGCGCAAGCATCGCTTTATGAAACTCCTTCTTCAGCGCATCCGGTTCTACGCCAGGCGGTAGCGATTCGCGGGCGGTAGAAAATGCCGCCACCGTGATCGCTATCCCCTCCTCCAGGAAGCGGGCAATGCTGGCGCCGCACCCGAGCTCCGCATCGTCCGTATGAGGAGCCAGAACCAAAATATGTCGCACATTTCTCACAAACGAATCTCCAATCTCTATAAGTCAGCCAAAACCTAAATCACAGTGTTTCCGCCAACGAGCGTCGAACGGTCGTCCGGCATTAGTCGATCATACAAGCCAATTAATGTTTCCGACTCTCTCTCCCAGGAAAACTCACGCTCAACATGGCTTCGACCACGTCTGCCCAGACCGATTCCCAGTTCCCCGTCTTCCATCAACCTGGATATTTTCAAAGCAATATCCGCCGGATCCTGTGCATCCGCGAACAATGCACAATCTCCAAAAGTCTTCCTCTTGCCAGGCTCATCGGTGGTAACAAAAGGAAGGGAGCACGCCATGAATTCGAACCCTTTGACTGCCAACCCATCAGAATAATTTGGAACTGAGAATGGAATATGCGCCCCCGCATCTGCGGACTTTATCAGACTGATAACCTCACCCAACATCTTCTCACCGAAATACTTCGTGTGCGCCCAACCGTTGGTATTTTCGCATTTCTCCCTGAAGTCGTTTCCCTGCCAGCGCCCCATCAGCCAAAGCTCCGCCGCACCATGCAGATGTGACATCGATTCTATGAGATTGCGAATCCCCCGAGCTTCCCCGAGACACCCCGGATAAATCACAACGAATTTGTCCCGGTCACCTCTTTCCCGAGCCTGGACCGAGTCAACAAACTGCAGTCGAACAAAATTCCTGACCAATACTGTCTTGTCGGGCGGAAAACGTCTATGGATACTCGGAGCTGCGACAGAAAAACCATCAAATGCCAGGCCGGCAAGACTTTCCAATATCGCTGCCAGCCTGGCAATTACCCTCCTGACTACCTTGTAACGGATGTAGCTCTTAACCATCACCTGTTCCGGAAGGTTCTCATGTACATCATATACAACGATTTTCTTTGCGAGCTTCAGGAGAAATCCGACTGGAATCAGCTCAGGATCGTGAAAATGATAAATCTTTGCGTCCATTTTCCTTGCGGCCCGCCAAATATCCCACGGTGTACGCATTATCCTCTGAAGCCGCGTCCTTCGCTTCAGCACGCCCTTAATCCGGACACCGTCAACTTCCTCGTCCAAACCACAGGGCACTACCAATGTTACATCATAACCGCGGGTGGCCAACGTACAGCACTGCTTATAGAAGATCCTTGTATCGAACGGGCCATGCGCAGAACTTAAATGTACAACCTTTTTCATTCAGCCCAAACATCCTGGCATTTTATACAAACGATCAACCCCGCACCTTTCATCACAGACCTCACCCACACTCAACTGACCCTGAAAACTCGTGCTATGCCTGAACAAGCATCTGCCTGTACAGATCCAGCAACTTTTTTGCCTCTCCCTCCCAACTGAAGCATTCGCGAGCTTTCAATGCGCCCCGCCTGCGGCGCTCCAGTTCAGGCCGATCGATACAATTGACCAGTTCGATGAATTCTACGTCGGAGTCACTGACAGCCCAGCCACAATTGAACTGCTCCAGAATTGCCTCTTGCTCCGGCCGATCCCCAATCAATACCGGCAACCCCGCCATAATATACTCAAAGAATTTATTCGGCAGCGAGTACCGGTGGCTCAGGCTGTCAACACCCATTCCGCATACGCCCAGATCAGCGCCGACAGTATATTCCAACACCTTATCCGGCGGCACCGCAGCCAGATAGTGAATGTTTGAATGCTTTTCCGCATAGGCCCGGATCGTATCAGCCATCGGCCCATAGCCAAGGAAAACAATATGCATGCACGACTTTACCTGAGAGAAGACCTCAAGAAACCTAGGGATTGCCCGCCGCTCAGACAGCACACCCTGAAAAATGAAGATTCTGTCAGAATCAACCAGGCCCAATAAATCCCGAAGAACGGAACTGTTGGCATCCAGTTCAAGTCGCCCCCTGCCCAATGGCACGTTCCGAATCACACTTGGCCTGGGAATTCGATAGTTTTCGACATACCAGTCGGCAATCTCATCGCCAACAACAACTACTTTATCGGCATACCGAATGAACCAGCGCTCGAAAAACCCGGTGAGTTTTTCACGCATTGGGTTCTTGAAACTTCGTTTCGACTCCAGTTCGTGCGCATCGTAGATCAGATGCCGGCACCAGCCCAACTTTTTTATGAGCACACCAACCGGAAGAGCACTGATACTGTGTGCATGCACGACAGACAGACGATATCGACGAATCGCCATGAGGAGCCGGCAGGACCATTCACAGTACTTGATAACCTGGAACAGAAGATTCTTCGGCAACGACCGGGTCTTCAGCCTGATTCTCCAAATCGTCAGCCCGTCGGGCGTTGACTCCTTCTCCTTCATCCCGTCTTCATGCAGTGCCGCAACAATCTGGCGTGTCACCAGCCCGGATTCCCTGAGAGACATCAGTTCCTTCAGTACGCGACTATCATACCTGAACGCATTTAGGACAATATGAAGATTTACGGATTCCATCTATTCCACGCAGCAACCATTCCAACGCGCCGAATGATATCAGATAAAATCCACATTGCTCTTAATCGTGACCGCCGGAACTGACCAGTACTCACCGGACAACGATGCCGCAATCTCCGGACATACCAGACCAGCTTGCCTGGCTCTCGCCAAATATCGCGAAGGAGGTATATTCTGTGCCTGCCAACCACCCGACCAGCTATCGGACTGATTCGAGGGCCTGCAGGTACGCCTCCCGTTGCCGCCTCTGTACCAAATTCCCGTTATGCCAAAGCAGCGTCAGATCACCATCGTACCGCCGGCAGATATCCGCAAATCGCTCTACCCTGGAAACCGCATCACGAAGCGTCAGATTCATATAGAGCTTGCCGAGCAACGAAGCCTCCATGACCACCAACGGCCGTTCACGCAGACGTAACTGGCGGCGAGACTTCAAATTGAATACCGGATACTCAAAGCAGGTTCCACATCGAAACCCTGCCTGCTCCGGATGCCCGAGCGAACTGTCGTAGTGCAAACCAACATCGTCCTGGTTCTGCCAGGTTGCCCCTGCCTCCCATCGAAGATAGTGCTGTCGCCCACCCCAACGCTCCTGCCATATCCCCTCCTCTTCGGCAACAGCCAACAGCTTGTCAAATTCCTCTTCAAGCAATCCCTTCCTGTTATAGGAATCATAGCTCCCGTGCAGACCGATCTCGTGCCCGCGGGCATGGATACGCCCGAGAAGACGACGCACCCACGGCATGTCCATCGAGTAATCGCCATCTATTTCCCTGACCCGCTGACAGGTAATAAAATAGAACGCGCTGCAGACACCAATACGCTCACTGCAGCCCATGATAAAGTCGAAAGTATTGGTCGGCTCATACCGAAACTGCTCATCGTCGGTGTCGAGTCGCGCCAATAGTCTGCGTACCGCGAGCCCCGGATCCTTTCGCTTTGTCAGATCACCGGACGCATTTCGTATCACCGTTGGCCAACGCTTTCCCCGGGTGTCAAACATTCGATCGACATCGTGAGTTATCACAGCGCGATACTCTCGTTGCGCTCTTTTCAGCCCAGGAAACAGTTTTTCAAGGCAGTGCCATAATATTTCCAGATACTCATTAACTATCGGCCGATCGAGAAAACCGGCCTTATAAGCCAGTGAGTCAGTGACCGGGAACCGACAGTGCTTGTCAACGCTCTCCGAACAGGCTTCTTCGTAGCGGCTCAGCATAAAAAAAGCTGAACCAAAAATATCTAGCCCAAGCTCTATGCCGCTGTCGGTTTCAGCCAGAAACTCCCCGTTTTCGCCTCTGGCACCATAAATCACGGGCAACTCCCTTGAAATAACATGCTGCCCCATGGGCTCTGAATCCGAGAGATCCCATGTTTCCAAAGGTAGCCGGGGAATCGTCACTGAGGTGAGCCAGTCCTTCGGTCGAGACTGAAACAGCCCATCTCGCACACGCAGTGCTGCTGAATTCTGGCGCCCGGCCAATAATATACAGACATCCTGCCTCGACTCGGCCCTGGTACAGAAATTCAATCCCAGAAACTCTGAAAACAGCACCTGGAAAACGTAGTTTCTTTCCGGCAGGTAGTTGTCGGGATGCAAAATTGTAATAGCAGTCATGCTACTCCACGGCGTGAGAAAAGCAGCTATGCGAAATAGAGGCCATCAGCACACAACCTGACAAATACGGCGCCAAAGCAAATGCCTGATCATAATATTATCCCTGACGAGCAAAAACCCTTATCATCAAGCCCCGCCGAAATCGTTATCATCCCGTATTCAGACTGAATCATTCCACAAGTGCTCACAACAGTCCCGACACTCCTCCGCAAAGTGCGACAAAGCCCGCTCGTCAAAAATGTCGCCATATTGGCGACCGGTACTGTATTCGCCCAGGCGATTGCGATCATCGCAAGCCCTGTCCTCACACGCCTCTATTCTCCCGAATCCTTCGGTCTTTTCGCCACTTTCATCGCTTTGGCGACCAGCCTTGCCCCCGCCGCAACCGGGAAATTCGAAGTTGCCATGATGCTTCCGCCGCCCGAGCGCGCCGCGAAAGAATTATATGCCATTGCGGCTTCGTTTTGTGTCTTGCTATGCACAGGCCTCGTCATAGCGGTATTGATCTTGCGCACAGATATCCTTGACTGGCTGAACATCGATGAACTGGGCTGGTGGATTATTCTTGCGCCTTTCACCCTGTTATGCATTGGGCTTTTAAAGCTGATGCGCTATGCCGCCAACCGGCGCGACCAATACAAACGCATCGCGCGTTCTGCTGTGATTCAGGCCCTAACTGTCGCCGGAATCAATATCGCACTCGGCCTCGCCGGTGCACAGCTCTCCGGTTTAATTATCGGCAATATTGCGGGCCTCACCACATCGCTGACATATCTTTTGTTCACGCAATGGGACTTCGTGCACAACGTGAACTTCAGATGGTCCGCTAGAAAAAAAGCCCTGATCCGTCGCTACAGGGATTTGCCCGTTTTCAACGCGAGCACGGGACTTCTTGACGGGGTCATGGCAAATCTGCCGATTTTTTTCATGATCGCGTATTTTCCGGCCGAGATAGCCGGATTCTATGCGCTGGTAACTCGAGTTGTGAATGCGCCGGTCACGATCATTTCGGCAGCCGTATCGCGGGTAAACCTTAAAGAAGTGATCGATCTTGTTAACAGCGGCAAGCGCATTGATCGATATCTGCTGAAAATTGCCGCCGGCCTTCTTGCCATTTCTCTGCCGCCAACCATGATTTTCATATTTTGGGGGCCACAGATATTCTCTTTCATATTTGGCGAAAAGTGGCTGCAAGCCGGCGAATTCTCACAAGTACTGGCATTCGCGCTTTCCATCAAGTTTGTAGCTTCCACATTAAGCAGCACGCTGGGAGCGACCAATAATAACAGGTACACCGCCCTGTGGAGAGTCGTTGCGCTTACCACTACTTTCCTTGTTCTCGGCCTCATAGCACGCAATGGGTCTGCTGGTTATTTCATCTGGGCGCTGGTACTGAACGAAGTTGCCATCTATTCGTTTTATTTCTATCTGATTTTTCTAGCGGCCAGGAACCCCAGGAACTGATTATGTGCGGAATTGCAGGGGTTCTGTGCCTCGACCACTCTGAGGCCCATCTTACACAGCACGTTTCTGCGATGACCCGGCAGATGCACCACCGTGGGCCTGACAGCGAAGGATATGCTCTCATACGATCGAGCGGGCACGTTCATACATATCGCGGCGACGATACACCAGCCGCGCATGACGATGGTGTCACACAATTTGGATACCCGGATGCACACATCGCATCGGCAAAGGATACTCCATCCATCCTGGCGCTCGGTCATCGCCGATTAAGCATCATCGATTTGTCGTCTCATGGCCACCAGCCGATGTGCACGCCCGACAGACGCTATTGGGTCATATTTAACGGAGAAATATATAACCACCGGGAGATTGCGACGGAACTTAACAAACTCGGCATCGCTCTTCACGGGCACAGTGACACTGAAGTGCTGCTTAATGCGTACGCGTGCTGGGGACCGGGCTGCCTGGAACGATTCAACGGAATGTTTGCGTTCGCAATCTGGGACAATGAAAAAAAGCAGCTATTTTGTGCGCGAGACAGAGTTGGAATCAAGCCGTTTTATTTCACATTTCGCGATAACTATTTCATTTTCGCATCAGATATAAAAACCATCATAGCATCGAGACTTTATGATGCGAGACCAGACCCCGAGGGTCTTTATCTGGCCATGACGTTCGGAATGGCGCCACGCCCGAAAACAGCATTCAAGGATATTGAAGCCCTAAAACAGGCGCACTGGATGCTGATAGATGCCCGTGGCCGGGTTCAAACCCGCCGGTACTGGTCTATTCCCGTCTGCACTCAGGATCACACGATGAGCGAGACTGATACTATCGAGCTTCTCGAAGAGCAGCTCAGCGCCTCAATACAACGCCGCCTGATAGCCGACGTTCCGGTTGGCACATTCATGAGCGGCGGAATCGATTCGACAACCATTGCTGCTATTGCATCGGGTCATCACCCCGGCATCAAGGCAATTACGCTCGCATTCGAGGATGCCGCACCTGAACTGGATGAGGTATCGCAGGCTGCCGCCACCGCACGCATGCACAATATGCAGCATATTGTGCACAGAGTTGATCCGGATGTTGCACTTGACGATCTGGACCTGTGGATCGACGGATACGAAGAGCCCTGCTACACCGTAAGCGCAAACCACGTTATTTCCGGTGTCGTCAAAAAGCACGGCATCAAGGTTATTCTGAATGGACTGGGCGGCGACGAATTGTTTGCCGGTTATCATTGGTATAGAAAAATTGCCTATTGGAATACCGCACGAAAACTCAGGTCTGTCCTGCAGCCCCTGTCTCCCGCATTACGGGGAAGATGGCTGATTCTGGCGCGGGCCTCTCGAATCAGCTCTGCCGACCGCTTCCATTCATTCATGTTCAGCCGGTTTTCCACGCAGGAAATCCGGGCCCTGTTCGGAATTAGCGCATCATGCGACTGGGACAGCATTGAAACTGTCCACCAGCTGTATGCCGATGGGGTGGAATTCGAAGACGATATCGAAGCCGTAAGTTACATGGATTTGATGAATTATATCGGCAATCATCATGTGCACCGGACGGACCAGTTTACAATGATGCACTCGATTGAGGGTCGATTCCCGTTCCTGGACCACGAGTTGATCGAGGCCGCCTTTCGAATCCCAAGCAAATTCAAACTAAAAGGGAATATCCAGAAGTACGTTCTCAGACAGGTAGCAAAACAGCATATTGCACCTGAATGCCTGTCAATGAAGAAGAAAGGTTTTTCACTGCCACTACGACAGTGGGTGAATGGCCCGCTGGAAAACCTGGTCGCCAGGAAATTATCGTTGTTGAAAAATCGCGACACGGTATGTGCAGATACGATTACAACGTGGGAAGCGGAGTATAAGCGCGGAACCCGACGAGCATCCAAAATCTGGCACCTGGCGGCGCTGGAAATGTGGTACGAAAGATTTATCGATGGACAAATTCTCCGCTAAGTCCGTCCACAGAGCAGCATAAAGGCACACTCTAGCGAGAACCGCTCATCAACCGTAAAAAACTACGATGCGCGGCCCTCGAAAACAAGAGGTGTGACATACCAGTTGTGCAAATCGAGACCTTTACTGCTGCCTGTCGCTGTTATTTTACGCGGCATGTAGCTAACAGGATCATTACGGATTTTACGTACGACTGTTCGGAACAGGAGATCCCTCCCGGTGATCCCGGCTGCAATACCGTTTGACGCACATGACTCGTGAGTCGTCGTAAACCCGGCCCAATAAATTTTATTGCTACGCATCCAGGACAGTGCGGAATCCAGCAAACGGTAGAATTTTTCCGCATCCGCGTTGCACGGCACGATGTCTTCAATAACCGCCTCTTCGGGCCTTGAATTACTGCGGCGGATAATCACATAACCCGGCTCATCCGACCGTTCATCACTGACCAGCGTGATATTGGATGTGTTGGGATTGGACCAGAATCGCCAGTCCAGATCCTCTCGGTCACGCCTGGGTGTAAGCCCGTGCCCTACACGGCACTGCGGCCAGAACGCGTCAAAAAAAGGGTCGCAACGCGCCTGACTGTCGTTCAGGGCACGCAGCTCGAGCGGACCACAACCGGGTCTTGCCAGGGAACCGCTTTCAGGCCCTCCGGATGATCCGCGACACCGGCGCTCACGATCAACAAGTTTGTCACGGCAGATACAATACGCAAAAACCATTTCAGCAGCCCAGCTCGTCGGGATTTGCAGGCGCACCCATTTAGACGAAAAGGTATAGCCCATTGCACGGCGCAAGCGAATCGCCGCTGCAGGCCCTACAGTAGAGAACAGCGCATCGAAACGGGGTTCATAAACCCGGGCAAAACGACGCTCGTAGCGCGGGTACAAAATCCGCTTCCGATACTCCGGCCGCAGCATAGTGTTCTCGGTCTTGCCAAAAAGAAGGTTTTCCTCGCCACGAGAAAACCGAATCGGCATGATGCCATGATGACCAATCAGATCAGTCGCGCCATCCTTATTCGTCGCCTCAATCAGCCAGATCTCCCCCCGGCCTCCGGGCGCATGAAGCCACTGCCAATCGAATTCCCGCAAAGACCTCGTCCTGCCGGTAATATCGGCATACAGATCGTTTATTGCTGCGGCGTCTCCGTCCCGATACTGGCGATATCGATATTTTTCGGTCATGAACCCTTGGCAGCAAAATACGCATGTATGCTGTCGATCGTCTGCAGCTTTTCCAGATCATCGTCCGGAACCTGTATTCCGGTAAGCGACTCCAGTTCGACGAAAACGTTAAAAACATCCAGACTGTCCAGCCCCATCTCGTAGAAATTCCGGTCTGTTGGAATGGGCGGCTGCGAATCAACGGCCATTCCCGAATTGAGCATTGTCTCTTCAATCTGAGTCTTCGAAAGCATACCTAAATCCTCCTGGTCAGAATCGACGAGGCCCAGGATAATCCAACCCCAAAGCCACTGATCAATATTCTCCGGAACTCCGGATTATGAAAGTGTTTGACCAGCAACAGGGGAACAGTCGACGAAACTGTGTTGCCGGTGTCATCCATATCCAGTACAAACCGGGCCTGAACTTCCCGAAATCGCCGGGATACGGTATCAACAATGGCAGCACTGCCTTGGTGAATACAATACAGATCAATATCGGCAGGCTCCAATTCCTCCTGTTGCAGCAGCTTCCTGATCTGTGGCGGCACTCGCATGGCGGCAAAGTTAAAGACCTGGCGTCCGTTCATGGTGAGCCGCCCCTCGCGGACCGCCAGATTCCCGGCACCACTGCCATCTGTCGCAAGAACCGGTCTGCCAATATTCCAGACTGCATCGGCAGTCAGCCAGGTCGCACTGGCAGCATCACCGAACAACAGCGATGTAACGCGGTCTTCCGGATCAACTACTTTTGAATATGGATCGGCGGTTATCAGTACACCGTTCTTCAGCCCTGTCTCCTGCATCAGACCTTTCAGTATGCTTAAACCGTAGACAAATCCTGAACAACCAAGCGAGACATCAAATGCAGCGACATCACTTCCCAGGCTCAACTTGTCGTGAACAATAGCCGCAGTGTGAGGCAGACCACAACCATCTCCGTTTTGGGTCACGACCACCAGCGCGTCGATCTGCTGAAGCTCCAACTCGCTGTTTTGTATAAGATTACGAACTGCGGCCGCGGCAAGATCAGATGTTTCTTCAGAATCGCCCTTGCGCGTCAGCCTGGTGGCGCCGATTTTTTTCCTGATAAAGTCTTCAGACTCTCCAAATCGCGCACCTTGCGCTATATTATCGACGGACTGTGACGGCAAATAAGCGGCTATGGACCTTATACCGATCATGGAGCACCTACAATAAACCTGATATCGCCAATACAATGGCCATCCACTTCTATGGCGTTCACACTGAAGCGGCCGGCTACTTCGCTTTTTCGCCTGATGACCAAGCTGGCATACTCGTCCGGTAAAGCCTGGCGAAGATTCAGCTGGCCGAACAGCCACTTTCCATCGATATCCGGCGTCAACTCATAGTTCAGGCGTTTCGTAAGCGCGATGATTTCCTCAATTGGTGTATACATCGACCGGTTCCTGAGTAGAATCTCCTCACCCTCCCGTATCGCAGGCGTTACCACGCTCTCCTCATCATAAGGATACCGCCCGGCAGACGGCCGGCTCGACTCCATGACCCAGAAGGCCCGGCTGTTGTCTGCCGATGTGACGCGCCCCTGCGCAATCAGTTTTTCAGTCAACTCCGGCCGGTCCCACACCAGATCGCAGTCCTGCCTGGCGAAATGCCGAAATGCCAGATGTGAAACATACGATGTGATATCGGCTTCCCGCGCAAACCGTCCGACGGCATTGAAAATATCGCCACCTTGTATATAGGTACGACTACCCTTAAATTTGAGATCCAGTTGCTGCATTTTCACGTTCTGACCCGCTTGGGTAATGTTGCAGAGGAATGATGAAGTCTGCATTTTGCCCGAATTAGCGGCCGGGTTCACGCAGAATTATTGTTGCGACTACCCGCAACTCTATCGAACAATATGCAGAAAAATTGCATCCCTTGAATATTCGCCATCCCATTCCCCGGACACGCACAGGAGAAATCGAGCGGCGATGCTAACCCAGCAACGCTTCCACAACCCGGTCCACTTCCTCCATGGTCAGGTAGGGGTGCATCGGCAGGCTGAATACCGACTGCGCGCACTGCTCGGCCACCGGACATTGACCTTCCCACCCGCCCAGGTCCGCAAATGCCGGCTGCAGATGCAACGGTTTGGTATAGTAGATTGCCGACGGTACCCCGTGCCCAGCCAGTTTCCGCCGGTACTCTTCACGCGTCCCGTGCCGGGGCCGGATGGTGTATTGAGCCCAGGCCGACCGGTAACCAGGAGGAATCTCCGGAATGACAAAATCATCACGCAAACGCTCGTTATAGCCAGTCGCAACCTGACGGCGTGCGGCGAGCTCATCCGGAAACGCCTCAAGCTTCGCAAGCAAAATTGCCGCCTGCAGCGTATCCAATCGGCTATTCAAACCGATGCGGATGTTATCGTACTTGTCGGCGCCCTTGCCATGCACGCGCAATGACCGAATCCGATCCGCCAGCAAATCATCGCTCGTGAATACCGCACCCCCGTCACCGAAGCAGCCCAGCGGCTTGGCCGGGAAAAAGCTCGTCGCCGCAATAGCGCCAAAACTGCCGGCCCGGAGGTCACCCAGCTGCCCACCGAAACTCTGGGCCCCATCCTCGACGACGAACAGGTTATGCTGGTTGGCGATCAGGTCAATCTGCGCGTAGTCAGCAGGCATGCCAAACAAATCTACAGCGACAATCGCCCGCGGGTTCAGCCTGCCCTCATCCATCACCGCAGCAATGCTATCGACCAGGGCCGGGGGGTGAATGTTGTAGGTCTCCGCATCGATGTCGACGAAAACCGGCGTCGCACCAACCAGACTGATGGCCTCTGCCGATGCAAAAAAGGAAAATGCCGACGTAAATACCGCGTCCCCCGGGCCGACTTCATTGGCCATCAATGCCAATACCAATGCATCCGTGCCATTGCCAACTCCGACAGCATGGCCAACACCGCAATATTCAGCCAGCAATAACTCCAGTTCCTGGACCTCCGGCCCCAGGATAAACTTTCCGTGCTCAAGGACATCGTTGATCCGGCGCTCGATAGCCGGGCGCAGATGCTCGAGCTGGCGCTTCAGGTCAACGAACTGCATATTATTCCTTCAATCGACAATCTGTCGCCCGCATCAGGAGCGAACCACGCGCCCGTTGCGAAGCCAGTAAGTTTCCCCGGACTTTTTGCACACGGCTTCAGCTTCTCCTTCGACCGGCAAGTCGAGTTGCTCACCGAACTCGCTCATCCAGCCAAGCTGCCGCGCCGGCACGCCAACGACCAACGCGTAGTCGGGAACATCCCGGTTGACAACTGCTCCGGCGCCGACGAATGCGTACTTGCCAATCGTCACTCCGCAGACAATCGTAGCATTGGCTCCGATCGTCGCCCCACGGCCGACCAGCGTATCCCGATATTCGTCCTTTCGGCTGATCGCAGACCGGGGGTTGTAGACGTTCGTGAACACCATACTCGGGCCGCAGAACACATCGTCCTCAAGCGTCACGTTGTCATACACCGATACGTTATTCTGAATTTTTACGTTATCGCCAATTAGTACTTTATTCCCGACGAACACATTCTGTCCGAGCGAGCAGTTTTCACCAATTTTCGCCTGCCCGCATACATGCGTCCAGTGCCAGATCCGCGACCCGCTGCCAATCTGCGCTCCGGCATCTACGATTGCCGTTTCGTGCACCTGAGCCTGCTGTGCCTGAGATTGCTGTTTCACCATGACTTTGGACTCCGGTACCTAGGTACTCAGATTCTTGAGATACGGATGATAAGCACCGGTCAATCCAACCGGCTCCATCTGCCGGATATGCGAGACCGTTTCTACCGCAACCCGGCTTTCGCCCAGTCCAAACCCCCGCCCGTCCAGAATATGCCGGTAACTGACAGTATGGAGATCTCCGAAGCCCCCTGAGAACTCTACTTCCTGACCGTCGACCGTAATGTTACGGAATGTCCTTTGCCCGTGCTGTTTTGCGACATCAGGCAGATTCTCTGAATCCACGGACAGGAACCACCGAACTCTGGCCCGGTCATACTCGAGGTAACCCGCAGCCGTCGTATCTGAAGTGTAGTGCAGAGTATTCCCGCGCAAATGTCCAAACACGAAGTGCAGCATATCGAAGAAATGCACCCCGATATTCGTCGCTATCCCGCCGGATTTTCTCTCATCTCCTTTCCACGAAATTCCGTACCAGTGTCCACGAGAGGTAATGTATGTCAGATCCACGTCATGAAGAGTGTCCCCCGGCTCGTTCTGAACTGCCTCTTTCAGGGCAATGATGCTTGGATGCAGGCGCAACTGGAGAATGGTGCTGATACTCCTGCCTGTCTCCTTTTCCACATCCAGCAGGCCATCCAGGTTCCACGGATTCAGAACAAGCGGCTTTTCGCATATCGCATTCGCGCCGGAACGCAATGCGAAGCGCATGTGAGCGTCATGAAGATAATTTGGTGAGCAGATCGATACATAATCGATCCCGTCACCTTTCCGCCGGAGCAAATCCACATGTCGATCGAATCGCTCGAACTCCGTAAAAAAATCTGCATCCGGAAAATAGCTGTCGATGATTCCGACCGAATCGCTGACATCCATCGCCGCCACAAGCCTGTTACCCGTATCCTTGATAGCCTTCATATGGCGTGGAGCAACATATCCGGCGGCGCCAATAAGAACAAAATCTTTCATCATCCAACTCGTAAAATAATCAATAGCGGCCGGCACAATACTCCAACAGGCCACTCACTTAAACCCCCAGACCGCGAAGGACATCCATCGATACGGGAATCTCACGGCGCGCGAGCCAGCATCTTACCTGTTTAACGACCGTGTTCCAGTCGAATTTTCTCGATACGAAGCGCATAGAGAAAGCCAACGCACAGGGTCCCCAGCACCAGAAAAGACCGAATCGACAACGGTCCATTGGCAGAAATTGCACCAAATACAAATGCGACGAGCATCGGAAAAAACAGCCACGCGATGGCGCCCCGGTCAACAAGTATTTTCAAACCTGCGATCATAATATAGACATATAGCAAGACGGCAACAATCGCGGCCATTACCCCACCGTAAAGATATGCAGACAGAATCGGAAAATGGGGATATCCGGGCCCGGCACATTCACCGAATGCGCAACTGAAACGGTTGAGATAATCGAATCCACTGCCAAACCACGGCACGAAGCCCTGCAGCTGCTGAACAGCAAACTCCCATCTCAGCAGGCGCGAACTCATGCCAAACTCGCGACCTGGCTCCAGAATACTGAGCAGCCGCTCCTGAAGACCCCATCCCGTGGAGATCATCCGTTCAAAATCGTCACTGGCATACAGGTAAACGGCCACGGGCAGGCCGATAATACACAGCAGCAGAACATTGATCAGAACGGCGTTGCGACGAATCCCGTGACGCAGAACCATCCAGAACAGTTGGATAACAATCATGAGTGGCGCAACTACCCAGAATCTGCGTGAACCGGCCAGCATACCCACACCGACCAGAAAGGCGGCCGCAAGACCGAGAAAGATTTGCTCCGGCATCCGCCGCCCCGTCGACAGGAACAGCGCCGAGAGAATAGCGACCATAATAGTCAACGCGAAAAAATTGTAGTCGGTGACCAGGGAGGTTCCCCAGGGATACCCTGCGCTGCTGGCCTCGCGAACAAACCCAAGTTGCTCACCGGACAACAAGCGCCAGAACTTGTATGACCCGATGCCCCCGACAAACAGGCCGATCAGCAAGGCCAGTGACGCAAAAGACTTAACCAACCGATCTCTTTGCGCTGTCGACCAACCCGAGTTTGCCATGACCAGGATCAGCAGAATCACCACGATACCATTCGCCATCTCACGGAGAACATAAGGCCCCTGCACATCGACCGAGATCACGATGCCATAGACATAGGAAAGGAAGGTTGCAGTGCAGATCGCCACAAACCAGGGATCACCTACCAGCAAACCGCTGAAACCCTCGTCTGATATCCGCAGCAGGCAGGTTACTATCGACAACAGCAACAACAGCGGCAGAAAAACCGGAAAACCGTACGGAAACGACTGCCCCAGCAAGGGAAAAGCAATGACCAGAACAAAGAGCAAACGCTGCATGCTACCGAGCATTCGAAAGCACCTTTACCGGCAAGACTCGCGCCGTAACAACGTCATTATCACCCTACGCTTTCCGCACCGAAGCAATCGAAACGACGACAACCCACAATATGGAGCAACCAAATGCAAGAACAACAGCAAAGGTTAGCTTCAGGCTGGCAGACATGTTCACGATGTAACCGGGATCGGGGATAACCGCGGGATCGATGATCGTGAAAGCGTAGCTCTCCTTGACCCGCGCCAACATCGCCTTTTTGGTATTCGCCTCTATCAGCCTGTAACCGATTTGTCTGACTGATACGTACGTGGAAGTCTCTACCATATCCCGAAGAAAACGGATATTTTCTGTCGCCTCATCGATATCCCGTTTCCGTATCATTTCGTCGGCTACTTTCACCAATGCGTTGGCCCACTGCGCTGCCAGCACCGGGTCCGACCATTCGATATTGACCTGAACCAGACCGGACCGCACATCCCGGGAAATAAACCTGATCTCGTTTTCGAACAACTCGACTGCATCATTGATGGCGGGCTGCAACGCGGGATCGCTCTCGATCCAGGTCCCGTTAACCGCGTCCCATGCGTCGGAAAAAAACACCGGCAGCAGGTCTTCGCTCTCAATGAAACGCCGGGTTACCAACCGGGATCCCAGTAGAGCCAAGGCATTGCGCTCCATATCCCGATCTGCGAAAAGACCGGGGCCGCCGAATATCGCCGCGGACACAAGGCCGGCTGCACCAGCCGTCGGAGATGGATCTGTCAGCGGCATGGCCGGCGCAATTGTGACATGCGCCTGATACCTGGGCTGCTCAGTGAATATAAACATAGCCTCAAGCATCACGATCAGTGCCGCCATCACAAATACGAAAAGCAACCGATCCCGCACTATCTGCAGTGCATCGACAATTCGAAATTCAGCCCTGATTGCCTGTGAAGCCAACGCCACTCCTCTGCTACGCTACCGCGATATCACGCTCAAAACCACGATGCGGAACCGGCGGCACACGGAACAGGACAAACCCGGAAACAGCACAAACTTCAAAACGAGCGGCAACGGTATTCGGACAGCTGGATATCAACACATTGAAGCAGGATACTCATGCGCCCCCAGGATGTTCCACGCGAGAAGCCGTCTTGAAAGCATCCCATACTGCCGCAATAAAAATGCCGGAAAACAGCCCGAAAAACAGCCCGATAATCGAAATTCGCAGCCGCTGCGGACGCACAAAACGATCACTGTCCGGCGGCACTGCGGGATCGATAACGCGAAATACAAATTCCTGCCGCACATTCGTCAGCATGATCGTTTCAATCTGTGCTTCTATCAGCCGGTAGATTGCCTGCCGCAGACCAACCAGGCCCACCTCCTCCAGCTCGCTGTTCAGGTACTCGATACTCTTCTGCGCTTCTGCAGCCACCCGAGCTCTCAGCGTCTCATTCAGCATGGCAATCAGGTCGTTCGCCCATTGAGCCGCAATAAAACGGTCCTTCCAGTCAATCGATACGCTGACCGTCCCCGTACCGTCGTCTTCGGACACAGTCATGATATTATTAATAAACCGCCTGTAGGCACGCTGCACTGTCGGAACCTCATTCTCCGGAACAGTCCATTTCCCTGAATCAGAATCCCATAAGCCCGCATATAGAACCTGCAGGACATCATGTTTATCAAAAAACTCGAACAGAAAGGCGCGCGACCTGAGCATCGCCAATGCCTCACCCTTCCTGCTCGATTGCGGCTTGCCCAGGCCCGAGAGTACACCCAGACCACCAAAGTTCGACAGCAGCGAAGACATCGCTCCACCACCGGATTCTTTCACCGGCACCAGCATGATCTCGGCCCGGTATACCGGGGTCATGTAAAAAGCGGCCATCGTGGCAAGAATGAAAAAAGTGAGGGATGTACCCAGAATCACCCACCGGTGACGACCAAAAAACCGCATTATCCCGGGCAAGCCGATATCACTGGCTTTCGTCCCCTGACTCACGAGCTGACTCCCAATTTCACCGACTTCACAGCTAGCTTAGTATTCCAATAGACCCTGAAACGAACTAATCGCAATGTCCGGCTTGTCGCTGTAACCCCTCGATTTTGACTCCAAGCGTCTCATACTCGCGTACTTTTGTATTGATAACAGTAACATGGAACCACCTTCTCTTTGATCCCGCACTGGAAGATCAGGCCAGCCAAACGCACTACTAGAAAGAGTTGATCGCAGCAATCGCAACAGAAAGATTAAAAATAATCTGGGTAATACTCGACCACTGCGCCAGCTTCGGCATCCGGTCGGTATCCGGCGGCACCACGATCGTATCGCCCGGTCTCATTTTCATCCGGTCGCTGCGAAACCAGCGGGCGGAACTGTTGGCAACTACCGCGCCATTCGCGCGTACAACATAGATGCGCTTCTTATCCGCATTTGCTGTAGTCCCGCCGCTCAAGTCGATATAACTGGTTCGGGTCAAGCCCGGCCCGTACAGGTGGGATGTCGCATACTGCACCTCGCCCAGCACCATGATTTCCTGCGACAGATCAGGTACCAGCAGCCGGTCGCCGTCCCTGACGACGATGTCATAATCCAGGTTACCCGGATGCTCCAGCACTTGTTCAAGATCGATAACCAGCCGACCTGTTGGCACACTGGCCCTGAGTTGCTGCAACAATGACTGGCCGATACCCATTGCCTGTTGTGCGTTGTTGCTGGACGCCGTTGTGTTCTGCAGCGCGAGGGTCGTCAGATCACTCTCCAGCCGCGCGGCGAGAGTTTCTATTTGCTGCGCTTCGCGTTCCTGCAGACTCTTCCGCGTAAATACCGTACCTTCCTTAAACGCCTGCTCTGTGAGCCCCCCGGCACGCGAAATCACATCGCTGAGTGTCTCGCCACGGCGTACCGGATAAACACCTGGAAAACGAACTTCGCCGGCAATCTCAACCTCAAACTGTTCATCCCACGCCGACACTTCCTTGATATTCAGATAATCATAAGGCGTCAGGAGCAGGTCTGCACTCTCATCACCAGCGCGTATCGCGGCGAGGTCTACATCAATCAACCGGGTCTGGCGCTTACCGCTGGCATCGATTACATACCGGGTCAGCTCCGCCTGAGCGCTGAAAGCGGCTGCACTCAAACCATTGCCTGCCCGGATCAGATCAGAAACACGCATGCCGGGTTCGAGCGGATAGGATCCCGGCGCACGCACCTGCCCCGATATGGTTACTGCCTGCAGGGGCGTATCTCGTGTCGCCTGCGATTTGAGTTCGGCAAGAATGGTCTTAATGGCGCCGGTTCGCGCCATGCCCAGCTTGAACACGGTCACCCGGTCCCGGTTGTGAAGCCGAAGGTTGGCTGCCGAATCCGGTGCATCCAGTGCCGCCCGCAAATCGGCTGACAGCACCTGTGTCTGGCGATCCCGTCCCTGCTCCCGGCGAATCAGCACATAACCCAGATCGGCTTTCGGTTTCAGGTAGGTAGCCGCGGGAATCAAGTCTACTATGGTCATGTCCGGCGACCATTCATAGCTGCCCGGACGAGTGACGTGCCCACTGAGAAATACGGCATCCTGCACTTCTTCAAGTACCGGAAATATCCGCAGCAGGTCCCCTGACTGAAGGCGGGTTGCCTGACCTTCCGGCTGCGTGATATCCAGAGTTTCGACCCGCCGCCTTCCGGAAGGCTCTATTCTCTCAAGCCGCACGCTGGTTCCATCAGCCGCCGGCCTGAGCCCACCGGCCAGGCTGATCACATCGGCGACACTACGCTCATCCTTGAGCTCATAGATAGCAGGCCGCTTGACCTCGCCATCTACACTCACCATCCTGTCGACCGGTGGAATGAAAATCACGTCATCCGCCCGAAGCTGAGCGTCGTTGCTGGTATCGCCGGCCAACAAAAGATCGTAAAGATCGAGAGTCTGCACCAGCTTACCCTTGCGCTTCAGCTGTATCCTTCGCAAAGAACCAATCTCGGTGATACCACCACCATAGAACAGTGCAGTCGTCACGCGTGCCAGGCTACTCATGGTATAGGCGCCCGGCCGTTTGACATCACCTACGACAAACACGCGAATCGATCGCAACTCGCCCATCGTAACGGACGCCTCGGTACCGATCAGTTGCGTGTCGACACGTTCTTCTATTTCCTGTTTGATTTCATCGAAAGTCAGCCCGGCAACGGATTTCGGTCCGATTTTGGGGAAGTTGATCGTTCCGTCCTGGTTGACCGGCAACGTTACGGAATAGTTTTCGTTGCCATAGAGGTAGACCTGTAAAACATCGCCAGGACCAATCACATAATCCCTGGGCACCGGGGCATAGGGTGTAGGTTGAACCTCAAAATCGGAACCCGTCTCGGGATCGAACAAACTGTAGCCAAACGGTTCCAGCGCATCGGCGCCGGTGGGTGTCAGTGGCAGGATGGTGACCTCGACATCCAGCATCGCCAACTGGGGCTCGGAACCCAGCCGAATCGCGATCTCATCTGCTGACAAACCCGCCAGTGGCACCGAGGCAATCCCGGGAATATCCAGAACACCAGCCGGATCCAGTTTCAGCGTCCGGCTGCCCAACAGCCGGGACCGATAGATATCCGCCATAAACTCGCTGATATCGAGCGGGTCGGCATCTTCCTTGAAGCGGGTATTCACCACTATCGTGACGCCGCCCTCGGCCCGCAGTGTGCCCGTATCTTCAGATTCAGATTGTTCCGCATCGGCAGGGACCGTTGCATCTTTCGGCCCCATGGTGCCCTGAGGAGACGGGCCTTGTGTACTGGCCCCGGACTGCAGCGCCTCCAGCAATGCAGCCTTCTGATCCGGGCTGAGGCTCTGAAACATGCGCATCTGCTCGGCTGTCGGCGACTGGGCAACTGCGGGCATACTCGCCGCGATGCTGAACAGCGCAACGATGCACCAGGCAAACCGTTGCAATATCAGAAGTTTATTGTGCACAAGTGGAAATATACCTTGGAAAATACCATTGATCCCCCCGACC